>CAZOIK010000373.1:0-3932 GCA_964579765.1 uncultured Bifidobacteriaceae bacterium
GACGCGGATCTGCAGGTGGCCGTCGAGCACGCGGTCAACTCGGCGTTCATCGACGCGGGGCAGCGCTGCGCGTCGGGGAGCCGCATCATCGTGTTCCGCCACCTCTACGATGACTTTCGTCAGGCGATCGTCAAGCGGGCGGAGGCGCTGAAGATCGGATCGGGTCAGAACGACGATTGCGGCCCGGTGATTTCGCGCGAGAGCCGCGACCGCATTCTCGGCGCCGTCCATGCGGCCGTACGACGCGGCGCCCGGTTGCTCACCGGCGGGTGCGCCGTCGAGGCGCTCGGTCCCGGCTATTACATCGCGCCGACGGTGCTCGACGACGTCGCGCTGGATGACGAACTGTCGCAGGACGAGATCTTCGGCCCCGTGACGTGTCTGTACCGCGTGAAAGACTTCAACGATGCCATCGACGTCGCCAACTCGACGAGTTACGGCCTGACCGGCGCGATTCACACGGTCAACAGCAACCGCATCGAGGAGTTCGTCGCGCGTTATCGCGCGGGACTCGTGTCGGTCAACGGGCCGACCTACGGCGCTGGACCGCACATGCCGTTCGGTGGCGTGAAGAACTCGGGCAACGGCTTCCGGGAGCCCGGGACCGAGGCGCTCGACGTCTATTGCGAATGGAAGACCGTCGTCGTGAATCACGACCCGGCGCGCGTATGACCGGCCGCCGCAACCGCCGCGTCTGCTTTCCGATCACGAGCCGCGCGTACTACGGGCGCAGCCAGCTGTTGATCAGGAAGCTGCATCAGCATCCGTCCGTCGATCTTGAGCTGATGCTCGGCGGGTCGATCCTGCTCGACAAGTACAGCCGCCACGTCTCGGACGACATCAAGGAAGGCGGCTTCACGATTTCGGCGTCGCTCTTCAACGTCATCGAAGGTGGCAATCACGTCGCGATGGCGAAGACCGCCTGCCTCACGGCGCTCGAAGTCACCAACAGCCTGTACACTGCCGACCCAGACGTCGTCGTCATCTGCGGCGATCGCTTCGAGCAGCTCGCGATTGCGATGTCCGCCGCGTATCTGAACAAGACCATCGCCCACATCGAGGGCGGCGACCTCACCGGCAGCATCGACGAGAGCGTGCGTCACGCGATCACGAAGCTCGCGCACATTCACTTCGTCACCAACGACGACGCGAAGCGGCGCGTGCTGGCGATGGGCGAGGACCCCCGCTACGTCTTCAATACCGGATCGCTCGACGTGGAGCGCGCGTCGTGCGTGAACGTGGACATCACGACCGCCGAGCTGAGCGCGTACGGCGTCGGTCACGACGTCGACGTGACGAGGCCGTTTCTCACGGTCATCCAGCATCCGGTCACGACCGAATCGGACAATCGCACTCATCTCGAGGCGACGTTCCGGGCGCTCGCCTCGCTCGACATTCCGATTGTCTGGTTCTGGCCCAACCCCGACGCCGGGACCGGCGAGATGGCCGAGACGCTGCGGCACTTCCGCGAGCACCACGAGGCGGCGACCGAGCAGATGCGGTTCATCACGAACCTGCCGGCGGATCAGTTCGTCGCGCTGCTGAAACGGACGGCTTGCGTCGTCGGCAACTCGTCCGCCGGCATCAAGGAGTGCTCGTTCCTCGGCACGCCCGTCGTCGATATCGGCGGGCGGCAGCAAGGGCGGCTGTCGGCGGAGAACGTGGTGCGCGCCGGCTACAGCGTCGACGACATCCGTGACGCGGTGGCCCGGCAGCTGGCGCACGGCCGATACGTGCCGTCGCATCTCTACTTCAAGCCGAATGCGAGCCAGTCGATGGTCGACGTTCTGACGACCGTCGAGCTGTACACGCAGAAGCGGTTCCACGAGGCCTCATGAGTCGTTCGATCCTGACGATCGGCACGCGCGAGATCGGCGCCGGCCGGCCGTGTTTCGTCATCGCTGAAGCCGGCATCAACCACAACGGCGACGTGAAGATCGCCGCCGAGCTGGTCGAGGCGGCTGCCGCGGCCGGCGCGGATGCGATCAAGTTTCAGACGCATTTTCCCGAGCACGAGATGCTCAAGGGCGGCGCAACGGCGGCGTACGTCGGCGAATCCCTGTTCGACCTGTTGACGCGGACGGCGCTCTCGAAGGACGCGCACGTGCAGATGCAGGCGCTGGCGGCGCGAAAAGGCATTCTGTTTCTATCGACGCCGTTCTCGCGCGAAGCCGCCGACTTCCTTGACTCGATCGGCGTGCCGGCGTTCAAGACCGGCTCGGGCGAGCTCACGAACATCCCGCTGCAGCGGCACATCGCGCGCAAGGGCAGGCCGATGATCGTATCGACCGGCATGTCGACCCCGGAGGAGATCGATGCGACCGTGCGCGCGCTCGACGGAGAGCACGCGTGCTTTGCGCTGATGCACTGCACGTCGACGTATCCGACCCCGTTCGAGCACGTGCAGCTCGGTTGTATTGGCGTGCTGCAGCAGAAGTACGGCGTGCCGGTCGGCTTCTCCGATCACACGCTCGGCACGGCCGTGTCGCTGGCGGCAGTCGCGAGCGGCGCGAATATCTTCGAGAAGCACTTCACCGCGTCGCGTTCGCTGCCCGGCCCGGATCAGCAGGGGTCGATGGAGCCGAAGGAGCTGGAAGCGCTTGTGAAGGACATCCGCGCGATCGAGCGGTCACTCGGCGCGACCAAGCAGATTCAGCCCGGCGAACAGGATGTGCGCGACATGGCGCTGCACAGCGTCGTCTCGATCCGCGACATCGCCGCGGGGGCGACCATCGGCGCCGCCGATGTCTGGGTGAAGCGTCCCGGCACGGGTATTCCGGCGAGGGATCTGCAGGCTGTGATCGGCAGAGTGGCCAGGCGCACGATCGCCAGGGACTCCCTCGTCAAGCTCGACGATCTGCAGTAGGGCGACCCTTTCAGGGTTGCCGGGAAGGCGGGCCTGAAAGGCCCGCCCTACAGCTCGTGAAAGTCCTCGGAGTCATCACGGCGCGCGGCGGATCGAAAGGCCTGCCGGGCAAGAACCTGCGGCCGCTGGCGGGCAAGCCGCTCATCGCGCACACCATCGACGCGGCACGCGAGTCCCGCGCCTTCGATCGCGTGATTCTGTCGACCGACGACGAGGCGATTGCCGGCGCCGCGAGGACGCGGGGCTGCGACGTGCCGTTCATGCGGCCGGACGAGCTCGCCCGCGACGAGACGCCGCACCTGCCGGTACTGCAGCACGCCGTTGCGTGGCTCCGGGATCACGAGGGGTACACGCCTGACGCCGTCATGATCCTGCAGCCGACGTCGCCTTTGCGCCGCGCGGTCGACATCGTCGAGTCGATCGCGCTGCTCGAGCGTTCGGGTGCCGACTCCGTCGTGAGCGTCTCGGAGGTGCCCGCGCACTACAACCCGATGCGGACGCTGCGCATCGACGCGCACGGCTTCGCGTCCCTGTTCGTCACCGGCGAGCCGGTGCGCCGCCGCATCAATCGCCGTCAGGACATGCCGGCCGCGTGGACGATGAACGGAGCGATCTATCTGTTCCGGACGGCGGCGCTCCACGACGGTGAACCGAGTCTCTATGGCGCTCGCACCGCCGCCTACGTGATGCCGGCGGCGGTCAGCGTGAGCATCGACTCGCTCGACGACTGGCACGACGCGGAACGCGCCCTCGCTCACCCGGCTCCCCCCCGTGGATAAACCGCTCATGGATATCGAAGCGCATCGCGACCTCAAGCTGCTCGAGGCGGTGGAGCAGGACTCGCGCGTGACGCAGCGGGGCCTTTCGACGAAACTCGGCATTGCGCTCGGGCTGACGAACATCTACCTTCGGCGGCTCGTCCGGAAGGGCTACATCAAGTGCGTCAACGTGCAGAGCAACCGCATCACGTACCTGATCACGCCCCGCGGCATCGCCGAGACGGCGCGCCTCACGTACGAATTCATGGACTACTCGCTGCACCTGTACGGAGAAGTGCGGCAGCATC
>CAZOIK010000374.1:0-4718 GCA_964579765.1 uncultured Bifidobacteriaceae bacterium
GGATCGCTTCGCGCACCGGCGGCGCAAGCGACGCCGGCGCCGGCGAGCCGGAGCCGTTCACGAGCACGCGCCAGTCGGCCCGCGTCGCCAGGAGCGCGGCAATGCCGACGCCCGCCGCGATGGCGAGGCCGGCCAGCAGCAGCGGCGGCGTCCGACGGCCCCGCAGCGGCTGCACGACCGCCGACTCGCGCACCGGCGTCGGCGCGACGCGGTTCGCATGCGGCGCGATCACCAGCGCCGGCATCGGCTCGGTCCGGTGCAGGCGCTCGAGCATCGGAAACGCCAGCTCGAGCGGAGCGCCCGCGTCCACCGCGGCCTGCAGCAGGCGCCGCGCTTCGTTCAGATCGCCGTTGCGATACGCCGCCGTACCGGTGTGCAGCAGTTCCTCGGACTCGCGCTGCCGCTCGGCCTGCGCACGGCGCGCCCGCTCGATGTAGGCGCGCGCACGCGTCTGGCCGCGATCGAAGAACAGCACGCGCGTCCAGACGTTGATCGCGTGGTCGTAGTGGCCGGCGAAGTAGTGGTCGAGGCCGGCGAGCAGGAGCTGCTCGATCTTCGCGTCGCGATCGGCAGAAGACGCGGCGCCGATCGGCTGCGGCGAATCGCTGCGAAGCGGATCACTCATCAGTTTTTCACGACCGGCCGCGAGTATAGCAAGTTGGAAACTTAAGTACAATCCCCCTCGCCCACCGTGCAGAAGCTGAACGGCAGCCGCCTGATCGAGTGTGTTCCCAACGTCAGCGAGGGACGCCGGCTCGACGTCATCGCCGATATGGCCGGGGCCGTCCGCGCGACGCGCGGCGTGCGTCTGCTGAACGCCTCGTCCGATCCGGCGCACAACCGATCGGTGTTCACGTTCGTCGGCAGCTCATCCGCCGTGCAGCATGCCGTCTTCGCGCTGTTCGAGCGCGCCCTTGCCGACGTCGATCTGCGCGAGCACGCCGGCGAACATCCGCGGCTCGGCGCCGTAGACGTCGTGCCGTTCGTCCCGCTGGCGGGCGCGACGATGGCGGAGTGCGTCGCGGCGGCGCGCTCGGCCGGCGCCGTCATCGCCGATCGCTTTGGCGTACCGGTCTATCTGTACGAAGAAGCTTCGAACAACCCGGCGCGCACCCGGCTCGAGGACATCCGGCGTGGCGCGTTCGAAGGCCTGACCGACAAAATGTCGCGTGCCGAGTGGCGGCCGGACTTCGGGCCCTCGCATCCGCATCCCTCACTCGGCGCGACAGTGGTCGGCGCGCGGCGGATCCTGATTGCGTACAACGTGAACCTGGCCTCCGATCGCCTCGACGTCGCACGCGCGATCGCCCGGACCGTCCGCCAGAGCAACGGCGGGCTTCCGTTCGTCAAGGCGATGGGCGTCCGCCTCGCGCCCGGCGTGGTGCAGGTGTCGATGAACCTGACCAACTACGAGCAGACGCCGATGCACGTGGCGTTCGACGCCGTGAAACGCGAAGCCGAACGCCACGGGGTGAGCGTACGGGGAAGCGAGGTGATCGGACTCGTGCCGCAGGCGGCGCTGCGCGCGGGCGACGAGGCCTATCTGCAGCTCGAGGGGTTTACGTCAGCTCAGATTCTGGAGCGCCAACTCGGCTAGACGGCGCGATGCCGAAGGTTTTCATCTTCCGGTAGAGGTTGCTGCGCTCGACGCCGAGCACTTCCGCGGTGCGCGACATGTTGCCCTGCTGCTCGGCGAGCGTCTTCAGAATCAGATCGCGCTCGAACTGATCGCGCGCCTCGTGCAGCGTCATCCTGCCGACCGGCGCGGCCGTGGACGGGGCCGGCGCGGCCGGCAGATCCAGAAAACTCAGGTCGGCCGTCGTGATCGCGTCGCCGGGCACCATGATCATCAGCCGCTCGATGACGTTCCGCAGCTCGCGCACGTTTCCCGGCCAGCCGTAGCGCTGCAACGTGCGACTCGCCGCGGCGTCGAGCCGTTTGATCCGCCGGCCGTACTCCTGCGCGAACTCGGCCATGAAGTGATCGGCGAGCAGCGGGATGTCCTCCTGTCGGTCGCGCAGCGGCGGGACGAAAATCGGGATGACGTTGAGCCGGAAGTACAGGTCTTCGCGGAACTGCCCCGCCCGAATCTCGGCCTGCAGGTCCTTGTTCGTCGCCGCTACCACGCGGGCGTCCACGCGGATCCGGTTGGTCCCGCCGACCGGCTCCATCGTCTGCTCCTGCAGGACACGCAGCACCTTGGCCTGCGTCTTCAGGCTCATGTCGCCAATCTCGTCGAGGAAGATCGTCCCCCCGTCGGCGATCTCGAACTTGCCGCGGCGATCGGCGACGGCCCCGGTGAACGAGCCGCGCACGTGGCCGAACAGCTCGCTCTCGATCAGTTCCTCGGGAATGGCCGCGCAGTTCACCTCGACGAACTGGCCGCCGCGCCTCCGGCTCTGCGCGTGAATGCCTCGCGCGACGAGCTCCTTGCCCGTGCCGTTCTCGCCGAAGATCAGCACGCGTCCGTTGGTGGGCGCCGCCATCGCAATCTGCTCGCGCAGCTGACGGACGGCCGCGCTCTCGCCGACGATGCTGTATTGCCGATCGACGCGCGCGCGCAGCGCCCGGTTCTCGGCTTCGAGCCGGCGCTGCCGCAGGGCGTTGGCGACGACGAGCACCGTCTTGTCGAGCGAGAGCGGCTTCTCGACGAAGTCGAACGCCCCCATCTTGATCGCGCGAACGGCCGATTCGATGTTGCCGTGGCCGGAGATGATCACGACCTGGGCGTCCACCTGCCGCTCGCGCAGGCGCGCGAACGTCGCGAGCCCGTCCATGCCCGGCAGCCACACGTCGAGCATGATCAGATCGACCGGCCCTCGCGTCACCCGCTCGAGACACTCCTCGCCGCTCGCGACGGCCTCCACGGCGTAGCCCTCGTCGCGCAGGACGCCGCCGAGCGCGCTCCGCACGCCGGGCTCGTCGTCGACGATCAGGATCGTGGGCTTCATGCCGGCAATTCAATCGTAAACCGGGTGCCCCGGGGGGTGTTGTCGCCCACGTCGATGCTGCCGCCGTGCTCGGCGATGATGCGGCGCACGATTGCGAGCCCGAGACCGCTGCCCCGCCGCTTGGTCGAGTAGTACGGCAGAAACAGCTTCTCGCGCTCCGACGCCGGAATCCCCGGCCCGTTGTCCGCGACGACGATGCGCACGACCCGGTTCGTCGTGTCGAGCTCCGTCTCGACGACGATTTCACCCTTGCGTTCAGTCGCCTCGATCGCGTTGTCCACAAGGTTGATGATCACCCGACGAACCTGCTCGACGTCGAGGCGCACGAGCGGCAGGCTGGCGGCGAACCGCTTCGTGATCGTGACGTCCGTGAACAGCCCGTCGTACAGCGTCAGGGTGTCGGTGATGAGCTGCGCGACGTCGGTGGGCATCGTCCGCGGCGACGGCATGCGCGCGAACTGCGAGAACTCGTCCACCAGCCCTTTGAGCGACTCGACCTCGCCGACGATGGTCGAGGCGCACTCGTCCACCAGCGCGCGGTCGCCGGCCGGACGTCCGGCGAAATGCCGGCGCAGCCGCTCCGCCGAGAGCTGAATGGGGGTGAGAGGGTTCTTGATTTCGTGCGCGAGCCGCCGCGCCACCTCGCGCCAGGCCGCCACCTTCTGCGCGCGAATCAGCGGCGTCACGTCGTCCAGCACCAGCAGCAGCCCGGCCGCCTCGCCGCCGTCGCCGACGAGCGTCGTCGTGACGACCGCCAGCTGCAGTTCCTGGCCGTCGCGCAGCACCGGGATTTCCTGCACCGCCGAGTCGGCCTTCGAGGCGCCCGAGAGCAGCGTCGCGAGCGGCTGCAGGTCGGCGCGGTCGAACACCGCGCGTGCGGGACGGCCGACGACGCCCCGATCGAGCGTCAACAGACGCGACGCCGCGCTGTTGATCGTCGTCACCACGCCCTGTGCGTCCACAGAGATCACGCCCGTCGTGATGCGCTCGAGGATGGTCTCGATGTACCGGCGCCGGTTTTCGACCTCGACGTGCTTGCGTTCGAGCTCGAGCGTCGAGCGCTCGACCTTCCGGCGGCTCGTCGCCAGTTCGCCGGCCATCGCGTTGAAGGCTTCGACGAGCGATCCGAACTCGTCGTTGCTCTGCGGCTCGACGCGCTGGTCGAGATGCCCCGCGCCGATCTCGCGCGCCGCGGCGGCGAGCGCCTGCACCGGACGCGTGATGCGCTTGGCGAGGTACGACCCCATCCACAGGCTGCCGACCAGAATGAAGAGCGTCACCATCAGGAAGAACGACAGATACAGCCCGGTGAGCGGCCGCTTGAGCACGCGCATCTGGTTGTAGCTCTCGAACGCCTGCGCCATGCGGTGTGAGCGCGCGGCGACGTCTCCGGTGAGGTAGTCGGTGGCGACGACGACGCCGACGGGCCGGCCCTGCGGGGTGCGCACGACGGCCGCCGCGTGCAACAGATCGCCGGAGGACCCGAGCGCGTCGATCGAGCCGGTGTCAGGCGACCCGCCCAGCACCTGCGCGGCGAGCCGATCGACCGCGGCCCGATTGAACGTCGTGGGCAGAGCGGGCGACGCGATCTCGAATACCAGCGCGACCGGCGAGGCGGCGCCCGCCGTCGCGCGGTACACGGCGACGCGGCGCACGCGCTGCGAGGCCACTTCGGGTGTCAGCAGCGCACGCAGCTGCGTGTCGGCGTCGAAGAGATCGACGGCGGCGACCGCCTTGGCGATGCGCGCCGCCTGGTCGGCGACGAGC
>CAZOIK010000375.1:0-6962 GCA_964579765.1 uncultured Bifidobacteriaceae bacterium
GCCGTCGGTGGACATCATCGACCTCGACTACGACGCGTGGCACACCGACAAGGACGCGCTCGACGCGGTCAGCGCGCGCAGCCTGCAAACCGTCGGCGACGTGCTGCTGGCCGCGCTGCCCCGCATCGAAGCGCGTCTCACTCATTAAGCCTGGCCGCGAATGACGCCGGGCTCGCCCATGCCGAACTCGACGCGCGAGCGCGCCATCTCGTCCTGACGCAGGCCGAGCGGCCACACCGCGTGGCCGAACGCCCCCTCGAGCATCAGCGCGCTGCCGGCGTACCACGCGAGCAGCGACGAGAGCAGGAAGATCCAGGCGGCCAGCGCCGTCCAGCCGCCGCTCGCCGAGTCGAACGGCATGTGTTTCTCCTCCAGTGCGAACCGTCATTCCCATCGACGGCTCCGCACCTGCCGTACTCAAACCGCTCGCCATCGCGCGCGCACGTCACACGTCGAGGCCGATCGAACGCATCAGCGCGAGCGCGTTGCTCTTGGTGACGACGCCGGGACGGAGCTGGTAGTCGAACGACAGCCGTCCGTGCTCGAGGTGATCGTCGAAGTGGACGTTGGCGCCCCGGCTGTCGGACGCGACGTCGGTCAGCGCCAGGTCGTGCGTGGTGACGAGGCCGATGGCGCCGCGCTCGACGAGGCTCGTCACGATCGCGCGCGCGCCGATGCGGCGATCGTGGGAGTTCGTGCCGTGCAGCACCTCGTCGATGAGGAAGAGCACCGGCGGCGGGCCGGTGGTCAAGCCGACGATCTGCCGGATGCGCGAGATCTCGGCGTAGAAGCGCGACGAGCCCTGCTGCAGCGAGTCCACGATCCGGATCGACGCGCCGATCGCGAGCGGCGTCAGGCGCAGCCGCCGCGCGCACACCGGCGCGCCCGCCTGAGCCAGGGCCGCGTTCACGCCGACTGTTCTGAGCAGCGTGCTCTTGCCCGACATGTTCGAGCCGCTGACGACGAGCAGCCGGAGATCGCCGCCGAGCTGGACGTCGTTCGCGACGCGGCGGTGCGCTGGAATGAGCGGATGCCCGAGCCGCTCGGCGTCGAACCTCGGCGGCCCCTCGACGAGCTCGGGGAAGGCATAGTCGGGCCGCTCGTAGTGCAGCGCGGCCAGCGCCGAGAGCGCCTCCGTCTCGCCCACGATCGCGAGCCAGCGTCTGACGGCGTGCCCATGCGTCCGGCGCCAGTCCTCGACGGCGTACGACACGTGCAGATCCCAGAGCAGCAGCGGACCGGCGAATTGCATGATCGGGTTGCGTCGCGCGTCGATCAGCGCGGCCAGGCGGTTCAACCGCGCAATCGCCCGCGACGGCACGGCGCCGCCGGCCGTCAACGACGCCTGCAGCTCGCGCAGGCGCGGCGCCGAGAACGGCTCCGCTTCGATCCGCTCCAGGATCTCGGACAGCAGGACGAGGCCGCCGGCACTCCGGCTGACCGCGCCGATAACGCGCTCGGTCCGCTTGCGGACACGCGAGACCACCGTGAGGCACGCCGCCGTGACGGCCAGGAAGTACGCAAGCAGGCGGGCGGCCGTCTCGGCCGGCACCACGACGACGCGCAGCAGGCTCAGCACGTAGATCGCGATCGCGGCGAGCGCGAACGCGCCGAGGACCGACAGCAGTTGCGCGGCCACGCGCCACGGCGACGGCGTGAACACGGCGGACGCCTCCGCCCACGCCGTCAGCGTCCCGTCGTCCACGCCGGCGCGCGCGTGGTCGCTCGCCACGCCGACCGCTTCGCTGAGATCGAGCCGCGGCGCCAGGTCGCGCACGGCCTCCTGGCGCGTGAGGACGACCTTCGGCGGCGCGGGCGCGAGCAGCCACTGCGCGAGCGTCGCTTCGCCGATGCGCGTGCGGCCGGCGCCGAGCAGTTCGAACAGCGACGCCTCGCCAAACACGTCGAGGTCGTGCGCATACGGATGCCGCTCGTCGAGGAACCTGCTGCCGTTCTCGCCCTGGCCGACCCAGCGGTCGTCGAGCCGCGCGAGGCCGCGCTCGTACAACGCCACGGCGCGCGCGAGCGCCGCGCGCCGCACTTCGAGGCGCCGCATGGGCCGATCGAGCGCGACGATGGGCGCAATCGGCAGGAGCAGCCACCATGCGCGCACGGGCCCGCCGACGACCGGCACGAGCAGCAGTAGCGCGATGACGAAGAGGATTGCTCTCGCCGTGCCGAATTGCCGGTGCCGGGCATCGGTCGCGGCGAGCGAAAGGCGCCGCGCGTCGAGGCGGCGGCTGTATTCAGCGTGTGCGTCCACGGGGCTGAATCGTATCGCGTCGGGAGGGGCAGGATGGGCGGGATGGGAAGCGCGCGCCGTGCAGGCGCGTGAACGGCCAGAAGAGCGCGGCGCCGAGCCCGCCGTCGGTCATCGCGTCGAGCAGGCCGTGGCTCGCGAGCACGAGCGTCGCGACGAGCGCCGTGCGCGCGAACGGCCGCTTGAACAGCCGCGCGCCGAGGCCGACCGCGACGCCGCCCGCGACCGCGACGGTCAGCGAGTGCGTCGCGCCGCCATGTCCCCACGGCGCGCCGGCCACCGCGGCGCGCGTGCGCGATCGTTCGCACGCGCGGCGGCCAGACCCACCGCGACGTGTCCGACGCTCGCCACCTACGGCGGACAGGCGTCGTTGGTCACCGTGCACACGCGCAGCATGCGCCCATCGGCGAGCACGATCGACGCCGTGGCCGCGTGACGGCTTCCGTCGAGCGCGAGCATCACGTTCATGATCACGCGATCGCCGGCCTTGATCGTGTCCGGCCCCACGCCGTCGCGGCGCATCCCTTCTGGATGACGGCTCTCGATGTCCCAATCGACGGCCGCGCCCTTCGCGTCCGGCACCTCCAGGTGATAGACGACGTGCGGGTATTTCCAGTCGATGGACGTGACGGTCCCGCTCAGCGACACGAGCCTGCTGACATCGACGGTCCCGGCGACCGTGTGATGCGCCAGCCCCTGCGCGGCCGACAGCAGCACGATCGCCGCGACGGACGCGATGGTCTTCATGCGCCGGCTAGGGATTGGTCGTCTCGCTCGAACCGGCGAACAGCCGGCGCCCCGTGCTCGACAGGATCATCGACCGGGCGTTGCCGAGGAGGCTGCCGTCCTTGGCGCGCGTGCCTTCGACCGTGACCTCGTCGCCGATCTTCACGGAGTTCGGCGTCCAGCCGTTGCGCAGGAGCGCGTTGGGATTGCCGAGCTCGAGCGCCCAGTTTTCGACCTTCCCCGTCTCGGTCTTCACGTCGATGTAGAAGAAGCAGTGGGGATTGGTCCACTCGATCTTCGTCACCGTCCCGGTGAGCTTGATCGGCTGTTTGACGTCGTACTCGGCCGCGAACGAGTGATGGGCCAGCGCGGGCACGGCGGCCGCAAGCAGACCGGCGAGGCTGACAACGACGACAGTCACCCTGGTTCTCATCGCGCACACTCCATTCATTTGCTGGCGCCCGGAGCGAACAGACGGGCGGAGTCCCGCTCGTTCTCGAGACAGAACTCCTCGATCATCTGCGTGTCGATCATGATCTTCATGTTCATGTCGATCGTGAACGGTTTCGTATACGCCTTGGGATCGTCGATCGTGATCACGAGGTTGAGCGTCCCGAAATTCGGCCGGGTGATCCGCTCGGTCATCGACGCCGCGTCCGTGATCGGCGTGCCGGGCGTGTCGAGCCACTGGTCGTCGCGGAATCCCTTCGTCGTAATCACCAGCGCGTCGCCATCCCACTTCCCGATCGAATAGCCGCTGTAGATCGGGTGCATCAGCTCGGGGAATGGCCGGCCGTCCAGGTAGATCTGGCGGAATTCGGCGTTCCACTCGTTGAGCATCAACAGCTCGCCGGGGACGAAGAACATCTTCGTGAAATGCGGAAGCCAGTACACGCGCGGGTAGTTGTCCGGCTGGCAGCGCGGGTGCGGATCGTCTTTCGAGAGCTCCGCGGTGCGCTTCTTCGCGAGCGCCTCGGCCCACGGCTGAAACGGCAGGCCGCCGGGCACGGAGTTGGGCCCGTTCGGCACTCTCACCATCTCGCCGGGCGTGCAGGGCTTCGCCAGCCGCACGCGCGACGCCAGATCGGGCGTGCACTCCCGCTCGCGGTCAGGCTGCCAGAAGCCGATGAAATCGGGCTTGCCGTCCGGCTGCCGCGGCGCCGGCGCCTTCAGGTTCGGCTTCCCGTCGGCGAGCCGGGGCACGTTCTGCGTCGGATACGTCACCCACTGGCCGAAGGCGTGCGCCGAGCACGCCAGCACGAAGACGCCGACCACGACCGCGCCACACGCCCGCGCGCCCGCGCGACGGTGCTCTCTGCCATTCGTAGACATGCGTCCACCCTTTATGGTTCGCATACTCCGCCCGGCGTCCTGCGGTGTCAAGACTTTCGTGAGGCGCGCCGCCGTTTCGCCGGCGGCTTCCGGCTGACGACGCGATGCGCGCCGAGCACGAGATCCTCGAGCGCCTCGCGGGTGACGCGAGTCAGTCTCACGAGCACGATTGGATACGCGGCGTAGTGCGGCTTGACGTAATACACGTCCGGCGCCTCCTCGAGCAGCGCGTCACGCGCCTCCACGCCGGACACGTAGACCGCCGCCGAATCCGGCTCGACTTCGCGATTGATCGGGATGCCCGCGAAGATGCGGCCGTTGACGCGCAGCACGGGCGTGCCGTAGGCCGTCGATTCCTCGACGCCCGGCAGCGCCCGCGCAATCTCGCGGACCGTGTCGAACGTCACCTTTCGCCCCATATTGCAGGATGGCAGAATGGCAGGATTTCAGAATGGCAGATTGCAGAATTCAATCCTGCCATCCTGCAATCCTGCAATTCGTATCTCTGTTATTTCCTCGGCGGCGCGATTGTGGCCGGATCCCAGTGCTCGTCGGCCTTGCCGTTGACGAAGCGCCAGGTGTCGAACCACGACGTGTAGTAGTCCTGGCCGGGATGCCGCGGGTCGGGGTACTTGCGCGGGGTGAGCACGGTGACGTAGTCGCCGTCCGCCATGACGGCCACCACCGGCGTCTTGAGCGCGCCGCACGGGTCGGTCTTCTTCACCTTAATCACTTTCGTGAAGTACGTGATGACGCCGTCGAGCCCGGACGCGGCGTTCGGGTTGTGCTGGTGGTAGGCGGGCGTCAGCCACTCGCCGGCGCGGTCCCACTGGCCGCACTGCAGCAGCTCGCGCTCGATGTGCAGAGCCGCCTGCTTGTTCCTGTTGAGCGCGGGATTGCTGTCCTTGAAGAGCGCCTCGGGATCCTTGACGCCAACGACCGGCTCCTGCGCGTAGGTCGCGGCGCCCGCCGCGAGGATGACCGCTGCCAAGACAAGTGTTCGCATTCGCATCTCCCGGAAATGTGAGGGTCTCAGGGCCGAGATAATCGGCCCAAGGCGACCTCCGAGTCAACCTGCCGTCATACCTAACGTTCCGGCCGCCCCGGTCGTCTAAAGGGCTGAATGGATGCGACCGACGCCGCCGCCGTGCTCGCCCGGGCCCGGCAGGGGGACAGCGAGGCGTTCCGGGCGCTCGTCGAGCGCCACAGCCGGCACGCGTTTCAGCTGGCCTTTCGCATCACCGGGAACGAGCAGGACGCCGAAGACGTGGTCCAGGAAAGCTTCATCCGCGCCTACCGCCAGATCCACCGCTTCGAGGCGCGGGCCCATTTCGGCACCTGGCTCCATCGCATCGTCGCCAACTGCTCGGTGGACCTGATTCGCACGCGACGCGCGCGGACGGGCCACGCCAGCACCGACGATCTGCCGGTCGAAGAGCAACCCGAGAGCGGCGCGCCCAACCCGGAGCGCCTGGCGGCGAGCGCGCAGATCCAGCGAACGGTCGAGGCGGCGATGTCGGGGCTCAGCCCGCTCGAGCGCGCCGCGTTCACGCTGCGGCACTACGAAGGGCGATCGATTGCGGAGATCGGCAGGACGCTCGGCCTCGGCACGAGCGCGACCAAACACAGCGTGTTCCGCGCCGTCAGGAAACTGCGGGCGGCGCTCGAACCGCTCAGGGGTGAGTCGTGACGCATTTCAGCGAAGAGGATCTGATTCTCATCTACTACGAGGAGCGGCGGCGCAGCGCACGCGTGCTGGCGCACCTCGACGCCTGCGCGCCGTGCGCCGAGGCATATCGCGCGCTCGCGGCGACGCTCGATCTCGTCCGCGCGCCGGAAACGCCCGAGCGCGGCGATCAGTACGGCCTCGAAGTCTGGCAGCGCGTCCGGACGCAGCTGCCCGAGCCGGAGCCGGCCTGGTGGGCCATCTGGCTTCGCGCCGATCGGCTGGCCGTCGCCGGCGCGTTCGCCGTCATCGTCGTCGCGGCGTTCGTCGCGGGACGATGGTGGTCCGCGTCAACCACGCCGGCGCCCGCGGTGGCGGGCGACATCGCGTCGGCGTCGCGCGGCGCCGCTGCGCCCATCGATCGCGAGGACGCCCGGCAGCGCGTGCTGCTGACGTCGGTGGCCGATCATCTCGATCGCTCGGAGCGCGTGCTCACCGACATCGTCAACGCCCCGGCCGGCGAAGACCTCTCGGCGCAGCAGCGCTGGGCCGCGGATCTCGTCGCCGCGAGCCGCCTCTACCGCCAGGGCGCGACCGACGCGGGCGAACAGTCCGTGGCGGCCGTCCTCGACGACCTCGAACGCAGCTTGATCGAAATCGTCCACACACCGTCGCACGCCAACGCGGCGAAGCTCGACGAGCTGCGCCGCCGCATCGACGCGGCGTCGCTGCTCTTCAAAGTCCGCGTGCTCGAAGACGAACTGCGGCAGCGCGAGCAGCCGGACGCCTCGCGTCCGCGCACGCGCCGCGCGCAAACCAGCTGAGGGAAACCACGTCCATGACCATGACACGCATCTTCGTAGCGACGACGACCGTGCTCGCGCTGGCGGCGGGCGCCGCCGCGCAGTCCGACGGCGACGCGCGGGCGCAGGCCGCGCAGGAGCGGGCGCAGGCCGTGGCCGAGCGCGCGGCGGCCCA
>CAZOIK010000376.1:0-14504 GCA_964579765.1 uncultured Bifidobacteriaceae bacterium
GTCCGACGGTCTTTCGATCGTTCCGTATGTTCTATTCGAAGGTTCCGTTTTCTCCGAAGCCCAGAGTGAGTCCGGCGATTGACGCGGCGCTAGATCAGATCAGGCATGCGCCCAACGATGCAGAGTACCGGTTGGGAGTTCGCGCCTTCCAACAGGCCGTAGTAGACGACCCGCCTGCACTCTTTCTCGCGTGGGGCGAACGCGCGCGGGCAGTCAGCAAGCGATTTGACGTCGTAGTGCCTGAAGCCGGTCGCGACATCATCAATTCCATTCGCCTCTGGCATCCGGCCAACGCCGATCAAATCGCGAGCCGCAACTGATGCGCCGCTTCATCCGCCACATCACGACCCGCTTCGCGCTGCTCCTCGCGCTGGCGGCCGTGCTGCCCCTCGTGGCGTATGGTGTCGTCTCGATCGTTTCACTCCAACGCGGCACGCGGCAGGAAATCATCCAGGGCAACGAGAACGTCGCCCGGCGCGCGGCCGAGGAAATCCGCCGCTACGTCACGACCAACGCCGAGCTGCTGAAAGCCCTCGCCGCCAACGTGCAGGACACGGGTCTCACGCACGATCAGCAGGACCGCATCCTCAAGAACTATGTCCTGCAGATCCGCGAGTTCCGCGAGATCAGCCTCTTCGACGACCACGGCGCCGTCGTCGCCACCAGCCGCATCGGCAAGCCGCGCGTGGACATCCCAAAGAACGCGCCCACGCTCGTGGACAACGTCTCGATGTCGGGCATTCGTGTCGACGAAGATCTTCTCACAACCACTCTCTTCGTCATCCACCTGACACGGCTCGGCGAGCCCTCGGGCTGGCTCGTAGGACAGTTCAGCCTCGAGGCAATGTGGCAGACGGTCGATCGCATCAGGCTCGGCGCCCACGGCTACGCCATGGTGCTCGCGTCGAACGGCGAGGTCATCGCGCACGGCGACCCCGACAAGAAGGCGCTCGTCGCACAGTCGGTGAACATGAGCACGCATCCGCTCGTCGAGTCGCTGCGCGCGGCGAAGGGGCGTCCCGTCGCCGACGAGTACCTGGACGCGGGCGGCACGCGCCAGCTCGGCGTCGCCGCCGGGATGGCGCCGCTTGGCTGGACGATGATCGTCGAGCAGCCGACGAGCGAAGCCTACGCCAACGCCGGCGTCCTGCAGCGCCAGCTCGTCGTCACGATTTCGATCGCGCTGCTCCTGATGATCTCCGTCGGTTACTTGTTCGGCCGTCAGTTCATCGGCCCCATCCTCGCGCTGCAGCGCGGGACGCATGCGCTCGCGGCTGGCCGCCTCGACGAACGCGTCGACATCCGCACGGGCGACGAATTCGCCGAACTCGGCCAGGCCTTCAACGCGATGGCCGACAAGCTGATCGAGCTGCAGGAGAACATCAAGCGCCAGGAACGCCAGGCGATGTTCGGCCGCATCGCCGCCGGCCTGGTCCACGATCTCTCGCACCCGATTCAGAACATCGGCAACAGCACGCGCCTCCTGCTGCGTGACGACGTGGATCCGGAGACGCGCGACATGTTCCGACGCACCATCGAGCGCGAGCTCGCGACGCTCAAGCGCTTCATGGACGACCTGCGCAACATCGTGAAGCCGAAGCCGATCGAGCGCTTCATCATGGACGTCAACGGCTCCGTCGCCGAGATCGTCGAGTCGATGCGCGCGGAGGGCGAACGAACCGGCGTCGCCGTCGAATCGCACTACGCCGACGGCCCGCTGCTCATCGAGGGCGATCGCTTCGCGCTCGGCCGCGTCTACCGCAACCTGATCACAAACGCGATCCAGGCGACCCAGCCCGGCGGCCGTGTAGCGGTCACGACATCGCGCACCGGCGACGTGATCGAAATTGCGATTGCGGACACGGGATCGGGCATTCCTGCCGACCGTCTCGGCGCGATCTTCGAGGATTTCGTCACGACCAAGCGCCGCGGCCTTGGCCTCGGACTTGCTATTTCGAAGCGCATCGTCGAGCAGCTCGACGGCACGATCAACGTCGAAAGCGAGGTCGGACGCGGCACTATTTTCACGCTGCGTTTTCCGGCGCGCGACGATCGGTCCGCGCAGGCCGCCGCCAGCTAAAAGGGGGAAAAGAGATGTTTCGAACACTCGTCAAAACCGACGCGCTGGCCATCGACGACCAGACGTACTCCGTCCGCTACTTCGAGCTGCGGACGCTGCGCGGAGGACGGCGCTACAGCGCGGAACTGCTCCTCGGCCCGAACGACCGCATCATCCTGGACGACGACTCGATCACGAACCTGGAGGCGAAAACGACGCGGCTGGTGCCGGCCACGGTGTACAGCCGGCTGCTGGCGGCGCGGGCGACGGCGGCGTGAACGCTGGAGAGCCGGCCGCGCAACGGCAGGTGGATGGGTCGCCCGCCGCTGCGCCGCGCCGGCGGTGCTACTTCTTCGGCAGGACCGTGTCTTTCAACTGCTTGGCGATCCGCGCCTTCACCACGGTCTTCGCCGGAATCTTGATCGCTTCGCCCGTGGCCGGGTTGCGGCCCATCCGCGCCTTGCGCTTCTGAACGACCAGCTTGACCATACCGGGCAGCACGAACTCGCCCGATCGCTTCAGCTCCTTCTCGGCAAGCGCGGTCAACTCGTCGAAGAACTCACGGGCCTGCGTCCGCTTCACTTCGAACCGCTCGGCGAAGTGAGAGAACAGTTCGGATTTGCCCATCCTGCGGGCGTCACTCATCGCGTCCCCCATCACATTGACGCGCATCGATGTTCACGACGGCCCCGCGCGCGCAGCGGCAATCGCCGTTTTTCCTTAAGAAAACGCGGTATCCTAGCTCGCCCGGCACACGGTGTCAATTGCGCACGGGCGGAGACGGCATGTCCAGCAGCACGCTCGAAACCTTCCCCAATCCTCGTCCTGAACGCGATTACGAGATCCACATCGACTGTCCCGAGTTCACGTCGGTGTGTCCAAAAACCGGATTGCCAGACTTCGGCGCCATCCGCATTACTTATACTCCGGACAAGAAATGCGTCGAGCTGAAGTCGCTGAAGTATTACCTGATTGAATTCCGCAACCGGGGGATCTTTTACGAGGCGGCGACTAATCAGATCCTCGACGACCTCGTGGCGCTGCTCGCGCCGCGCCGCATGACCGTCGTGGGCGACTTCTCCGCGCGTGGTGGCATCACGACGAAGGTCACCGCCTCCTACACACACGCGCAGCCGTAGACGCTCATGGCTCATCGCGTGCCGATCGAGCGCGAAATCGACCTGCACGCGTTCGCGCCGCGCGACATTCCATCCGTCGTCGAGGAATACATCGCCGCCGCGGCCGAGGCGGGGTTCCGCGAAGTGCGTGTCGTCCACGGACGCGGCACAGGCGTGCAGCGCGGCATCGTGCAGGCGACGCTCGACCGTCTGCCACAGGTCGAGGAATTCCGCGATGATACGGCCTCGCACCTTGGCGCGACGCTCGTCTGGCTGCGCCCGCTTTTGTAACGGCGCGCGACGAATCCGTCACCTGGAGCAGGAGAGTCCCCAGGAAAGTCCAGCATTTCGCACAGGTACACGGCTTGCGATACGGGGCGCCGTGGCAAACTCAATTTCTCCCATCACGCTCGCACCGATCCGCTCAGTTGACCGTCCGCTGCAGGATGAATGGGGCATCTTCGATCCCGAACAGGCGGGACTCGAAGCGCTGCTCCGCAAGCTCCAGTCGCGCGCAACCACCGGCGAGCAGCCGGCGCCCGCCACCAAGAAGTAGCGCGGCCGGAGCGCGCGAAGCCGTTTGTTATGATGGCGCGTGCGCGCACGCGCCATCCTGATTTCGCTCGCGCTCGTCGCGCGAACGGCGTCCGCCCAGTCGCCGTCCGCGCTTCCGGCACCCGACGCGCATTTCGGATTCCACCTCGGCAGCGACGGCCGGCTCGCTTCGGCCGACGCGATCGACGCGTACTTCGAGGCCGTGGCTGCCGTTTCCGATCGCGTCAAGCTCGTCGATCTCGGTTCGACGACAGAGAACCATCGCACGCTGGCGGCGATAGTCTCGTCGCCGGTGAACATCCGCAACCTCGACCGCATTCGCGCGGCCAACGAACAACTCGCCGATCCGCGCACGCTGACCGACGACGAGGCGCGCCGGCTGGCAGCGACGCAGAAAGCCGTCGTCGCGATCGGTGCGAGCATTCACGCGACGGAAATCGGCGCGACGCAGACCGCCGCCGAGCTCCTCTACACCCTCGCGTCTGCGAGCGACGATGCCACCCGCCGCGAGCTCGACGATCTCGTTGTCATCGTCATTCCGATGCTCAACCCTGACGGGCATCGGCTCGTGGTTGACTGGTATAACCGCACCAGGGCGACAGCGTTCGAGGGCGGCTCGATGCCATGGCCGGACCACAAGTACGCCGGGCACGACATCAATCGCGACGGCTTCATGATGAACCTCGCCGAGAGCCGAAATCTCGCGCACTTCTTCTATCGCGAATGGCATCCGCAGGTCTTCCTGTCCATGCACCAGATGGACAACGATGGCGCA
Organism: uncultured Bifidobacteriaceae bacterium; assembly: GCA_964579765.1. Taxonomy (GTDB): domain Bacteria; phylum Acidobacteriota; class Vicinamibacteria; order Vicinamibacterales; family CAVVIG01; genus DATNBT01. The sequence continues at coordinate 4,508 of CAZOIK010000376.1, forward strand.
CGCTTCTTCACGCCGCCGGTCGCCGATCCGGTCGATCCGAATGTGGATGCGATGATCTGGCGTGAGGCCGCCCTGCTGGGATCCGCCATGACGCTCGAGCTCGAGCGCGACGGCCACGCGGGCGTCGTATCGGGCAGCCTGTTCGACTACTATTCGCCGGCGTACGAAGACACGGCGCCACTCGGCCACAACACCGTCTGCCTCCTCACCGAGGCCGCCAGCGTGAAGGTGGCGACGCCGGTGAACGTGCCGAAGTCGAACGACCCGCCGCACGTCGCCGCGCCGCATCCGTGGCCCGGCGGTCCGTGGACGCTGCGCGACATCATGGACTACGAGCTCAGCGCCGTTCGGGGACTGCTGCGAGAGGTGGGCGCGCATCGTGAAGATCTTGTCTGGAACTTCTATGCGATGGGCAAGCGGGCCGTGGACGAGGGCCGGAAAGGCGGACCGTTCGCGTTCGTGATTCCGCCGACGCAGTACGACCCGATGTCGGCCGTGAAGCTCGAGCAGGCGCTCATCGACGCGGGCGTGGAAATCGATCGCGTCTCGGAACCGTTCAGCGCCAACGGCGCGTCTTACGGCGCCGGCACCGACATCATCTTCCTGGCGCAACCGTATCGTGCCTACGTCCGGACGCTGCTCGAGCGCCAGCGATATCCCGACGACGGGTCGCGCGAGCGGCCGTACGACGTCACCGCTTGGACGCTGCCCGCGCAGATGGGCGTTGACGTACGCGTCGTTGACGCGGCGTTCGATCCGCCCGTGATGTCTGCGCTGACGAGTCCCGCGATCGTGGCGCCGCCCGTGACCGTCTGGGGCGACCGGAAGCCTTCCTTCTTTCTGATCGAAACGCGCGGCACCGGCGGCGCAATCGTCGTCAATCGCGTGCTCGCCGCGAACCTGAAGGCGTCGTGGCTGGACGCACCGATGGAGATCAACGGCTTTCGCTATGCCGCGGGCTCGCTCGTCGTTCCCGCGGAGAAGAACACGCTGACGATTTTGCAGGGCGTCGTCGCGCCGTTCGCGCTGCGGATCGACGGCGTGCGTGGCAAGATGCCGTCGGCGATCCACGCAGCTTCGCAGGCGAGAGTAGCGATCTACAAACCGTGGAGCGACGACACGGACGAAGGCTGGACGCGCTGGGTATTCGAACAGTACGAGTTTCCGTTCACCAGCGTCTCACCCGCTGACGTCCAGGCCGGACATCTGCGCGGCCGCTTCGACGCCATCGTTCTGCCCAGCGAGTCGCCGGGCATGTTGAAGGGCGGGCTGTCGCAAGACGAAGCGCCTGCGCCATACGCTGGCGGCCTCGGCGAGTCCGGTCTCGCGGCGCTCGAGCTGTTCGTTCGCGAGGGTGGCACGCTCATCTGCCTTGATGCTTCGGGCGATCTCGCCCTCGATCTCTTCAACCTTTCCGTGAGGGACGTCGCCCGCAGCGCGGGCGACCGGCTCGTCGCGCCTGGCACCATCGTCCGGCTCGACGTTGACGTGTCCGATCCGCTCGCGTACGGCGTGCCGCCACAGACTTCCGCGTTCTTCGCCTCGAGTTCCGCCTACGCTGTGCCAGCCGGCGGCGATATCAAGATCGCCGCCCGCTACGGGACGAAGGATCTGCTCGTCAGCGGGCTGCTTCACGGCGCCGACGTCATCGCCGGTCAGCCGGCTGTCATCACGGTGCCCGTCGCGGCTGGGCGCGTCGTGCTGCTCGGATTTCGCGTGCAGCATCGCGCGCAATCCCTCGCGACCTTCCGGCTGCTGTTCAACGCCGTCTTCTCCTCCCGATAACTCACGGCACGGCCATTGCGTGCCAATGGCGTCACGATCGCAGCCGCGCGTTTTCGGCCGGATTCGCGTCCGCCGCAGATCGACGCGTGCAATCTCTGCGAACAGCGACGCGGTACTGCAATGCAGATTCTTCACTCCGGCGATCTCGTACGCGCCAGGCGCCGGCGCTGGCGCATCGAGGACGTGCGTGCGTACGAGACCTCCCGTGTCGTCTCGCTCGCCGGCACAGGTGCGAATCGCGGCAGGACGTGCCGGCTCCTCAGTCCCTTCGATGCCATCGAGATCATCCCCGAGCCGGACGACTCGCCGAAGCGCGTCGGCCGCGGCAGATGGCGGCACTCGGCGGGCGCGCTTCTCGCCGTCGGCGGCGTCCCCGGCCTGCTCCGCGCCTCGCTTCACGCGGACATCGACATCCTGCCGCACCAGCTCGAACCGGCGGTGGCGGTGTTGCGCGGCGATGGCTGCCGGCTGCTGATTGCGGACGACGTCGGCCTCGGCAAGACAATCCAGGCGTGCCTGCTGGTCGCCGAGCTGCGCCTGAGGGGCGCCGCCGATCGCGTGCTGGTGCTGACGCCGCCTGGTCTTCGCGATCAGTGGAACGAAGAGCTCGGCCGGCGTTTTCGTATCGACGCCGTCGTCGCCGACTTCCACGCGATCCGCGCTCGCGCAGCGGCCATCGCGCCTGGCGTCAACCCATGGACTACGTGGCCCACGGTCGTCGCGTCGATCGACTACGTCAAGCGGCCCGAGGTGCTGCGCGCCGTGCTCGCCTGCCGCTGGGACGCCGTCGTCGTCGATGAAGCGCATCGCGTAGCCGGCGATGGAGAACGGCGGCAGGCCGCCGCGGCGCTCACGTCTCGAGCGACCTATGTCGTGCTGCTGACGGCGACTCCGCACTCGGGACACTCGACGACGTTCCGGACCCTGTGCGATCTCGGCGGTCACGGCGATCGCCTGCTGATCTTCCGCCGGACGAGACGGATGCTCGCTCAGGGAGCACCACGTCACGTGCATCGTCTCGCCGTGCGCGCGACCGCCGCGGAGCGCCAAATGCTGCGGCAGTTCGACGTGTTCGCCGCCGCCGTACGGGCCGACCGCGGGCGCGCGAGCCGCGACGCGTGGATCGCACTCTCGCTGCTCCGAAAGCGCGCGTTCTCGAGCGCGCACTCGCTTCATCTCTCTGTGACGCGCCGGCTCGACGCGCTGATCGGCCGCGACAGCGCCATGCAGCTGCCGCTACCGCTTGACGAGCAGGGCGAGACGACCAACGCGGATGAGACGCCCGACTGGGACGGGCAACTGGTCCTCAGCGACGCCGATGACGAGCGCCGTCTGCTGACATCGCTCGCGTCCGCAGCCGCTGCGGCGGTCTCGAGCGAGTCGAAGCTGAAAACGCTTCGGCGTCTGCTGCGACGCATCCGGGAGCCGCTCATCGTCTTCACCGAGTACCGCGACACGCTGGCGCACCTCGCGCGGTCGGTCGGCGAGCCTGCCGTGCTTCTGCATGGCGGGCTGATGCGCGCCGAGCGAGCGGCCGCGGTTGACTCGTTCACGCGCGGCCGATGCCGCCTGCTGCTCGCCACGGACGCCGCCGCCGAAGGCCTGAATCTGCACCAGACCTGCCGCGTCGTCGTCAATCTCGAGCTGCCGTGGAACCCGATGCGGCTCGAGCAGCGCATTGGTCGTGTCGATCGCATTGGCCAGGCACGCACGGTCCACGCGTTCCACCTGATCGGCCGCGACACGGGCGAGCGGCACCTGCTCGACGAGCTTCGGAAGCACATCGCCAACGCGAAAGCGGACATCGGAGCGCCGGACCCGCTCGACGGTGCGCTCGACCCGGACGCATCCGACGTCGAGGGCATCGACGCGATAGACGTGTCCGCCGAACTGTCGCGTCTGCGGCTGGCGCGGGCGTTGCCGCGTTCGGGCGGAACCTGCGGCCGACCGCTCGTCGCGCGCGCGCGCGGTGAAACGCGGCGCAGGCTGGGAGCGCGCACGTTGCTGATCTGGGAATCGACGGTCGAGGACGATCGCGAGTTCGTCGCCTCGTCGCGGCTGACCGCCACCTTCGTCGATGACGCAGCGGGCGGTCTCAACGCCGTGATCGCCGACTGCCGACCAGCGGTCGAAGCACACTGTCACGAATGGCAGACGGCGGTCGTGCGAACCGCGAACGCCTTTGCCGCCGCGGGCATCGCGCGGACTCGAGCCATCGCCGGGGCAAGAGCCGGCGCCGGCGCAGCGCCGATGCAGCCGGGCCTGTTCGATCATCGCGCGCACTTCGCCCAGGCCGCGCTCAGTGCTGCGCAGAGCGAGCAGGAGTGCGCCGAACACGATCGCATCGCTGAATTCCAGGCGCGCCTCGAGCTCCGCCTCACGCCGCCTCGGCTCCGCCTGGTGCTGCAGCCATGACGACGTTCGGACTGAGCGGCCACTTGCTGTCCGCGTCCTTCCTCGAGGCGAGGCTGATGCCGGCATCCGTCGATTCACGGGCCGTCGTCCGATCGCGACGCCTCGGTCCCGCGTCTGCGCTGCGCGCCGTGCTCGACGCAGGTGCGGCCCCAATGCTCTTGGATCTGGGTCTCGGAACACCGCAGTTCGTCGAGACCAGCCCTCAGCGGCTGATCGCGACCGTCTCGTGCCGCGACGATCCAATCACGCTGCTCGTCACGTTCTGGGGCGAGCCGCTCCACTTGCATTGGCGCGCCGCGGTCGAGCACGCCACGCTGCGCGACTCGCGATGGTGCCTTCTGTTCAACGGCGCAGCGCTGCGCGTTGTCGATGCCGCGCACCCGCACTCGTCGCGCTACGCCGAATTCGATCTCGAGGCCGCCGCAGAGGACGGCGTGGCCGCGGCGGCGGTTCGATTTGTCGCCGGCCAGCTCGGAGGCGCACTCGCCGTGCTGGTGCACGACTCCGACCAGCACGGCGTTGCGGTCTGCCGTGCGCTCAGAGACGGCGTCCTATCGGCCTCGTCCGACGTGCTGGCCGCCTTCGTGAGAACGCGGCGGCATCCGGACGACGCGAGTCTGCGGCCGGCACTCGATCAGGCGCTGACAGTCGTCTATCGCGTGCTGTTCCTCCTCTTCGCCGAATCACGCGGGCTGGTGCCGTCGTGGCATCCGATCTATCGGGACAGCTACTCGATCGGTACGCTGGTCGCCGCGGCGACACGCGGCGGCGATCCCCATGGACTCTGGGACGCCCTGCGCGCCATCGCTCGCCTCGCTCATGCCGGATGCCGCGCGGGCGATCTTCGGGTCACGCCGTTCAACGGGCGCCTGTTCTCGCCGTCACGCACGCCGCTCGCCGAGCGCCGCGATCTGGACGACGAACGGGCGCGGCAGGCACTGATCGCGCTGGCGACACGCCCGTCGATTGGTGGCGCCGGGCGCGAGCGTATCGCCTACCGCGACCTGGGCGTCGAGCAACTGGGCAGCGTCTACGAATCGCTGCTCGACTATCGGCCACAGGCAGATCCGGTCGCTCTCGTGCCCGGCTCCGGCATCCGCAAGGCGACCGGCACGTTCTATACGCCGCAGGCAATCGCCGACTACCTCGTGCGCCGGACGCTCGGTCCGCTGGTCGCCGGCGCGGAGCCTCCCCAGATACTTGCGCTGCGGCTCGTTGACCCGTCGATGGGCAGTGGCGCTTTCCTCGTTGCGGCCTGTCGCTTTCTTGCACACGCGTACGAAGCCGCGCTGATTCGCAACGGCGGCGTGCACCCGACCGACATCAGTGAGGCGGATCGCGCCGTCATGCGGCGGACGATCGCCGAACGCTGCCTCTACGGCGTGGACATCAACCCGATGGCGGTGCAGCTCGCCCGGCTGTCCCTGTGGCTGACAACGCTCTCCGCCGATCGGCCGTTGACGTTTCTGGATCATCGTCTTCAGGTCGGCGACAGCATTCTCGGCGCGTGGCTCGACGATCTGCGTCACGCGCCGCTCGACGCACGTCGCCGAAGCCCGCGCAGACCGGAGAGCCGCGATCTGTTCGACGGTGCCGTGATCCAGCCCGCGATCCGAGCGGCGCTGCCTGTTCGCTTCTCGCTGGAGCTGACGCCGGACGACACGCTCGAACAGGTGCGTGCCAAGGAACAGGCGCTGGCGTCGCTGACGCGCCGCGACACGGCCTTGTCGATGTGGAAGCGGATCGCCGGCGTGTGGTGCGCGTCGTGGTTGGCAGCCGATCGCCACAGCGTGCCGCCAGAGGCGTTCTCTGCTCTCGTTGACCACGTGCTGTCCGAAGCAGGCTCGCTCCCTTCACACGTCGCGGCGCGCTATCTCGTCCGCGCGGACGAGCTTGCTCTCGAGCGGAATCTGTTCCACTGGGAGCTCGAGTTTCCGGAGGTGTTCTTCGACACTGCCGGGCAGCGGCGCGCGGGCGCGGGATTCGACGCGGTCATCGGCAACCCGCCGTGGGAAGTCGTGCGCGGAGACGAGGCGGCCCTTCGATTCACCCGGCGCTCTGGCGTCTACTCGTCGGCGGCGGGCGGTCACGGCAATCTCTATCAGCTCTTCACCGAACGCGCCGTCACGCTGCTCAAGACGGGAGGGCGGCTCGGCCTCGTGCTGCCATCCGGCGTGGCAACGGACCACGCGTGCGCGCCGTTGCGCCGGCATCTACTCCGCGACTGTGCTGTGGACACGCTCGTCGGGCTCGACAACCATCGCGGCGTCTTTGCGATTCACCGTGGCGTCAAGTTTCTGCTGGCGACGGCGACCAAAGGCACGCCGACGACGAGCATCGACTGCCGTTTCGGCGAATCGGATCCCTCGTCACTCGACACGGCGGACAGCGGCGAGTGGTTCCGCGTCCGGGTCACGCGCGAGTTCATTCAACGTGTATCCGGCGAGGCGCTGACGATCCCCGAACTGCGCACTAGGACAGACGTGACGATTGTGGAACGGGCCGCGTCGCTCTTTCCGCCGCTCGGCAGCGGCGCCGGGTGGAACATTTCCTTCGGGCGCGAGCTCAACGCCACCGACGATCGCGCGCACTTCGGCCCAGCCGGGCTGCCGATTGTCCAAGGCAAACACCTGGATCCGTTTCGCGCGCGCATGGACATGAGCACGCACTTCATCCGCGCGGCCACGGCGCGACGGCTCCTCGCGGACTGCCCATTCGAGCGGCCGCGGCTGGCCTACCGCGACGTAGCCGGCGCCACGAACCGGCTGACGCTCATCGCCGCCATGCTGCCGGCAGGATGCGTCTCCACGCACACCGTGTTCTGCCTTCGCACCCGCCTGCCTCGCGCCGCGCAGCACTTCCTGTGCGGTCTCTTCAACAGCCTCGTCGTCAACTACCTCGTACGAATGCGCGTCACCACGCATGTGACGACGGCCACGGTGGAACGCCTGCCGCTTCCGCCGCCAGGACGATCGCCGTCTGACGAGCGGCGAATCGCCGCGCTCGCGCGCCTGCTCTCACGCCGCGAGGATCTCGCCGCATGGGCGGTGCTGCAAGCGCACGTGGCGGGCCTGTATCAGCTCACGCCCGCCGAGTTCGCGCACGTGCTCGAGACGTTTCCGTTGGTGCCGCGGGAGGAGCGGGATGCGGCCTACCACGCGTACGAGACGCAGAAGTTCCTGAGATGAACTCGCGAGAACGCTGCGACGATCACTCAGGCATTCGTCGGAAAGCGGCGGGTTTGCTTGATGTAGCGCTCGGCTTTCTCGAGTGCCTTGCTCTCGGCCTCTTCGCGCGTCGGGCCCTCGGCGCGCGCGAATCGCGCGCCGGGGTCAACGTTGTTGATCGTGCAGTAGAAGATCTCGGCGAGCTGGTACGTCTCGATCTCGATCGTCCAGTCGCCGAGCGGCTGACGGCGCTTCGCGTATCCTTCCGCCTTCACGTTATGGCCTCTCCACCGGCGCGCCGACCAGGTTGCCCCACTCGGTCCACGAGCCGTCGTAGTTCTTCACGTTGTCGAATCCGAGCAGGTACTTCAGCACGAACCAGGTAAGGCTCGACCGCTCGCCGATGCGGCAGTACGCGATCACCGGCGTGCCGCTCGTGATGCCCTGATCGGCGTAGAGCTGCTTCAACTCGTCCACGCTCTTGAACGTGCCGTCGTCGTTGCAGTTCTTGCCCCAGGGGATGTTCTTCGCGCCGGGCACGTGTCCGCCACGCTGGCAGGTTTCTGGCAATCCGGGCGGCGCGAGGATCTCGCCCGTGAACTCCGCGGGGCTGCGGACGTCAACCAGCGCGGCCTTCTTCTGCCCCGATGCCTGCTGCACGTCCGGCAGGAAGGCCCTTAGCGACAGATCGGGCGCACTCGCTTTGTAGCTCTTGGCCGCCGGCGACGGTTTCTCGGTCGAGAGCTCGCGCGACTCGGCGAGCCACTTCTTGCGGCCACCGTCCATGATGCGGACGTCCTTGTGGCCGTAGATCTTCAGCTGCCAGAACGCCCACGCGGCGAACCAGTTGTTGTTGTCGCCGTAGAGAACGACGGTGGTGGTGTTGTCGATGCCGCTTTTCCCGAGCAGCTCCTCGAGCTTCCTCTGCGGGATGATGTCGCGCACCAGCGTGTCGCAGAGCTCGGTCGCCCAGTTCCAGCCGGCGGCGCCCGGCACGTGTCCCTGATCGTAGGCCGCGGTGTCCACATCGACTTCGACAACGCGGACGTTGGCGTCCTTCGCATGTTGCGCGACCCAATCGGTCGTTACGAGTACATCAGCCACGGCTGTCTCCTGTCCTCCTGCGTCGATGACGGGTGACGCAAGCCCCACATCATATATGGACGCCGCTAGCCGCGCACCCGTTTCGAGAACGCTTCGTACGCGCCGGGCGCGCGCTGTCCCCACCACTGGATATACGCCTCGGACATCGTCTCGAGATTCTTCAGTTCCACTGGGCTCGCATACATCGTCCGCAGCCCGGGCAGGACGTCCCGGATGCGCTCCCAGACGAACAGGAACTCGCGGTTGCTCTGGAAAAAGAGCTCCTGACTGAGCACGCCGCTCGTGACGAAGGACGCCGCCATCTCCCAGTACGTCGTCAGCATCCGGTACGAAGCGTTCGGCTCGCTGCCCGGCGGACACGTCACGTTGAACTCGTCTACGGTCTTCGCCTTGAAGTGCGTGGCGAACCAGCGCCTGGCCTCGCGCAGCCGCGTTTCGCGCCGCATCTCGTAGAGCCTGAGAATCAGATCCGCGTCCTGATAGGTGGGTTTCTGCGCGTCCGTCGTCATTGCCAGCTCCGGTGGTGGTTGACTATAGTGGCGGTTTGGGCGCATGAAAACATATCAGCTTTACATCGACGGCGAATACGTGACCGCCCGATCGACGGCCACGATCGACGTCATCGATCCCTCGACGACCGACGTCATCGCCAGAACGCCCGACGCCGGCGCCGCGGACGTGGACGCCGCCGTGCAGGCCGCCCGCCGCGCGTTCGACGACGGCCCGTGGAAGGACACGACGGCGCAGGATCGCGGCCGCGTCCTCTTCAAACTTGCCGAGATTGTTCGCGATCGCGCCGAGGAGCTCGCCGAGCTCGAGACGCGCAACAGCGGCAAGCCGATCGTCGAGTCAGAGTTCGACTTGCAGGACGTCGCCACCTGCTTCGAGTACTACGGCGGCCTCGCGACGAAGATTCACGGCGACGTGCTGCCGGTGCCCGACAACGCGATCAGCCTCGCGCTGCGCGAGCCGATCGGCGTCGCCGGCCAGATCGTGCCGTGGAACTATCCCCTGCTGATGGCGACGTGGAAGCTGGCGCCCGCCCTCTGCGCGGGATGCACCGTCGTGCTGAAGCCGGCGGAACAGACGCCGCTCTCGATGCTCGAGCTCGCGTCGAGCTTCGCGGACGCCGGGCTGCCGCCCGGCGTCGTTAACATCGTCACCGGCCTGGGCGAGACGGCGGGCGCCGCGATCGTCGAGCATCCGAACGTGGACAAGATCGCCTTCACCGGCAGCCCCGAGGTCGGCCGCATCATCATGCGCGGCGCGGCCGGCACGCTCAAGAAGATCTCGCTCGAGCTCGGCGGCAAGTCGCCGAACATCTTCTTCGCCGACTCCGACTTCGAGGCCGCCGTGGACGGCGCGCTGTTCGGCGTCTTCATCAACCAGGGCGAGGTCTGCTCCGCCGGCAGCCGCATCTTGGTCCAGCGCCCGATCTACTCGAAGTTCGTCGAGGCGATGGCCGAAAAGGCGAAGGCGATCAAGCTCGGCCCCGGCATGGACCGCGAGACGAAGATGGGACCGCT
>CAZOIK010000377.1:0-5319 GCA_964579765.1 uncultured Bifidobacteriaceae bacterium
CCTCGGCGACCATCTCGGCGGCGAGAATGGTTGTGTGCGGCAGCGAAATCGACTTCAGGCTGTCACACGCGGCAGACGACGAGGCGAGCGTGGCCGAGAGCGCGAGGGCGGCAATCATCGCAACCTCCGATGCACGCAGGCCTGAAGGGGTGATTGTTCACTACTTGACACCGGCTTTCTGACGAGCTACAGTAGGCGAATGACGAAGACGCCTGCTGTAGCCGAATCGCCCGTCACGTTTAAGGATTTCGACCGCATTTTCCCGGACGAAACCGCCTGCAAAATCTACCTCGCCGCTCGCCGTTGGCCGGAGGGCGTGAAATGCCCGCGGTGCGGGAACGACAAGGTTTACAGCCTCAAGGCGCGGCCGTTCCACTGGGTGTGCAAGTCCCCGACGTGCCTCAAGGCGAGCAAGACGGGCTATCGGTTCTCGCTCTACGTTGGCACGATTTTCGAGAACACGAATTACCCCCTGCTGACGTGGTTCCGCGTGCTCTACCTGATGCTGTCGAGCAAGAAGGGCATGAGCGCGTTGCAGATTCACCGGATGATTGGCTCTGGCAGCTACCGCACCGCGTGGTATATCGCGCATCGTCTGCGGGCGGGACTGGCTGACCCTGATTTCCGGCAGTTGATGGGCGTCGTTGAAGTGGACGAAACCTACATCGGCGGGAAGGACAAGAACAGGCATTGGGCGAACAAGGCGCGGAGTTCGTCGCCGTTCGCCATGAAAACGGGCGTCGTCGGGGCCATCTCCCGTAAGGGCAACGTGGTCTGCAAGATTATCGAGAACGCCGAAGCGTCCACGCTGGATCAGTTCGTGGCGGAAGCCATCAGTGACAAGGTCGAACTGCTGGCGACTGATGAATCGAACGCCTATCGCGGCGTCCGCAAGAACTTCAAAGGGCGTCACGGCGTCGTCAACCACTCCGCGCACGAATACGTGAGCGGCACGGTTCACACGAACACGATTGAGGGCTTCTGGTCCCTGCTGAAGCGCGGCATTCTCGGCACGTATCACAACGTCAGCCGGAAATACCTGCCGCTCTACCTGAACGAGTTCGTTTTCCGGTATAACAACCGCAAAAACGCGGACATGTTCGGACTGGCCGTAGCATCCTGCTGAGGCACGGGAAGCGGCCCTTGCCTCTGCATGAACGCCCGCGCGCGCCCTATCAACAGCGCCTTTGGGGGCATCGTGAAAAAAACTAAGTACGCGCAGAAGATCACGCATTTCTACTGCCGCCCCTGTGGGGAGTATCACCACAAGACGCACCCGCACTATCGAGCGCAGAAGCGACGCGCGGCTCGACGGAAGAAGAACGGCTAGCTTCATTTGGATTTTTTGTCATCCCAATACTCAGACGACCATCTAACGCCGCGTCCAAAGTGAAGCCATAACGTGTTTTCAGGAATACTACTGGCCTCACGCGGCATTTTGAAGCGGCGCTCCACATGAATCACTTTCACGGCCAAAGCATCTACAAGCGGCTGCACGTCCTTTACTTCGCCACGGCTGGAAATCACTAGGGTGTCTGGAATTGATATGGCCTTTTGAACATCCTCCGCGTCTTCTGGCATCACGCCGATATTCCCTAAATTCCCATTAGCGAATCCAGATCCGACTACAGCGTATCCAATAAACGCGGATGCGAGCCTTTGAGCCTGGGGATCTTTGTCGGACGTGATCACTAGATACCCTTTCGGATTCGGACCTAGCCTTTGCCGCCACTTCCAAAAGGCCATCGTGACGCCCCAGCCGTTCTCAAATGCTGGCTCTGTGACCCCGAGGTAATGCCTTCTCTGACCTAACGCACTAGTGAGTTCACTGTTCTGTCTCTCTAACTGAGCGATTTGAACGGTTCGACTCTGAAACGTCTCGTAGGGAATACGAGCCATTTCAAACAGAAAAAACGGCATCCACAGCAAGACGCCCACTACTACTGCTTCTGCAATCGTGCGTAGCATGCCAATGCGACCGTTCTTTAGGTACGCAACGACGACAACGCACGCGCCGCCGTAGATGACCCCAGCGAGAGTTGAGCCAATCCGATGGATTGACGCAAGAACAGCGTCGATAACCAAATCCAACAACAGTCTGAGCATGGGCGTCCCCAATTGGCAGGCCAACAATACGGCCCCCCAAGTAGGGCGTAAAGTACAGATTTGGTTGGCCTATGAGAGGATTTCATAGGCCCTCAGGGGTGTCAAGTTGTGACCAATCACCCCTGAAGGCCTGCACTACAACGACTTACGGGGCGTCAGACGCATTTCAAGCGTGCTAGAATTTGCCACAGGCTGGTGAAAGTCAAGCTGCGTTTCACCTGTGCTGTCGTGGCCGTCGCCGTGCTCTTCGCGACCGGCGCCTCTCGCTCTGTACACGGCCAGTCGCCGACTCCCGTCGCGTCGCATGCGCAACGCGATGTCCGGCTGAAGCCGGACCCCACATCCAACGCCGCCCTACAGACGTTGTCCGCCGACGCCGAGCGCGTGCTGGTCGATAAGTACTGCGTCCGGTGTCACAACGCGCGGCTGAAGACCGGTGGCCTCGTGCTCGACAAGGACGCGGTCGATTTCACGCGCGTCGCCGACCACGCCGACATCTTCGAAAAAGTCGTCCGCAAGCTGCACGGCCGCATGATGCCGCCGCAGGGCATGCCGCGCCCGGACGAGGCGACGATCGACGCGTTCGCCGCGTCGCTCGAAACCGCGCTCGACCGCGCCGCCCTCGCGAACCCGAACCCGGGACGCTCGCCGCTCCATCGCCTGAATCGCTCCGAATACGCGGCCGCCGTGCGCGACGTCCTCGGCCTCGACATCGACGCCAGCTCGCTCCTGCCGGCAGACGACGAGGCGAACGGATTCGACAACATCGCCGACGTGCTGAAGGTGTCGCCGTCGCTGCTCGAGCAGTATCTGACCGCGGCGCGCAAGGTCAGCGCGCTCGCCGTCGGCGACCTGAAGACGACGCCGGTCGGCGCCGTGTACCGCGTGCCGCCGGATCGCTCGCAGGAAGATCACATCGAGGGCCTGCCGCTCGGCACGCGCGGCGGCATCCTCGTCCGCCACGACTTCCCGCTCGACGCCACCTACGAGTTCAACGTCGTCCTCCTGCAGAACATCGTCGGCTACGTGCCGGGCCTGGAGTGGCCGCACGAGCTCGAGATCAGCATCGACGGCGAGCGCGTGTTCCTCGCCGAAGTCGGCGGCGAGCAGGACAACAGGCTGTCGGACACGAACCTCGCGCTGACCAAGGAGACGCTCGACAAGCGGCTGCGCACGCGCGTCGCCGTGAAGGCCGGCCCACACGACGTCGGCGTCACGTTCCTGCGCAAGGACGCGGCGCTCTCCGACGAGCCGCTGCAGCCGTTCACGCGCAACCTCGATCTACAGGACATGAACGGCGTCCCGACGATCAACTTCATGCAGATCACCGGGCCGTTCGACGCGACCGGCCCCGGCGTGACGCCGAGCCGGCGCAAGATCTTCACGTGCACGCCGGCCGCCGCCGCGGCCGAAGCCGGATGCGCGCGGAAGATCCTCACGACGGTCGCGCGCCACGCGTATCGCCGTCCCGTGACGGACAGCGAAGTCGCCGAGCTGATGCGGTTCTTCGACGCGGGCCGTAAGCACGGATCGTTCGACGCCGGCGTCGAGGAGGCGATCGCGTTCATCCTCGCGAGCCCGAAGTTCCTCTTCCGGGCCGAGCCCGACCCACCGCAGCTCGCCAGCGGTGCCACGTATCCGGTGTCCGACGTCGAGCTCGCGTCACGGCTCTCCTTCTTCCTCTGGAGCACCGTCCCCGACGACGAGCTAATCGACGTCGCCGCGTCGGGGAAGCTGCACGACCCCGCGGTGCTCGAGCGCCAGGTTCGCCGGATGCTCGCGGATCCGAAGTCGAAGGCGCTCGTCACCAACTTCGCCGCGCAGTGGCTGTTCCTCCGCAACCTCCAGAGCTTCATTCCCGACAGCGACGAGTTTCCGAACTGGGACGACAACCTGCGACAGGCGATGCGCACGGAGACGAGCCTGTTCGTCGAAAGCATCATGCGCGAGGACAGAAACGTCCTCGACCTGCTGACCGCCGACTACACGTTCCTCAACGAGCGGCTCGCGAAGCACTACGGCATCCCTGGCGTGTACGGCTCGCAGTTCCGGCGCGTGAAGATCACCGACGAGAACCGCCGCGGGCTTCTCGGCCAGGGCGCGATTCTCGCGGTCACGTCGTATCCAAACAGGACGTCCGTCGTGCTGCGCGGCAAGTACATCCTCGAGAACATCCTCGGCACGCCGCCGCCCTCGCCGCCGGCCAACGTGCCGCCGCTCAAGGAAACGGGCGAAAACGGCAAGGTGCTGTCGCTGCGCGCGCTGATGGAGCGGCATCGCGCCGCGCCGGCGTGCGCGACGTGCCACCGCGTCATGGACCCGCTCGGCTTCTCGCTCGAAAACTTCGACGCGACCGGCCGCTGGCGCGTGAAGGACGCCGCGGGCGCCGTCGATGCCTCGGGGCAGCTCGCGGACGGCACGCCGGTGGACGGTCCGATCGCGCTGCGCAGGGCGCTGCTCAAGCATCCCGAGCAGTTCGTGCGCACGATGACCGAGAAGATGCTCACGTACGCGCTCGGCCGCGGGCTCGACTACTACGACATGCCGGTCGTGCGGCAGATCGCGCGCGACGCGGCGTCGCAGAACTATCGGTTTTCGTCCATCGTGCTCGGCATCGTCAAGAGCACGCCGTTTCAGAAGAAGATGAAGGCGCCGGCGACCGTCGTCGCGGCGAATTAGGGCGGCCATGTTCATCACCAAGAAGCACCTCGATCGGCGCACGTTCCTGAAGGCGGCGGGCACGACGCTCGCGCTGCCGCTGCTCGACGCAATGATTCCCGCGCGCACGGCGCTCGCGGCGACCGCGGCCGCACCGAGCCCGCGCCTCGGCTTCGTCTACCTGCCGCACGGCGCCATCATGGACCGCTGGACGCCGGCGCAGGAAGGCCCGAACTTCGAGTTCTCGCCGATCCTCAAACCGCTCGAGCCCTTCCGCGAGTACGTGGACGTCGTCAGCGGCCTGCACCACCACGCGGCCGACACTTCCGCCGTCCACTCGCTGAGCCCGACGACGTGGCTGAGCGGCGTGCGGCCGAAGCCGACGCAGGGCGTCGATGCGTACGCCGGCGTGACCGCGGACCAGATCGCCGCGGCGCACATCGGCCAGGACAACCCGCTGCCGTCGATCGAGATCGCCACCGAAGATCAGTCGGGCCTCATCGGCTCGTGCGATCGCGACTACGGCTGCATCTACATGAACACGCTCTCCTGGCG
>CAZOIK010000378.1:0-2695 GCA_964579765.1 uncultured Bifidobacteriaceae bacterium
AACGAAGACTTCGCCGTCGAGAGCATGGCTGGCGACGTCTTCCAGCTCGGGAACGCGTCATGGCAGGTGCTGCAGGTGGGCACCGGCGTCGTCCGCGTCGCCGACGCGAAAGGCGCGCCGCCGAACATCCCGTTCTGGCTCGGCGAAGCGCCCGCGCGCAGCGACGAGCTCTCGCGCGAGGTGAGCGAGCTGCGGCGGGAGGTTGACGGCCGGTTGAACGAGGAGGTCCGTCTGGCGGGCACCGACGCAGTGTCCGGCTTCGGCCGGACGACCGAGTGGCTCCAAGCCGACACCGGCGTCTCCGCCGCCGCCGCCGAACAGGCGGTCGCGTATCTCGCCGGCGCACGCGCGGCGCTCGGGGCGATTCCGACGCAGGAGACGCTCGTGCTTGAGCGGTTCTTCGACGAGTCCGGCGGCATGCAGCTCGTGCTGCACGCGCCGCTCGGCAGCCGCGTCAACAAAGCCTGGGGGCTCGCGCTGCGGAAGCGATTCTGCCGGCAGTTCAACTTCGAGCTCCAGGCCGCAGCGACCGACGACGCGCTGCTGCTGTCGCTCGGGCCGCAGCATTCGTTTCCGCTCGCCGACGTGTTCCGGTATCTCCATCCCGCGACGGCGAAGGACGTGCTCGTGCAGGCGCTGCTCGACGCGCCGCTCTTCCAGACGCGCTGGCGCTGGAACACGACCGTCGCGCTGGCGGTGCCGCGCTTCCGGGGCGGACGCAAGGTCGCGCCGCAGCTGCAGCGCATGCAGGCCGACGATCTGCTCGCCGCGGCGTTTCCCGACGCGGCCGCCTGCCTCGAGAACATCCCCGGCGATCGGCAGATTCCCGATCATCCGCTCGTCACGCAGGCGATCCGCGACTGCCTCGACGAGGCGATGGACCTCGACGGCCTCGCGCGCGTGCTCACGCGCATCCATGCCGGTGAGCTGCGGCTGGTCACGCGCGACACCCCGGAGCCGTCGCCGCTCTCGCACGAGATCCTGAACGCCCGGCCGTGGGCCTTCCTCGACGATGCGCCGCTCGAGGAGCGGCGGACGCAGGCGGTGTATGCGCGGCGGGCGACGGACCCCTCGTCCGCCAGCGATCTCGGCGCGCTGGATCCACAGGCGATTGCGCGCGTGCGCGACGAAGCGCGTCCCGACCCCCGCGACGCCGACGAGCTGCACGACGCGCTCGTCATCGCCGGCTTCTTCACCGCCGACGACCTGGCCGCGATGCCGGCGGGCCTCTTCGATCAGCTCACCGCGTCGCGTCGCGCGGCGCGCGCCGGCGCGTGGGCCGTTGCCGCCGAGCGCGTCCCGGAACTGCGCGCGGTGCATCCAGGCATCGCGCTGCAGCCGGGGATCGACGTGCCGCCGTCGCGCGCGACGCGCGCGTGGACGCGCGACGAAGCCGTCGTCGAGCTGCTGCGCGGGCGGATGTCGTGCGCCGGCCCGGCGACCGCGCGCCAGCTCGCCGCCTCGCTGGCCCTCACGGACGATGACGCGCTCGCCGCGCTGCACGAGCTCGAGGCCCAGGGCGTCGTCCTGCGCGGACGATTCACCCCATCGACGCCGCTCGGGGCGGGCGGCGACCTCGAGTTCTGCGATCGCGCGCTGCTCGCGCGCATTCATCGCTACACGTTGAACCGCCTCCGCGCGGAAATCGAGCCGGTGACGGCGGCCGAGTTCATGCGCGTCCTGTTCGTCTGGCAGCACGTGGACGAGACGCACCGGCTGAGCGGTCTCGACGGGCTCCGCGCCGTGGTCGCGCGGCTGGACGGCGTCGAGCTGCCCGGCCGCGCCTGGGAGCGCGTCGTCCTGCCCGCGCGGCTCGATCGGTACGAGCCGTCGATGCTCGACCTGCTCTGCCTGACAGGGCAGGTGGGATGGGCGGGAGGGGCAGGAGGGGCGGGACGGTTGCGCGTCGCGTTGTTTCTGCACGAGCATGCGGACGCGTGGCGCGCGCTGCGCGCGGGCGAGCCGGCCGCGCTGGTCGATGACGACGCGCAGCGTGTGCTCGCGGCGCTGACGTCCTCGGGCGCGTCGTTTCTTCGCGACCTCGCGCGCACGTGCGGGATGACCGAATCCGCCGCCGCACAGGCGATCGGGGCGCTGACCGTGGCCGGCCTCGTGACATCGGACGGCTTCGCGGGCGTGCGATCGGTGATGCGCACGCTGAACGCGCAGACGGTCGCCGCGGGGCGCCACGACATGAGCGGCCGATGGTCGGCGACGCCGAAGGCGGGCGACCGCGATGAGCGTGCGATCGAGGCGCAGGCACGCGTCCTGCTCGAGCGCTACGGCGTCGTCTTCCGGCGTCTGCTGATGAGGGAGAGGCACGCGCTGCCGTGGCGGGACCTGGTGCGTGTGTACCGCCGGCTCGAGGCCCGCGGCGAGATCCGCGGCGGACGATTCGTGACTGGCATGTCTGGCGAGCAGTTCGCGCTGCCCGACGCGGTGGAACGGTTGCGAGAAGTGAGACGGGCCGGCTCGAGCGGACGAGTCGTCGTCGTCAGCGCGGCCGATCCGCTCAACCTGATCGGCGTCCTCACCAGCGGCGATCGCGTGCGCGCGACCACTTCAACCCGCATCGCGTACCGCGACGGCGTCGCCGTGGCCGTGCGCGAGGGCCAGTACATGCGTCCGCTTGCCGATGCCGGCGCGTCGGCCGCGGCAATCGCGACCGCGCTGGCCGGCCGTCCTCGCGGCGCGA
>CAZOIK010000379.1:0-9993 GCA_964579765.1 uncultured Bifidobacteriaceae bacterium
GAGGATTGGCGGGTCCACCGGCTCGGCTTCCTGGCGCAGGCGCGCCAGCGACCGCCGGCGGAGTTGACGCAGCACACCCGCGTCGGTCCACTCGCGCGAGAGGCCGCCGGGACGGAACTCGCCTTCGACGAGGGCGCCGCCCGAGGCGAGCCCGACCAGTGCGGCTTCGGCCTCCGCCGCGCCGATGCAGAACCGGGCGGCGAGCTCGGCGGGCGTGAACGGGGCGTGCGTGCGCGCGTACCGCCGGATCAGGTTTTCGAGCGGACGATCCGCCGGGCCGAGCAGCGACGGCGGAAGGCCGGGCGGCAGCGCGGCGCCCAGTGCGTCGCGGTAGCGGGCGGCGTCCTCGACGGCGACATAGCGCTCTTCGCCGGCGATGTGCACGACGAGCGCGCGCCCCTGCCTCACGAGCGCGTCGGCGCTGCCGGCGACGTCGGCCGAGACGGTCCGCTCGGCGATCTCGCCGCGCGAGAGATCGCCGATCGCGAGCAGCAGGTCGTGGACGCCGTCCGCGCTCTTCGCCTGGAAGCCTGGCGCGAGCCGCTGCAGCTCGCGCTCGAGCGCGTCGATCGAGGCCGCATCGAGCAGCTCGCGCAGCTCGGCGTCGCCGATGATCTCGCGCAGCTGCGCCTGGTCCACGGCGAGCGCCTGCGCGCGGCGCTCGGCCAGCGGCGCGTCGCCGTCGTAGAGGAAGCTCGCGACGTAGCTGAAGAGCAGCGAGGCCGCGAACGGCGAGGGATGCTCCGAGTTGACGGTCGCCACGCGGATCTTCGTGCTGCTGATGTCGGCCAGCGTCGAGACGAGCGCGGGCATGTCGAAGAAGTCGCGCAAGCACTCGCGGTAGGTCTCGAGGAGCACGGGAAACGAGCCGTACTTGGACGCGACCGCCAGCAAGTCGGACGCTTTCTTGCGCTGCTGCCACAGCGGCGCGCGCATGCCGGGACGCCGCTTCGGCAGCAGGAGCGAGCGCGCGGCGTTCTCGCGAAATTTCGCCGCGAAGAGCGCCGTCGCGCCGAGCTGGCGGATGACGAGCGCCTGCGCCTCGTCGGGCGCCGGCAGCAGCAGGCGGACGTCGGGCGGTTCGTCCACGTCCGGAAACCGCACGACGAACCCGTCGTCTCCCCACAGGGTTTCGACGTCCACGCCGCGCTCCTCGCGGATTTTCGCGGCCGCCGCCATCGCCCATGGCGCGTGGACGCGCCCGCCGCGCGGCGAGAGCACGCACACGCGCCAGTCGCCGAGCTCGTCGCGCACGCGCTCGACGAGCACCGTCCCCGCGTCGGGCACCACGCCGGCGGCGGCCTTCTGATCCTGCAGGTACTGCAGCAGGTTCTCCGCGGCAGGCTGGTCGAGGTCGTGCTCGCGCGTGAGCCGGTCGATGGCCGCGGCCGGCGGCAGCCTCAGCAGATCGCGCACGAGGCGTCCGATGGCCAGGCCGAATTCGAGCGGGCGGCCGCTCTGATCGCCCTTCCAGAACGGCATCTTGCCCGGCTCGCCCGGCGCCGGCGACACGAGCACGCGGTCGTGCGTGATCTCTTCGACGCGCCACGACGAGGCGCCGAGCACGAACGTCTCGCCGACGTGCGTCTCGAAGACCATCTCCTCGTCGAGCTCGCCGACGCGCGCGGCCCGATGCGCGGCGCCGAGGAGGAACACGCCGAAGAGGCCGCGATCGGGAATCGTCCCGCCGTTGATCACCGCCACGCGCTTCGCGCCTTCGCGTCCGCTGACGCGCCCGCGCGCGCGGTCCCAGGTGATGCGTGGCCGCAGCTCGGCGAACTCGTCCGACGGGTAGCGGCCCGAGAGCATGTCGAGCACGCCTTCAAACGCCCCGCGCCCGAGCTCGGCGCACGGCGCGGCGCGCCTGATCGTCGCGAAGAGCTCGTCGATCGCCCAGTCGTCCATCGCCGCCATAGCGACGACCTGCTGCGCGACGATGTCGAGCGGGTTGCGGGGATAGCGGGTGGCTTCGACGGCGCCGTCGTGCATGGCCTTGGCGGCCGCGGCGCACGCGACGAGGTCGCCGCGGAATTTCGGGAACACGACGCCCTCGCTGACCGCGTTCACCTGATGGCCGCCGCGGCCGATGCGCTGCAGGCCGCTCGCGACCGACGGCGGCGCTTCGATCTGCACGACCAGGTCGATGGCGCCCATGTCGATGCCGAGCTCGAGCGACGAGGTCGCCACGAGCGCGCGCAGGGCGCCGGCCTTGAGCAGCTCTTCCACCTCGACGCGCTGCTCGCGCGCGATCGAGCCGTGGTGCGAGCGCACGAGCGTCTCGCCGGCGAGCTCGTTGAGCGCGCCGGCCAGCCGCTCGGCCAGCCGGCGGCTGTTGACGAAGATGAGCGTCGAGGTGTGCGCCCGAATCAGCTCGAGCAGCCGCGGATGAATCGCCGCCCAGATTGACGGCCGCGCGTCCCCGACCGACGCCGGGCCGCTCGGAATCTCGTCGGCGGTCGTCAGCTTCGCCATGTCCTCGACCGGGACCTGGATGCTCAGCGCGAGCGGCTTCTTGTGTCCCGCATCGACGATCGTGACGGCCCGGTAGCGGACGGGGCCTTTGTGGGATTCAAATTCGTGATCGATCTCAGATTCGACGTTTTCGGTTTCGTAGCGCGGGCCTTTCAGGCCCGCGGAGCCGCGACCCTGAAAGGATCGCGCGACGACGTCTGCCCCTCCCAGAAACCGGGCGACCTCATCGAGGGGGCGCTGCGTCGCGGACAAGCCGATGCGCTGCGGCGGCGTCGCGCACAACGCGCCGAGCCGCTCGAGCGAGAGCATCAGGTGGGCGCCGCGCTTGGTCGGGACGAGCGCATGGATCTCGTCGATGATGACCGTGTCGATCGAGCGCAGTGTTTCGCGGGCGTTCGACGTCAGAAGTAAATAGAGCGATTCCGGCGTCGTAATGAGGATATCGGCAGGTTCACGCAGAAATCTGGCGCGCTCGCGCTGCGGGGTGTCGCCGGTGCGAATGGCGATCGCGGGCCGGACATATGTATCGCCGCGCTCTTCGGCCACCTGCCCGATACCGTCGAGCGGTACGCGCAGGTTCCGTTCGACGTCAACCGCGAGTGCTTTGAGCGGCGACACGTACAGCACGCGGCACCGCGC
Source organism: uncultured Bifidobacteriaceae bacterium (assembly GCA_964579765.1). Taxonomy (GTDB): domain Bacteria; phylum Acidobacteriota; class Vicinamibacteria; order Vicinamibacterales; family CAVVIG01; genus DATNBT01. Next base: position 3,112 of record CAZOIK010000379.1, read on the forward strand.
AGACTTGGCGGGGACGGGCGCGAACATCAGACGATCGAGGCACCAGAGAAAGGCCGTCAGCGTTTTTCCGCTGCCGGTCGGCGAGAGGATCAGCGTTGAGTCGCCGCGTGCGATGGCGGGCCACCCGAGCCGCTGCGGGCGCGTCGGCGCCTCGAACGATCGCGTGAACCACGTGTGAACCGCGGGATGGAACGGATCGAGCGGCTCGGACACCAAAGCATCTTACTTATAATGTGAGTCATATGGGCGACGCTGGCGAAGGATTGATCGATCAGGACTCGCGCATTCAGGAGCGCATGGAAGAACTCGAGCGCGAGCGCGCGAAAGCGCAGACGCGGGACGTCCGCAATCCCGAAACCGTGCGCGCGCTCGAGAGCCTCAGGCTGGCGCGCACCGAGCTCGAACGTCAGCTGGCGACGACGACGCACGAGCGGCGGCGCGATTCGATCGGCCAGGCGATGGCCGAGCTCGATCGGCGCATCAGGGAAACCAGCGCGCAGTTGTCGGCGTAATCCGTCTCGTCCGCCTCAAGGCGGACGCTACGTACTGAAATCCAGCTTCACGCCAATCTCGCGGGCGATCGCCATGGCGTGCCCGCTGTGGTCGTCGGTGAGGTGCGCCGGCAGCGTGTCTGTCGCCGGCGCCGGCCGCGCCGCGGCGAGCGCGATCACGCGGCGGTAGTCGTCCGCCATCAGGCGCACGTCGTGTTCGGCCGCCCAGTACGCGTGCGCGGCCCGGCCCAGACGCTCCCGCAGCGCGGCGTCCTCGGCGAGCCGTGCCATCGTCGCCACGAGCGTCGTGTCCTCGTCGAGCAGATCCACGGCGACCGCAATCGGATCGCGCGAACGCCGCGTCGGCTGCCAGGTGCGCGCGTCGATCGCCGGCACGTCCGCCGTGTGCGGCAGCGACGTGATGATCGTCGGCCGCGACGCCGACAACGATTCGGCCCATGCGCCCGACGTCTCCTCCGCCGTCGGCCACCGCAGCGACAGGCTGACATCCGCGGCGGCGAGGTGGTCGGCGATGCGGTCCTCTTCGACGTAGCCGGTCAGGTGCACGCGATCGCCGAGCCGCTGCGCCGCGACGACGTCGTCGAGACCGGGGAAGCCGTTGCCGCCCGCGATCAACAGGTGCACGTCCGCCCCGCGCGCCACGAGCGTCCCGAGCGCGCGCAGGATCGGCTCGATCCGCTTCTCGGGCGTGACCAGGCCGAACGCGATGAAGACGACGCTCGAAGCCGGAATGCCGTGCGCGCGGCGGATCGTCTCGCGCGCTCCTTCTGAGGGAATCATCGGCGGCACGCCGAGGCGGATTCGCTCGACCTGCGCCGCCGGATACAGCGCACGCAGCTCCTCAGCGACGAACGCGTTGTGCACGGCGACGAGCTTCGCCGCGTTCACGACGGCGCGGGTCATCGGCCAGAAGTAGAAGGGCGATCCGCGGAGGCCTTCGAGCGCGTAGTCGGCGGCGTCGGGGGCGTCCGGGTGGTCGTACGCGAACTCGCGGCGATAGTCGTCTCGGCGGCGATGACGGAAGAGCAGCGCCGCGCGGGCGTGGTGGAGGCGCGCGTCGTGCAGCACGACCAGGCCGGGGGACGTGAACATGTACGGCCACATGTAGTCGTGCCACTCCGAGTTGCCGAGCTGATAGACCACGAGATCGTACGGGTGGCGGCGCCGCCAGGCGAACTCGTGCGCATTCGACGCGGTGAAGCGGTCGATCTCGTCGCCGGCCGCGTCGAGCAGCGGCAGGATGTCAGCGCTGTAACCGGCGATGCCGGTCAGCGCGGGCGGGAGCGGCGAGAACCAGGCGAGTCGCATTGGGTGGAAAACTATCGTAATCCGCGATAGCATTACCGAATGCTTGTGGCTTCGTTCACAAGCATCAACGTCACCTTTCTTTTGACCATGCAGGGCTGGCTCTCCATCCTCATCATGATCGCGCTGGGCGCAGGGTTCGCGCTCGTGTCGGTCGTCTTGTCCGGCCTGTTCGGCCCGCGCAAACCGACGCCCGAGAAGAGCGCGCCATACGAGTGCGGTATGCCGGCCGTGGGGGACGCCCGCGAGCGTCAGTCGGTGAAGTTCTACCTCGTCGCAATGATCTTTTTACTCTTCGACATCGAGGTCGCCTTCCTCTATCCATGGGCGATGGCGCTCCGCGATCTCGGATGGGCGGGGTTCGTGCAGGTGCTGCTCTTCATGGCGCTGCTGCTGGCCGGCTACGTGTACGTCTGGCGCAAAGGCGCGCTCGACTGGGGCATCGACAAGGGCAAAGGGCAGCGGGCACACGGCACAGGCCAGAGGGCGGCGTAGCACTATGGGCATCGAAGCGGAATACGAGATCCCCGTCCTCACCACCACGGTCGAGAAGATGGTGCAGTGGGCGCGTCGATCGTCGATCTGGCCGGTCACCTTCGGCCTCGCGTGCTGCGCGATCGAGATGATGGCGATGAGCTGCAGCCGGTACGACATCGCGCGCTTCGGCGCCGAGGTCTTCCGCGGCAGCCCGCGCCAGTCAGACCTGATGATCGTCGCCGGCCGGCTCTCGCGGAAGATGGCGCCCGCGCTCCGGCGCATCTACGACCAGATGCCGGAGCCGAAGTGGGTCATCTCGATGGGCGCGTGCGCGTCCATCGGCGGCGTGTTCGACAACTACGCCATCGTCCAGGGCGTCGATCAGGTGGTTCCGGTTGACGTCTACGTGCCCGGCTGCCCGCCCCGTCCCGAATCGCTCATCTACGGCATCGTCGAGCTGCAGCGCAAGATCGCCGAGCAGCGCCTCTCCTAAATGGATCCCGCCGCCCTGATTGCGTCGCTGCAGCAGGCCGTGCCCGGCGCCGGGCTCGAGGCGGCGGCCAGCGTGGATCTGCAGACGACGATCTATGTGACGCGCGACCATGTGGTGGACGTGGCGCGCGCGCTGCGCGACGCGGCCGATCTGAAGTTCTCGTTCCTCGCCGAGCTGACGGCGGCCGACTACTGGCCGCGCGAGCCGCGCTTCGAGGTCGTCTACATCCTCGTCTCGCTCGAACTCCGCCAGCGCGTGCGGGTGAAGGTGCGGCTCGACGGCGCGGACGCGCATCTCGCGACGGTGACCGGCATCTGGCCCGCGGCCAACTGGCTCGAGCGCGAGGTCTGGGACATGTTCGGCATCGTCTTCGACGGCCATCCCGATCCGCGGCGGCTGCTGATGCCGGAGGACTGGGAGGGGTGGCCGCTGCGGAAGGATTCGCCGGTGCAGATCCGCCGGCCCACGTACACGGCGGAGCCGCTGCAGGTGACGCCGGAAGAGTTCAGAGAGAACGTCGAGCGCGACCGCTTGTCGCGCAAGGATATGTAGTGCAGGCCTTCAGGCCTGCGTAGCACCATGCCCGAGATTCGCTCAGAGGTGATGACCGTCAACATGGGGCCGCAGCACCCCAGCACGCATGGCGTGCTGCGTCTGGTGCTCGAGCTCGACGGCGAGCAGATCCTCTCGGCCTCGCCGACCATCGGGTATCTGCACACGGGCATCGAGAAGACGGCCGAGCAGAAGAAGTGGCAGCAGGTCATCCCGCTCGTCGAGCGCATGGACTACCTGAGCGCGCAGTCCAACAGCATGGCCTTCTGCATGTCGGTCGAGAAGCTGCTCGGCGCCGATCAGGCGCTGCCCGAGCGCGTGAAGAACATCCGCGTCCTGCTCGCCGAGCTGCAGCGCATCAACTCGCACCTGGTCTGGCTGGGCACCCACGGCATGGAAGTCGGCGCCGTCTCGGTGATGCTCTACTGCTTCCGCGAGCGCGAGCTGCTGCTCAACATCAACGAGATGATCGCGGGCTTCCGCCTCTTCCCGAGCTACATGCGCGTCGGCGGCCTGCGCGAGGATCTGCCGCGCGGCTTTCACGACGCGGTGCGCGCGTTCCTCGATCGCATGCCTGGCAAGCTCGACGAGTACGAAGACCTGCTGACGCAGAACGAGATCTACCTGAAGCGCACGCAGGGCGTCGGCGTCATCTCGAAAGACGACGCGGTGGCGATGAGCCTGGTCGGTCCGATTGCGCGGGCGGCGGGCGTGAACTACGACGTGCGGAAGGTGTTTCCCTATCTCGGCTACGAGACGTATCAGTTCGACGTCCCGACGCAGACCGCCGGCGACGTCTACTCGCGCTACAAGGTGCGCGTCGCCGAGATGCGCGAGAGCCTGAAGATCTGCCGGCAGGCGCTCGACCGCATCACGCCGCGCGGCGAATACGCGATCGCGGACCCGAAGATCACGCCGCCGCCGAAGGACCGCGTCTACACGGAGATGGAGGCGCTGATCCAGCACTTCCTGATCTACTCGCAGGGGTTCACGGTGCCGGCGGGCGAGGCGTACGTGCCGGTCGAGGGGCCGCGCGGCGAGCAGGGATTCTACGTCGTGTCGGACGGCACCAACCGGCCGTGGCGTGTGAAGAGCCGCGCGCCGTCGCTGCTGGCGTGCCAGGCGCTCGAGCGGCTGATCGTCGGCGGCCTGATTGCGGACGTCATCGCCGTCATCGGCTCGATTGACGTCGTCATGGGAGACGTGGACCGATGAGGTCCACTGGAGACGAAGTCCGGTGAGCTTTCACCCCAAGATGGCGTACGACGCCACCTTCCACAAGTCGAAGCGGCAGCTCGAAGACGAGGGGCCGGCGTTTGCGTACACGCCGGAGAACCGCGCGCGCTTCGACGAGATCGTCAGACGGTATCCGGCGGACCGGCGCCGGTCGGCGGTGCTGCCCGCGCTCTATCTCGCGCAGTACCAGCAGGGCTACATCACCGCCAACGCCATTCGCCACGTGGCCGAGTGTCTCGGCATCACGCGCGCGGACGTCGAAGACGTCGTGTCGTTCTACACGATGTTCTACACGAAGCCGGTCGGCAAATTCGTGCTGCAGGTGTGCCGCACGCTGTCGTGCGCGATCAACGGCGCCGAGCGCGTCACCGAGGAACTGCAGGCGAAGCTTGGGATCAAGCCAGGCGAGACCGATCCGAGCGGCACCTTCACGCTCCTCGAAGTCGAGTGTCTCGGCGCCTGCGATCGCGCGCCGGTCGTGATGGTGAACGACGCGTGGCACGAATGCCAGGCGCCGCAGGACGCGGGCAAGCTGGTGGATGATCTCCGCGCGCGCGGCGAAGCCGCGCTCACCGGCTGCCACCACGTGGTCGAGAAGAAGTAATGGATCCGATCCTCACCAAATACGTCCGCGAACCGAACTCCTTCACGCTCGATTTCTATCTCGCGCACGAAGGCTACGACGCGCTGAAGCTGGCGCTGACGAAGAAGCCCGACGAGATCATCGAGATGGTCAAGGCGTCGGGCCTCCGCGGCCGCGGCGGCGCCGGCTTCCCGACGGGGATGAAGTGGCAGTTCGTGGACAAGAAGATCGAGCCGCGCTACATCGCCTGCAATGCCGACGAAAGCGAGCCGGGCACGTTCAAGGATCACCTGCTCATCGAACGCAACCCGCACCTGCTGATTGAAGGCTGCCTCATCGGCTGCTACGCCATCGGCGCGAAGACCGCCTACATCTACATTCGCGGCGAGTTCTTCCACGTGCAGAAAGTGCTGGAGAAGGCCATCGAGGACGCGTACGCGAAGGGCTTCGCCGGCAAGAACATCCTCGGCAGCGGCTTCGACTGCGACGTCTTCGTCCACCGCGGCGCAGGCGCGTACGAGGCCGGCGAGGAGACGGCGCTGCTCGAGTCGCTCGAAGGCAAGCGCGCGCAGCCGCGCAACAAGCCGCCGTTCCCCGCCGTCGTCGGCCTGTACGGCAAGCCGACCGCCGTCAACAACGTCGAGACGCTCTGCAACGTGCCGCTCGTCGTGAAGCACGGCCCGGAATGGTATGCCGCGCTCGGCCCCGAGAAGAACGGCGGGCCGAAGCTCTATTGCGTCAGCGGACACGTGAAGCGGCCGGGCGTGTACGAAGCGTCGATGAACATCACGCTGCGCGAGCTCATCGAAGGCTACGCCGGCGGCGTCCGCGACGGGCGCACGCTCAAGGCCGTCATCCCGGGCGGATCGTCGGTGCCGATCCTCATGCCCGATCAACTCGACACGCAGGCGAGCTTCGACGCCATCCAGAAGGCCGGATCGCTGCTCGGCTCGGCGGCGATCGTCGCGCTCGACGACACCACCTGCATGGTCTGGCTCGCGACGAACCTGCTGCACTTCTACCGCCACGAGTCGTGCGGCAAGTGCACGCCGTGCCGCGAGGGCACCGACTGGCTGCACAAGATCGTCGCCCGGATCGAGCGCGGCGAAGGGCAGATGAAAGATCTCGACATGCTGTCGAGCATCGCGGGCAACATCGCCGGCAAGACGCTCTGCGCCTTCGGCGACGCGGCCGTCACGCCGATTGTGACGACGCTGAAGCATTTCCGGCACGAGTACGAGGCGCACATCCGCGAGGGGAAGTGCACGCTGCCGGCCCCGTGGCGCGCCCGCCATCCGGTCCACGCGGGAGCGCACTGAAGACGTGAGCATGACGCCGCTCCTCATCGCGCAGATCGGGCTGACGCTCTTCGTCTTCTTCATGCTGCTGAATTCGGCGGCCGTGATGGTGTACGTCGAGCGCAAGGTCGCCGCGCTGCTGCAGCAGCGTCTCGGTCCGTACCTCGTCGGCCCCAAGGGCATGCTGCAGCCGCTCGCCGACGTCGTGAAGCTGATGTTCAAGGAGGAACTGCGGCCCAAGGCGGCCGACGCGGTCCTCTTCGCGCTCGCGCCGATCATCTCCGCGACCTGCGCGTTCTCGGCGTTCGCGGTCGTGCCGTTCGGCGCGGCGACGACCTTTTTCGGGCTGCTGAAGGAGCCGATCAAGCTGCAGGTGGCCGACGTCAACGTCGCGGTCCTCGTCATCTTCGCGATCGCGTCGATGGG
>CAZOIK010000380.1:0-6373 GCA_964579765.1 uncultured Bifidobacteriaceae bacterium
GAGTCGGACATGCGTCTCTCTCGACGGCTCTTCATCCGCAACGGCGTCGCAACCGTGTCGCTTGGCCTCGTCGCGCCGTCGTTTCTCTCGGCCATCGCCGAGGCGCAAGGGCTCTCCTCGTCCAAGCGGCTCGTCGTCGTGTACCTGGGCGGCGGCAACGACTCGCTCAACACGGTGATTCCGTATCAGGATCCGAGCTACTACAGCCGCCGGCCGACCATCGCCGTTCCGGCGGGCCAGGTGCTGCAGGTCGGGACCGATTCGTCCGGCCGCGCGCTCGGCCTGCATCCCCGGCTCGGCGGGCTGCTCAACATCTTCAACGACGGCCACCTCGCGCTCGTGCAGCGCGCCGGTTACGCGAACTCGAGCCGCTCGCACTTCGAAGCCACCGACATCTGGGAGACGGCCAACCCGCAGTCGTCCACCGGCGGCTCGGGCTGGCTCGGTCGCTATCTCGACACGCTGCCGCGGCCGGCCGACGCGCTGGCGGCGTGGAACACGACGTCGGAGACGCCGCACGCGCTCGCGTCCGCGCTGACCGGCGTCCCGGCGATTCCGAACGCGGGCGCGTACACGTTCGCGAGCCCGAATCGCGGCGCGGCGGCGGCTGACGAGAAAACGGCGGCGCGGGCGATGGCGTCCAATCCCGCTCCCGACCGTCCGCAACTGGCGTTCGTGAACAGCACCAGCCTCGCGGCGATCGAGACGCTCGACCGCGCGGCGCAGGCCGTGACGTACGCGCCAAGCGTCGGCTATCCGAACACGGGCTTCGGTCTGGCGTTGCGGACGGTGGCCGGGGCGATCGTCAAGGGCGTCGGCTCGCGCATCTACTGGGTGCAGACGAGCGGCTACGACACGCACGCGCAGCAGGGCGCGGGCGGCGGCGGCGGGTACGCGACGCTCATGAACGATCTCGGCAACGGCCTCTGGGCTTTCTACAGCGATCTCCGTAACCAGGGCCAGATCCGCGACACGACGGTGATTCTCTTCTCGGAGTTCTCGCGCCGCATCTCGGAGAACGGCAGCGGCGGCACCGACCACGGGGCGGCCGGCGTGATGGTGGCGCTCGGCGGGTCGGTCCGCGGCGGGCTGTACGGCACCACGCCGCAGCTGACGCCCGGCAACCCGACACTCGAGAACAACTCGGGCGACGTCCACTACGAAACCGACTTTCGGTCAGTCTACGCGAGCATGCTCGATCGATGGCTCGGCGTGAACTCCGTGCCGATTCTCGGCGGAGACTTCCAGGCCGGCGCGCCGGCCCTCTTCTAGGGAGCGGGCATGACGATCGCGCATCAAGTGTCGGCAACAGCGTGCGGCGTCCTGATGCTGGCAGCCACGGCGGCCGCGCAGACGCCGGAGAACGTGACGGTCGGCGTCGAGTCGTTTCTCGATTACTCGGCCGACCTGCACGAAGCCGATCACTTCAACGCGTTCGACGTCACGCGCGGCTACATCAACATCGAGGCGACGCTCTCGGATCGGGTCCGCGTTCGACTCACGCCGGACGTGCGCCCGACGACCGACGCCAACCTCAACACCAACCTGACGCTGCGGCTCGCCTACGCGTCGATCGAGGCAAAGGCGAGCGACACGACGACGCTGCTGTTTGGCATGCACGAGACGCCGTGGCTCACGTATGAGGAGTCAATCGACCGCTATCGCGTGATTGGTCCCATGTTCGCCGAAGACGTGGGGCTCATCCCCGGAGAGACCGATCTCGGCGCGAGCGTGCGGGTCACCGGCGAGCGGACGGAAGTGCACGTCGGCGTGTACAACGGCGAGGGGTACGGCGTTCAGGAGAGCGACAAGTACAAGAACGTGGACGGACGCGTGACCTTCCACCCGTTCACCGACGGGCCGGCCAAGAGCGTCGGCATCTCCGCCTTCTATCAGTACGGCTGGTACGCGAAGGATCACCCCAGGAACGTGCTCATCGTGATGGGCAGCTACGACGCGCCGAAGCTGGCCGCAACCGCGCAGTACCTGTCGGCGAAGGACAACCCGTTCCTCACGGCGGATGTCGAGCGCCGCGGCCTGTCGTTCTTCGGGGAGGTCCGTCAGGGGCTCACCGGCTGGGCGGGCCTCGGCCGCGTTGACTACTTCGAGCCGGACATCCTGAACGAAAACAACTGGCAACGCCGCTACATCTTCGGCGGCGCGCACTGGAGCCGGCTCTCACACGGCCGCGTCGGCGTCGTCGTCACGCTCGAGCAGACGTTTCAGGGCACGACGACCTCCGAGCTGACCGGACGCCGTCTGCTCGCGCAGACGGACATCGAGTTCTAGCGCCCCGTCCGCGCCCGGCTCTGCCAATTCCTGCCGTCGCGCAGAGCTAGCCTCGAGAGTGTGACAATCAAGGCAGGATGGCTTCCCCGCCGGCGGACGCGGTCGTCTTCACGGCGCGCGCGATCACCAAGACGTATCACATGGGCGACGTCGTGGTGGAGGCGCTGCGCGGCGTGGACTTCGACCTGAACGCCGGGGAGCTCGTGGTCCTGCTCGGCCCGTCGGGGTCGGGCAAATCGACGCTGCTCAACATCCTGGGCGGGCTCGATCTGCCGACCTCCGGCCACGTGATCTACCAGGGCCAGGACCTGACGACAGCCGGCGAGGCGGCGCTGACGCGCTACCGGCGCACGCATGTCGGCTTCGTCTTCCAGTTCTACAACCTGATTCCCAGCCTGACCGCGCGCGAGAACGTCGCGCTCGTCACCGAAATCGTCGAGCATCCGATGCCGCCGGAACGCGCGCTGGCGATGGTCGGCCTGGCGGCGCGGCTCGATCACTTTCCGGCGCAGCTCTCGGGCGGCGAGCAGCAGCGGGTCGCCATCGTGCGCGCGATCGCGAAACAGCCGGCGGTGCTGCTATGCGACGAGCCGACCGGCGCGCTCGACATCACGACCGGCATCGTCGTGCTCGAGGCGCTCGGCCGGATCAACCGCGAGCTGGGAACCGCGACGGTCATCATCACGCACAACGCGTCGATTGCCGGGATGGCCGATCGCGTCGTCCGGCTCGCGGACGGTCTCGTGGTCGGCGTCGAGCGCAACGCGCACAAGACGCCCGCGCGGGAGCTCCAGTGGTGAGGCTGCCCGGCCTGCCGATTCTCGATCGCAAGCTGCTGCGCGACCTGTGGCAGATGAAAGGGCAGGGATTCGTGATCGCGGCGGTCGTCTCCGCAGGCGTCGCGATGTTCGTGACTTATCTGTCGAACTTCGACTCGCTCGCCCGCACGCGGGCGCAGTATTACCAGAACGCGCGTTTTGCCGACGTGTTCGCCTCGCTCACGCGCGCGCCGGCGAGCCTCACGCCGCGCCTCGCCGCCATTCCGGGCGTCGAGGTGCTGCAGACGCGCGTCGTCTCCGACGTGACGCTCGACGTGCCGGGCCTGGCGGAGCCGGCGACCGGCCGGCTGATCTCGGTGCCCGACCGCGGCCGTCCCGAGCTCAACGACGTGTTCCTGCGTCAGGGACGCTGGATCGATCCGGAGCGGCCCGACGAGGTGGTGGCCAACGAGGCGTTCGCCGAGGCGAACCATCTGCATCCGGGGGACCGCGTGTTCGCCGTCATCAACGGGCGGCGGCGCCCGCTCACCATCGTCGGCGTCGGGCTCTCGCCGGAGTACGTCTACGGCATCCGGCCCGGCGAGATCTTTCCCGACAAGCAGCGGTTCGGCATCTTCTGGATGGACCGCCGCGCGCTCGCGTCGGCGTTCGACATGGAGGGCGGCTTCAACGACGTCGCCATCAGGCTGGCGCGCGACGCACGGGCGACCGACGTGATTCCGGCGCTCGATCGGCTGCTCGCGCCATACGGAGGACGCGGCGCGATTCCGCAGTCGCTGCAGATCTCGGCGTGGACGCTCGAGAACGAGCTGCGCCAGCTCCAGACGTTCGGCTTCATCACGCCGCTCATCTTCTTCGCCGTCGCGGCGTTCATCCTCAACGTCGCGCTGGCGCGCGCCCTCGCGCTGCAGCGCCAGCAGATCGCCGCCCTCAAGGCGCTCGGCTACTCGAACGGTGAGCTCGCGTGGCACTACATCAAGTGGGGGCTCGTCATCGCCGCCGTCGGCGCTATCGGCGGCGTCGCCGTCGGCGCGTGGCTCGGCGCGGGCATGATCCGGCTCTACAACCAGTTCTTCCGCTTCCCGAACCTCGACTACCGGCTGTCGGTCGGCGTCGCGCTCGCGTCGGTCGGCGCCAGCCTCGCCGTCGCGGCGGCCGGCGCGGCGACGGCGGTGCGCCGGGCCGTCCGCATTCCGCCGGCCGAAGCGATGCGGCCGCCGGCGCCCGCGACCTACCGCGTCAGCCTCGTCGAGCGCCTGCGTGGCCGCTCGCGCATGACGATGGCGACGCGGATCGTCGTCCGGAATCTCGAGCGCGCGCCGGGCCGATCGCTCGTGTCGATCGTGGGCATCGGGTTCGCGGTCGCGCTCCTGTTCGTGGGCTTCTCGTTCATCGACGTGATGGACCGCCTCATCGAGCAGCAGTTCGAGCTGGCCATGCGCCAGGATGCGACGGTCACGTTCGTCCAGCCGCGGTCGATCGCCGCGATTTACGATCTCGCATCCGTGCCCGGCGTGATGGACGTCGAGCCGCAGCGCGTCGTGCCGGTACGGCTGCGCCACGGCGTGCGGTCGCGCACGCTCGCGATCGACGGGGTGCCGGCCTCGCCGCACCTCAATCGCATCGTCGATCGCCGCGGCCGCGTCGTGACGATGCCCGACGACGGACTCGTGCTGTCGCAGATGCTCGGCACGCTGCTCGGCATCGCGCCGGGAGACAGCGTGCGTGTCGAAGTACAGGAAGGACGGCGCCCGGCGTTTGACATCCCCGTCGCCGCGCTCGTCGACGACAGCGTCGGCCTGCAGGCCTACATGCGGATCGACGCCCTCCGCCGCCGCCTCGGCGAGGGTGAGGTCGTCACCGGCGCCGCGCTCACGCTCGATCCCGATAAGACGGCGCGCTTCTATCGGACGGTGAAAGCGACGCCGGCGGTCGCGGGCGTCGCGCTGCGCGAGGTCGCGCTCCAGAACTTCCGCGACACGATGGCCGAGAGCATGAACCTGTCGGTGTTCTTCAACGTGATCTTCGCCGCAATCATCGCCTTCGGCGTCGTCTACAACGCCGCGCGGATTTCGCTCTCGGAGCGGTCGCGCGAGCTCGCGAGCCTCCGCGTCATCGGCTACACTCGGGCGGAGATCTCGCTCATCCTGCTGGGCGAGCTGGCGGTGCTGACGCTGTGCGCGCTCCCGGTCGGGGCCGCCATCGGCTACGGGCTCGGCGTGCTCATCATGTCCGGCTTCGAAAACGAAGTGTACCGCCTGTCGTTCGTGGTCGAACCGCGGACGGTTGCTTGGGCATTTCTCATCACGATCGCCGCCGCGTTCATCTCGGGCTTTGCCGTGCGGCGGCGGCTGGATCATCTCGATCTGATCGCGGTCCTCAAGACGCGCGAGTAGGCGATGGCGAAAACACGACTGGGCGTACGTGTGGGGGTGGCGGTGGTGGTCGTCGGGGGCCTGCTCGCCGTCGCGTTCTGGCCTTCGACCGTGCCCGTCGACGTCGCCGCCGTCACGCGCGGGCCGCTCGTCGTCACGGTCGATGCGGAAGGGACGACACGCGTGCGCGACCGCTATGTCGTGTCGGCGCCGGTCGCGGGCCGTGTGCTGCGCATCTCGCTCGAGCCCGGCGACCGCGTCGAGCGCGGACAGCTCGTCGCCCGGATCCGGCCCGAGACGCCGCCGCTGCTCGACGCGCGGGCGCGCGCCGAGGCGCAGGCGGCCATCGACAGCGCGCGGGCGTCGCTCGGCCGCGCCCAGGCCGAAGAGCAGCGCGCGAAAGCGGCGCTTGCGCAGGTGCGGCAGGACGTCGAGCGGCTGCGCGGGCTCGTCCAGAAGCAGGTCGCGGCCCCGCAGGAGCTCGACACGCGCGAAGCCGACGAGAAGATCGCGCAGGAGTCGCTCAACGGCGCGGTGTTTGCCGCCCGAGCTGCCGCATCAGAGCTCGCGCGCGCCGAAGCGCGTCTCAACCCGGTCGGCTCGGCGACGGGCCGCGTGACGGCCGTGACCGCGCCCGTGGCGGGGGTCGTGCTGAAGCGTCTGCGCGAAAGCGAGAGCGTCGTCCCGGCCGGCGATCCGCTGCTCGAGATTGGCGACCCGCGCCGCCAAACCTCGCTCGTTCGCCATAGCTGCCACTATAACGTAAGTACGTAATTGCGATGTAGTCGAAGCGATGCTCGGACGACGGCATGGGCCGGTCGGTCGGCGTTCGCCGTTTCGCGTTACGTTGCCTGCCATGACGCCACAGGCCGACGCCTTTCGCGCCCTTCATGTGCGCGGAACGCCGCTCCTCATACCGAACCCGTGGGA
>CAZOIK010000381.1:0-8880 GCA_964579765.1 uncultured Bifidobacteriaceae bacterium
TTCCAGGCCGGCGGCCTCGGCGGCACCGAGACGAGCGAGTGTACGGCTCCCTTCGACGGGACGTTCGTGCCGATCTCGAACTCGGGCCTCTCGTTCGTCGCGCTGAAGCGCGTCGACGCGCATACCATCGAGCGGACGGGCCGCGTCGGGTCAGAGCTCGTCGAGACGTCCACCCGCGTGGTATCGCCCGACGGCAAGCGGCTCACCATCACGACGCAAGGCAGCTACGCCGGCATGGACTACGCCAGCGTGCAGGTGTTCGACCGCGCGAAGCGATAGGCACATTCGCGAGAGGAGCAGCATGATTCGCCATCACATCCCGTTTTCCCTCTGTCTCCTCGGCGCGGCGCTGCTCGTGCCGCTGCCCGCCTCCGCGCAGCAGCGCGGCAGAGGCCAGCGCGGCGGCGAGCGCGGCGGCGGCGCGCCGGTCGCGCATCAGAACCTGAAAGTGCTGCCGGCCGACATCCCGCAGCCCGAGCTGCTGCAGACGATGCAGGGATTCACGCAGGCGCTCGGCGTCACGTGCGCCTACTGCCACGCCACCGTCGCGCCGCCTCCCGGCGCGCGTGGCGGCGGCCGTGGCCGCGGGCCCGCCGCGCCGCAGTTCAACTTCCCCGCCGACGACAAGCCGACGAAGAAGACGGCGCGCGAGATGATGCTGCTCGTCCGCGATCTCAACATGCGCGTGCCGGCCGCCGTCGGCAAGACGCCCGACGCCGCGGTCCACGTGCAGTGCGTCACCTGCCATCGCGGCGTCGCCCTTCCGCACCAGCTGTCCGAGATCCTCGCCGACACGGCGAAGGACAAGGGCACCGACGCGGCGGTCGAGGAGTACAAGGATCTCCGGAAGCGCTACTTCGGCGCCCAGGCCTACGACTTCAGCGAGATGACGCTCGTGACGTTCGCGCAGCGCGCGGCGACGCCGGCCGACGCCATGACGTGGCTGAAGCTCAATCTCGAGTACTTCCCGTTCTCGGCGCGGACGTTCGCGGCGATCGGACAGCAGCAGGAGAAACAGAACGACAAGGACGGCGCGCTCAAGAGCCTGACGCACGCCGCCGAGCTCGATCCGCAGAACGCGCAGATCAAGCGGCAGCTCGATCAGCTGAAAGACGGCAAGTAATGCGGCGAGCGTCCCTCCTCCTCGCGCTGCTCGCCGCCGGCGGTCTGTCGATGACCGCGGCGGCCGTCCAACAGGCCGGCCATCCGGCCAACAGCGCCGATCGCAAAGTCGTCACGCTGCAGAAGATCAAGGACAACCTGTATCTCGCCACCGGAGGCGGCGGCAACTCGGCGATCTTCGTCACCGACCTCGGCGTCGTCGTCGTGGACACGAAGCTGCCCGGATGGGGCGAGCCGCTCCTCGCGAAGATCAAGACGATCACCGACAAGCCGGTGACGACGATCGTCAACACGCACGCGCACAGCGATCACGTCGGGGGCAACGAGTTCTTCGGCACGGCCGTCGAAATCGTCGCGCACGAGAACACGCGCCTGACGATGGACAAGATGGACGAGTTCAAGGGCGAGAAGGTGAACTACCTGCCCAAGCTGATGTTCAAGGATCGGATGACGCTCGGCGCCGGGAAGGACCGCATCGATCTGTATTACTTCGGCGCGGGGCATACGAACGGCGACGCGTGGGTGGTCTTCCCCGCCGCGCGCGTCGTGCACGCGGGCGACATGTTCGCGTCCACCGCGCCGCCGGTCATCGACAGCCTGCGCGGCGGCAGCGGCCTCGACTACCCGTCAACCCTGGAGAAAGCGGCGGCGGGCATCAAGAATGTGGACACGATCATCACGGGCCACAGCACGCTGAAGCCCTGGAAGGATCTGACGACGTACGCGGAATTCACCCGCGAGTTCCGCGACGTCGTCGTCAGCGGCTTCGACCACGGACTGAGCGTCAGCGAAATCGCGGGCGCGTGGAAGCTGCCCGCGAAATACGCCGCCGCCGGCTACACCGCACCGCCAGATCGCGTGAAGGCCGACGTCGAAGCCATCGTCGGCGAGCTTTCGCGGTGACGTAGCGTCCGCCTTCGCTACTGCGCCGATTCTTCCTTCGGCGACAGGTACTGCCGCGTCTTGAACTTCCAGCCCTCGGGCGTCTTCACGTACGTGTCTTCGTAGTGCCCGCCGCTCGCGCCGTTGCGCCCCGGCAGGTACACCTTGCCGGTCGCGCCCGTCGCCGACGGCTCGATGACGATCTTGCTGAAGGCGTGGCTCATCGTGCCCTTCGTCGTCGCGCCGGGCTGGCAGAAGCGCTCGCTCGTGACGAGGCCGGCCAGCTTCTCGGGGCCGGTCATCGTGCCGCGAGGTCCGCTGACGAACGAGCCGTCGGACGCGAAGAGGTTCGCGTACTCCGTTGACTTGCAGCCGTCCAGATAGGTGACGTAGTTGTCGCTGAGCTGTTTGATCGCGGCGCGATCCTTGTCCGTGAGCGTGCCGCTCTGGGCGGACGCGACGGCGGGCAGCGTGATCGCGACGGCCAGTGTGGCCGCCATGGCATAAGTCCACTTCGACATGCGCACTCCTCTCGTGTGTTGACGGGTGGTTAGTCTACTGCGCGGCCGGCGGCTGCGCTGAGGGTTTTGCGGCCGGGGCGGTCTCGCCGGCCAGCTCCTGCAACAGGGCCACCGCCTTCGGCACGGCGCTCGCGCCGCGGCGCGCCTTGGCCGTGTCGAGCGGCGCCCGGCCCTGGCGGTCTTTCGCGTGCAGATCCGCGCCTTTCGAGAGCAGGTGGCGGATGATGTCCGTATCTCCCCGGAACGCCGCGTCGTGCATCGCGGTGACGCCCGCGTCGTTCTTCGCGTTCACGTCGGCGCCGAGCGCCACGAGCATGTCGATGGCGGCCTTGGCGTCGTCCACGGTGCCGCGATCGCGCGTGGGAATCGCCGCGTTGCCGTCGCGCCAGCCCTGCCCCGACGCGAGCATCAGCGCGGTCGTGTGGTTCTTCTCGACGGCCAGCGGGTTGGCGCCGTACTCGATCAGGAGCTTCATGATCGGCAGATCCGCGGATTTCACCGCGCGCAGGAACGGCGTCGAGCCCGCGCCGAGCGCCGTGTCGCCGGTCGTGTGCGCGCGCTGCATGAGGATGCTGGTCAGCCGCGCGTCCGGATCGGCGCCGTAGTCGAGCAGCATCCTGATGATCTCGTCGCACGGCGTCTTGTCGTCGGGCGTCTGCTCGCGGCGGCCGAACATCCACGGGAGCGTGTGCATGTCCACGGCGGCGTAGAGCGCGGCCATCCCCGTCGAGTCGGCGATGTTGGGGTCCGCGCCTTTCTCAATCAGCACCTTCGCCGTGTCGTAGTGGCCGTTGATGATCGCGAAGACGAGCGCCGTCGTGCCGTCGGGGTCCGCGAGGTTCAGGTCCGCGCCCGCCTCGGCGAGCGCGCGCGCCGCGCCGTCGGCGCCCTCGCGCGCCGCGAACATCAGCGCCGTCCACGCGCCGCGCGGCAGCACGACGAGCCCGGCGGAGCGCCGGGGGAAATTCGCCAGGTTCGAGCGCGCGTCGAGCTGCGCCCCGTGCGCGATGAGCGCCTTGACGACGTCCACGTTGTTCGCCGCGGCGGCCCACATCAGCGCCGTTTCGCCGAGCCACCGCTCGTGCGCGTTCACGTCGGCGCCGTGGCCGATCAGGCACGTCACCGTCTCGACGTCGCCGGCGTGCACGGCCGTCATCAGCACCGGCTCTCCGGCCGGGGGCGTGGTGTTCGGATCGGCGCCGGCGGCGACGAGGCGTTCGACCATCGGCGCGTTGCCGTTCGCGGCCGCGAGCGCGATGGGCGTGTCGCCGTACCGGTTCGCGACGTCCACGCGCGCGCCGGCCTTGAGCAGCATCTGCACCGCTTCGAGGTCGTTGTTCTTCGCGGCCCAGTGCAGCGGCGTCGTGCCGTCGGACTCGTGGACGTTGACGTCGCCCGGCCGCGCGAGCACCGCGCGCAGCGCGTCGTGATCGCCCGCCTTGACGACCTCGACCAGACGCGGGACGGTGGCGTCCGCGCGCACGGGCGCGGCCTGCAGCGCCGCCACCGCGGCGAACACGAGCGCGGCTCTCCGGATCGTCACGCTACAGCTCGAGCCGGCCGTTGCTTTCGCCGAGGTGATCGACGCGCACCCCGAACTTGTCGGCGACCGACACCCACAGGTTGCCGACGTGCGTCTTGGGCGGCGGCAGGATGTGGCGATTTCCGTCGCCGGACACGCCGCCCACGGCGACGAGCGGCAGCGGATCCGTCGCGTGGGCGTTGCCGTTGCCCATGCCGGCGCCGTAGAAGACGAGCGAGTGATCGAGCAGGCTGCCGTCGCCGTCGGGCGTGTCGTGCAGCTTGCGTACGAACTTCGCGAACTGCTCGGCGTGGTAGGTGTTGATCCGCGCGTTCGCCCTGATCTTCACCGGATCGTTCCCGTGGTGCGAGATCGTGTGATGCGGCTCGTTGACGTCGACCTGCGGATAGGTCCGCTGGCTCGCCTCGCGCGACATCATGAACGTGAAGACGCGCGTGATGTCGGCCTGATAGGCGACCGTCAGCAGGTCGAACATCAGCGCGAGGTGCTCCTCGAACGACTCGGGAATGCCGATCGGCGCGTCGAGCGTCGTAACCTCGGTCCGGCCCTGCGCCTCGGTGCGCTGGATGCGGCGCTCGATCTCGCGCACGTAGTCGAGATATTCCGACAGCCTGGCGCGATCGCGCGGCCCGAGGTCCTGCTCGAGCGTGCTCGCGTCGCTCGCGATGGAGTCGAGCACGCTTTCGTTGCGGAGCATGTGCGCGCGCCGCTGCGCGGCGGTGCCGGGCCGCCCGAACATCCGCTCGAAGACGACGCGGGGGTTGATTTCCATCGGGAGCGGCGTGGTCGGCGTGGCCCACGAAATCGTGTCCATGTACGCGCAGCTGAAGCCGGGCGTGCAGCCGCCGATGTAGCCGGTGAAGTCTTCCGTGGCGAGCTCGAGCGACGGGAACTGCGTCGTCTGGCCGATCTCCTTCGCGACGATCTGATCGATGGTCATGCCGGCGCGGACGTCCTGCGCCTCGGTCTGCTTGGCGTACACGTCGGTCAGCCAGCCGGCCGCCGCCACGGCGTGATCGCCGATCGTGGTGCCGGCGCGCGTCAGGTTGCCGATGACGAGCGTCTGATCCCTGAACGGCTCGAGGCACTTGAGGATCGGCGAGAACTCGAAGTTCCGGCCGGCCTGCGACGGGATCCACTGCTCCATCACCGCGCCGTTCGGAAAGTACACGTAGCCGAGGCGCTTGGGCGCCGCCGTCCTGGCCGACGCCGTCATGGCCGGCATCATCGCGTCGAGGAACGGCAGCGCGAGCGCGGCCCCCATCCCCCGCAGAAACGTGCGGCGCGGCAGTGCGATCTTGCTGATGAACATCACCATGCTCCCCTGGAAACCACTGGGTTACTCGGCACGTGCCGTCTCGGTGGCCGGAACCTGCGGGTCCGGCAGCGGCTTCATCCTCATCTGAAACGGCTCGCTGTGGACGACGCCGAGCACCAGCGCCGAAAAGCGGTCGTTCTGCGCGTCGGCGCCGCGCACGATCGCGCGGACGGCGGGCATGTCCGACGGGTCGAGGCCGCGCCCGAGCGCGTACGTCAGCATCTTCTGCGTCATCGTCCGGACGAACACGTCCGGCCGCTTCATGATCGCGTTCCTGAGCGTGACGATGCCGTCGATCTTCGTCCCGTCCACCCACTGCCCCGTCGCGTTGACCGGCGCGCCGGCTTCGGTCGTGCGATACGCGCCGACGGCGTCGAAGTTTTCCATCGTGAAGCCGATGGGGTCCATCAGCTTGTGGCAGCCGGAGCACGGCGGATTGGCGCGGTGCAGCTCCATCTTCTCGCGGAGCGTCTGCGGCTTCTTGCCTTCTTCGTTTTCCTTGAGCGCCGGCACGTTGGGCGGCGGCCCCGGCGGCGGCGTGCCGAGGATGTTCTCGAGAATCCACTTGCCGCGCACGACCGGCGACGTCCGATCGGCGTGCGACGTCACGAGCAGCGTGCTGCCCTTGCCGAGGAGGCCGCGCCGCGCGTCCTCCGTCAGCGTCACGCGGCGGAACTGCTCGCCGTGGACGTTGGGGATGCCGTAGTGCTGCGCGAGGCGCTCGTTGACGAACGTGTAGTTGGCCGTCATCAGATCGAGCACGTTCCGATCCTCGCGGACCACGCTGTCGAAGAAGAGCTCGGTTTCGCGCGCGAACGCCTGGCGCAGGTTGTCGTCGAAGTTCGGGAACTCGTTGGAGTTCGGCGCCATGTTCTTCAGATTGCGAATCTGCAGCCACTGGCCCGCGAAGTTGGTCACGAGCGCCTCGGATCGCGGATCGGCGAGCATGCGCCGGACCTGCGCGTCGAGGACGCGCGGATCGTGGAGCCGGCCCTGCGCCGCGACGTTCAGCAGCGTGTCGTCGGGGATGCTGCTCCACAGGAAGAACGACAGCCGCGACGCGAGGTCCACGTCGGTGACGCGGTACGGCACGCCCGGCACGGTCCCGGCCGGATCGTGCTCGATCCGGAAGACGAACCGCGGCGACGCGAGCAGCCGCTGCAGCGCCGCCTGGATGCCGGCGTCGAACGACGCGTCCTTCCGGCCGTCGGCGAAGAACTGCATCAGCGGCCGCATGTCGTCGGCGGTGACGGGGCGGCGGTAGGCCCGGCGCGCCAGCGTCTGCAGAATCCGCCGCGCGCACGGTGTCTCGTCGGCGTGGCTGGCGGGACGGCACAGGAAGATCTTCCGGCGGCTCGGCGTATCGCCCGACGCGCCCGGTCGAAACGGGCCGGCAATCGTCACGGTCTGCAGGTGCGGATGCCCCGACTGGTCGAACGTGTCGGCCGAGCTGCGCAGGTACGGCTGCAGGCGCACGGTCGTCAGCGACGGCGACTTCTGGACGAACGTCACCGCCACCTCGCGCGGGCCCGCCTTCACCGGCACGCGGACCTGGAGACGGCTGTCGATGACGTCGCTCCCGGTCGTCGGGTTCTGCGCCGTCATCACCAGGTCGGCGGCGCCGCCGATCGGCGCGAGGTGCACGCGCTGGCCGTCGATCGAGATCTCGAGCTGCTGCTCGTACTCGAGGCCGCGGATCGCGTTGAGGTTCGTGCGGAACAGCTTGGCCGAGATGACGTATTCGCCGTCGAGCGGGAACGTGTAGTGAATCAGCGCGCCGCCGACCGTGCCGAGCGGCAGGCCGTCGAGGTGCCGATCCTGCGAGAGATCCTGGCGGATGTGGAAGCTGTCGGATCCCGGCGCGATGTCGCGTTCGCCGACCGCCAGCGCGCTGATCTCCTCGGCCGCGTTCAGATACCGCTCGAGCAGCACCGGCGAGACGCCGAGCATGTCGGCGATGTTGTCGAACCCGAACGCGGAGTCGTCCGGCGGCAAGAGCGACGCGACGTCCACGTCGAGCCCGAGCAGATCGCGAATCGCGTTCTTGTATTCGGTGCGGTTCAACCGGTGGATCAGCGGGCGTCCCGGATTCGGATGCGCCGCGGCGTAGCGATCGAGCCCCGACTCGATTGCGCCGATGAGCGTGGCATAGCCCACCTGGTCGGGCCGGCGCGCCGGCGGCGGCGGCATCGCGCCCGTGCGCAGCTTGCGCACGACCTGTTCCCAGGTGGCGGCGTGCTCGCCCAGTCGGTCCGTGTCGAGCGACTGCAGCGTGAGGCCGCCCGTCTTCAGGCGGTCGCTGTGGCAGGATATGCAGTAGTGATTGAGCGTCGCGCGGATGGCCGCGGCATCGGACGACGGAGCGCTGGCCGCCTGCGTCGAGTGCTCGGCCGCGGCCACCGGCGCCGCGAACGCCACACATCCCAGGATGCCGAGCAGGAGCCCCACTCTCTTCACGCTGGTCACGACTCTCCGTCCACGACGCGGACGCCGCGCCGACACATTAATAATACTGTGAGTTGAGGAAATCAGTAAACTACACGCGCCATGACGACACCCGCAGACGTAAAGGACTTACCGCGAATTGGATGGATCGGCACCGGCGTGATGGGACTCTCCATGTGCGGGCATCTGCTCGCCAAGGGCTATCCCGTCACCGTCAGCACGCGCACGAAGTCGCGCGCGCAGCCGCTCCTCGACAAGGGCGCCGCCTGGGCCGGCACCGCGGCCGAGGTCGGCTCCGCCTCTGACGTCGTCTTCACGATTGTCGGCTTCCCGAGCGACGTCCGCGAGGTGTACTTCGGCGAACGCGGCCTGCTGCCCGTCGCGCGCCGCGGCCAGATCTTCGTGGACATGACGACGACCGAGCCGCAGATCGCGAAGGAGATCGCCGAGGCCGCGCGCGCCAGGGGCGCGTCGGGCGTCGATGCGCCGGTCTCGGGCGGCGACGTCGGCGCGCGCAACGGCACGCTGTCGATCATGGTCGGCGGCGACGCCGGCCCGGTCGAGACCGTGATGCCGATGTTCCAGGCCATGGGCAAGCGCATCATGGTGCAGGGCGGCCCCGGCGCCGGCCAGCACACGAAGATGAGCAATCAGATTGTCATCGCGGGGACGATGATCGGCGTCTGCGAGAGCCTGCTCTACGCGTACAAGGCGGGGCTGTCGCTCGAGACGATGCTCGAGACGATCCGCGGCGGCGCGGCGGCGTGCTGGGCGCTCGACAACCTCGCGCCGCGCGTCATCAAACGCGACTTCGAGCCGGGATTCTTCGTCGAACACTTCATCAAGGACATGGCGATCGCGCTCGCCGAGGCCGATCGCATGAACATCGCGCTGCCCGGCCTCGCGCTCGTGCACCAGATGTACGCGGTCGTGCGGGCCCGCGGGTACGGGCGCAAGGGCACGCAGGCGCTGATGCTGGCGCTCGAGGAGATGTCGAACGTGCGCGCGTCGTAGCTCCTGCGGCTACTGCGCGGCGAGGAATTTCGCGA
>CAZOIK010000382.1:0-4516 GCA_964579765.1 uncultured Bifidobacteriaceae bacterium
TGGGCGGCAAGAACATCACGCGACCCCGCGCGCTCGAGCACGTGTTCGGCTACACGATTGTCAACGACGTGTCCGCGCGCGACCTGCAGATGCGGCACCTCCAGTGGTTCAAGGGCAAGAGCCTCGACGGCTTCTGCCCGATGGGCCCGGTCGTCGTCACCGCCGACGCGTTCGGCGATCCGCAGGCCAAGACGATCGGCACGCGCGTCAACGGCGTCCAGAAGCAGCACTCGACGACGGCAAACATGATCTTCCCCGTTGACGTGATCATCGAGGCGCTCTCGAAAGGCATGACGCTCGAGGCGGGCGACGTCATCGCCACCGGCACGCCCGAAGGCGTCGGCCTCGGCCGCACGCCGCAGGAGTTCCTTGGGGACGGCGACGTTGTCGAAACGGAAATCGAGGGAATCGGAACCATGAGGAATCAGGTTGTCCGAGTCTGACAAAGTCGCCATTCGGGAATGCGTCGAGAACTGGGTCGTGTGGCGCGACGCGGGCGACTGGGCGCGCTTCGCGACCGTCTGGCACGCCGACGGCTGGATGACGGCGACGTGGTTTCAGGGTCCGGCCGCCGAGTTCATCCGCGTCAGCAAGGACGGCTTCGAGCGCGGCGTGCACATCCTGCACGCGCTCAACGGCTGGTCCTGCGACATCGCCGGAACGCGCGCGATCTCGCAAGTGAAGATGAACATCTTCCAGCGCGCGCCGCTCGACGGCGTCCTCGTGGACGTCATCTGCTGGGGACGGTTTTACGACTTCTTCGAGAAACGCGACGGGCGCTGGGCCATCGTGCGCCGGCAGCCGATCTACGAAAAAGATCGGCTCGACGCCGTCGATCCGGCGGCCAGGCTGAGCCTCGACGCGACGATTCTCGCCAGGTTTCCGGAGGGCTACCGGCATCTCGGCTATGTGCAGCACAAGAACGGCTTCACCGTGAAGCTCGGCCTGCCCGGCTTGCGCGGCCCCGAGGTGCAGAAGCTGTACGCCGAAGGCAGCGCCTGGCTTGGAGGCTCAGCCACGCCTGGCGCGGGCTATGCAACCGTCTAACGCGGAGGGTTGTATGCGTCGTCTTTTGATTCCCCTCATCGGCATCTTCGCGCTCGGCGGCTCGTCGCTCACGCTGGCCCAGCGCACCCCGGCGATCCCCGGCCATACCGGGGTGATTGCGCTGCCGGACACGGTCGATCAGGAATACAAGGCCGCCAACAAGATCGTGGTCGCCGCCGAAGACGGGGTCGAGCACGCGTTCCCGGCTGGAAAAGGTCCGCTGTCCGACCTCACGCCCGGATCGACGGTCGCGATTTACTCCGAGTCGAAGTCCACGGAAGGCACGGTCACCGACGTCGATCGCGACAAGAGCGAAATCAGCGTCCGCTATGCGAACGGGACCAATGAAAGGCTGACGCTGGCCGAGAAAGAGGCCGTGGCGCCGGGCAAGGCGCTGCAGAACGAGCCACGCGGCAACACGCGCGTCGTCGTCTACTACTCGGACGCGGCGCACGGCCGTATTGCGCGCTACTTCAAGCCGAAGAGCTGAGCCGCGTTCGCGCGGCCGATCTTCTGACGCTCGTCCGCGGACAGGTCGCAGCCGTCGAACCACGACGCGGCCTGTCCGCATTCCTCGAACGGATAGTCCACCGAGAACATCACCCGTCCGGCGCCGAGTTCCGCAATCGCGCTCCGCAGCGTCTCGTCGTGAAAGCTGCCGCTCGTCGTGACGTAGAAGTTGTCGCGCAAGTACTCGGAGAGCCGCCGCTTCACGGGCGGCATCACGCGTGGACGCTTGGCAAACCGATGGTCAACGCGCCAGATGTTGTACGGCAGGCCTTCGCCGAGATGTCCGAGAATGACGGTGAGCGCCGGATGCCGGTCGAAGACGCCGCTCGCCATCAGCCGCAGCGCGTGCGTCGCCGTTTCCACGCCGAAGGCCCACGCCGCGCCGCGCAGCCACGGATGGCCGTCGTAGAAGGTCGTCCGCTCCGGCAGCGGATCGCGCGGGTGCAGATAGAACGGGACGCCGAGCTCGGCAACGGTCGCCCAGAAGGGCGCGTAGCGCGGATCGTCGAGATACGTCACGTTCGAGGCGTCGCCGATCTGCGAGAAGCCGTTGGCCATGACGCCCTTGAACCCGAGCGTCTTGACGGCGCGCGTTAACTCGGCGCAGGCGGCGTCCGGGTCCTGAAGCGGCACGGCGGCAAACCCGCCGAATCGATCCGGATGCTTCGACACGGCGGCGGCCAGCGCGTCGTTCGCCCGCGCGGCGATGCCGACGGCCCTCTTCGGGTCGAACACGGACTGCACGCCCGGCGCGTTCAGCGACAGGATTGCGAACGCGATGCCGTTCGCGTCCATCTCGCGCAGCCGCTCGGCGCCGACATCGAGCAGGCGGCGCTCGAGGACGCTCCACTCCCCCGCGTGGCCGAACTCAGGCGACTCGCGGACGGTCTCGTCCGTCGCGAAATGCTCTTCGAGCGCGATCTTGCCGTTCACACGCCCGCCGCGAATTCCTTGCGCTTCAGCCCGTACTCGAGGCTGTCGACGAGCGCCTGCAGGCTCGCCTCGATGATGTTCGGGTTGACGCCGATCGTCGTCCACGACGAGATGCCGTCGCCGCTCTCGATGAGCACGCGGGTGACCGCCGCTGTGCCGGACGAGGGGTTGACGATGCGGACCTTGTAGTCGGTGAGGCGCACCGACGCCAGCTCCGGATAGAACGTGAGCAGCGCCGAGCGCAGTGCACCGTCGAGCGCGTTGACGGGACCATCGCCTTCGGCCACCGTGTGCGCGTGGTCGTCACCGACGACGACCTTCACGGTCGCCTCGCACACCGAGCTTTTGCCGCCCGAGCGCATCGACACGTGGTACGCATCGACCGTGAACGGCTTCGGCTCGTGCCGCATCGTCCGCCGGATGAGGAGCGCCAGCGACCCGTCCGCCGCCTCGAACTCGTACCCTTCGTGCTCGAGCGCCTTCACCCGCTTCAGCATCGCGTTGAGCTCCGGCGTCTCCTTGCTGACGTCGAATCCCAATTCGCGCGCCTTCATGATGATGTTGCTCTTGCCGGCCAGCTCGCTCATCAGCACGTGCCGGCTGTTGCCGACGAGCGCCGGATCGATGTGCTCGTAGCTGCGCAGCAGCTTCTGGACGGCGTTCACGTGCTGCCCGCCCTTATGCGAGAAGGCCGCCGCGCCCACCCACGGCAGCCTCGGGTTCGGCCGCATGTTCGCGATCTCGTCCACGAACTGCGACATCTCTTTCAGCGTCGCGAGGCTCTCCTGCGGGATCGACTCGCGTTTGAACTTGAAGGCGAGGTTCGGGATGACCGACGTCAGGTTGCAGTTGCCCGTGCGCTCGCCGATGCCGTTGATCGTCCCCTGCACGTGCGTCGCGCCCGCGTCGAGCGCCGCCAGCGCGTTCGCCACGCCGAGGCCGATGTCGTCGTGCGTGTGAATCCCGAGCGTCGTCTTCAGCTTCGCGCGCACCGCGCGCGTGACGTCCGCGATCTCGTTCGGAATCGATCCGCCGTTGGTGTCGCAGAGGACGACGACGTCGGCGCCGCCGCGCTCGGCGGCTTCGAGCGTCGCCAGCGCGTACTCCGGCTCGTCCTTGTAGCCGTCGAACGAGTGTTCGGCGTCGTAGACGACGTAGCGGCCGTGCTTCTTGAGATAGCGCACGGTGTCTTCGATCATCGCGAGGTTCTCGTCGGCCGTCGTCTGCAGGACTTCCTTGACGTGCAGCAGCCACGTCTTGCCGACGATCGTCACGACCGGCGTCTCGGCGTCGATCAGCAGGCGCACCTGTTCGTCGCCGGCCGCCGTTACGCCCTTGCGCCGCGTCGCGCCGAACGCGGCGAGCCGCGCGTGCCTGAACGTCCGCCGCTTCGCTTCGTCGAAAAACTCGATGTCTTTCGGGTTGCTGCCCGGCCAGCCGCCTTCGATGTAGTGCACGCCGAATTGATCCAGGCGCTCGGCAATCCGCAGCTTGTCGAGCACGGAAAACGAGACACCGAGGCCCTGGCTGCCGTCGCGAAGCGTCGTGTCGTAGATCTCTACTCTGCTCATGAGCTCGATGTGGTGCAGGCCTTCAGGCCTGCCCTCGCGGCGGACCTAAAGGTCCGCACTACGTTTACATGTCACTGCGTTTGAATGTCACCACCAGCACGTCCCGATACGCCGCCTGTGCCGGGTCGATGGCCTTCACCGGCGTCACGCCGTGCGCCACGCGCGCGTCGTCAACCAGCGCGGCATCGAGCGGCGCGGTCAGCGTGAAGCGGCCGAGCTCGCGGCCGTCCGGCGCGTGAATCGACGTGGTGCCGCTCGCGATGTTCGCGCGGTTGACGAGCAGCACGAGCGCGTAGTCCACGCCGTCCCGCTGCATCCCTTCGGGCGTCGGCAGCCCTTCGGTTCCCGGCTGCGCCTCGATCCGGAACTGATGCACTTCGATCTTCCACCGGTCGATGCCGGGCGTGAGGCATCCGAACAGCGCGCGGCTAAACTCGAGAATCGTGCGCAACGCC
>CAZOIK010000383.1:0-9995 GCA_964579765.1 uncultured Bifidobacteriaceae bacterium
CAGCCGATGGGGCGCCGTCGAGCGCCAGTCGATGCGCGGCGTCCGCCGCAAGACCGCCGAGCACCTCGGCGCCTCGTGGGCGCAGATTCCGCTCGTCACGCAGTACGACGCCGCCGACATCACCGGCTTCGAGGACATCCGCAAGCGCTACGCGAAGCAGGCTGGCGAGGGCGCGCCGCCGCTCACGATCACGGCCCTCGCGATCAAGATCGTCGCGGCCGCGCTCAAGACGTTCCCGCAGTTCAACGTCTCAATCGACATGGCCGCCGAGGAGCTCGTCGTCAAGAAGTACGTGCACATCGGCGTGGCGGTGGACACCGACCGCGGACTCCTGGTGCCGGTCGTGCGCGACGCCGACACCAAGAGCCTGCCGCAGATTGCGGCGGAAGTCGCCGACCTCGCCCTCAAGGCGCGCAGCCGGAAGCTGACGCTCGACGAGATGCAGGGGGCGACGTTCAGCATCAGCAATCTCGGCGGCATCGGCGGCACGGCGTTCACGCCGCTCGTCAACGCGCCCGAAGTCGCCATCCTCGGCATCTCGCGCGGTCGCGTCGAACCGGTCTGGAAGGACGGACAGTTCGTCCCGCGGATGATGCTGCCGCTCTCGCTCTCGTACGACCACCGCGCGATTGACGGCGCCGACGGCGCTCGGTTCATCCGCTGGGTCGCCGAAGTGTTCGAACAGCCCTTCCTGCTCTCGCTCGGGGGATGACCGACGTCCAGGTCGTTGTCATCGGAGCCGGCCCGGGCGGCTATGCCGCGGCGTTTCTCGCGGCCGATCTCGGGCTGAAGACGGCGCTCGTGGATCCGGAGATCAACCCCGGCGGCGTGTGCGTGTACCGCGGCTGCATTCCGTCGAAGGCGCTGCTGCACGTCGCGAACCTGCTGCGTGAGGCGCGCCATGCGGAGGCGTGGGGCGTCACATTTGGCGATCCACGCGTCGATCTCGCGAAGCTGCGCGCGTTCAAAGACGGCGTCGTCAAGCGCCTGACCGGCGGCACGGGCCTCCTCGCGAAGAGCAGGAAGGTGCACTACGTGCAGGGCCGCGGCGAGCTCGTTGACCCGCACACGCTGAAGGTGACGCTCGTCGCCGGCGGCGAAGAGACTGTCAGGTTCGAGCACGCCGTCATCGCCACGGGCTCGGTGCCGGCCATGCCGGCGTCGCTCCGCCTCGACGACCCTCGCGTCATGGACTCGACGTCCGCGCTCGATCTGCCGGACGTCCCGAAATCGCTGCTCGTCGTCGGCGGCGGCTACATCGGCCTGGAACTCGGCTCTGTGTACGCTGCGCTCGGCAGCGCGGTCAGCGTGGTCGAGATGACGGGCGGACTGCTGCCCGGCGCCGATCGCGACCTCGTGGACGTCCTCGCCAAGCGCATCGGCGCGACGATGAAGAACGTGTGGCTGAATACGAGCGTCGTGAAGATGGCGGCCGAGGCGTCCGGCATCCGCGTGACGTTCGACAGGCAGCCCGAACAGGTTTTCGATCGCGTCCTGGTCGCGGTGGGGCGGCGGCCGAACGCGAGCGTCCCCGGTCTTAATCGCACCAGGGTGGCGCTCGACGCGCGCGGCTTCATCCTCCATGACGAGCAGATGCGGACCGCCGAGCCGTCGATCTTCGCCATCGGCGACGTTGCCGGCGAGCCGATGCTGGCGCACAAGGCGTCACACGAAGGACGAACCGCCGTCGAGGTGATTGCGGGCCACAAGGCCGCGTTCGCGCCGCTGGCGATTCCGGCGGTCGTCTTCACCGATCCCGAGCTCGCCTGGGCGGGGCTGACGGAAGCGCAGGCAGAGAAGGCCGGCCGCGCCGTGGCGATCGCGAAGTTTCCGTGGGCGGCCTCGGGCCGCGCACTGACGCTCGATCGCACGGACGGTCTGACGAAGCTCGTCGTCGATCCGGCGACCGAGCGCATTCTCGGCGTCGGCCTGGTCGGGCCGAACGCCGGCGAGTTGATCGCCGAAGGCGTGGTGGCGATTGAGATGGGCGCCAACGCGACCGATCTCAAGCTCTCGATTCACCCGCATCCGACGCTGTCGGAGACACTGATGGAAGCGGCCGAGGTGTTCTTCGGCCAGTCCACGCACGTCTACAAACCGAAACGAAGCTAGGCCGCGCCCGTCCGGATCTCCGGCGACTGCGCGGCGAAGCTGCGCGCGGCCATCGCCCACGCGTCGAGCACGCGCAGGCCATATTCGGTCGGCCGGTACCACCGGCGGGGCAGGCCGATCGCGCCGGGCGGCAGCGGTTCGGTGCGCGATTCGACGTAGCCCTTGTCCTGCATGCGGCCGAGCGTCACGTAGACGGTGCCGCGCTTGAGCGCGCCTTCGGATCGATCGACCAGCTGCAGCCCGAACAACTCCCGTTCGCGCAGCAGATCGAGGATCAGCCGTTCGGTGGTGGAGAGTCGTGGAATGAGCCGGGCAATGTCGGTCATGGGTCTCCTCACTTCGTGTTCGTGACGACTTCGGTTAGGACCGTCGTGGCACCCGCGGCCACGCGGCGGGCCGGATCTCCCGGGTGAAACAGCTCGTGATGGACACGCTCGCCCGCGTCGAGCGCCGCTGCCGTTTCAAACTTGCCGAACGTCTTCGTGTTCAGGCCGCACGTCGGGAAGCCGATGTCCCGATAGAGCTCCGCGAGCGTCGGGCCATCGACGACCCACGGCGCGTCGGCGATTTCGAGCGCATGCCGCAGCTCGTGGCCGATCATGTAAAGCGACGTCGGCGACGTCAGCGAGCACGCGATTTCGACGAGCACGTAGCGCACGCCCGGCTGCGCCGACAGCAGCACCGTCCGTCCGGCGAGCGTCGATTCGGCGAACCGCGCGCACTGGACCTCCACAATCACGTCCGACTGCTCCAGCCGATCGACGATGCGGCGGAAGGTCGGGGACCGCTCGACGCCGGACGCGATGGCACGCCGCAGAGGCGGCGAGTCGGTCCTGACGTGCTCGACGGCCTGCGGCGGTGCCTGCGCCCGCGCTCCACGCGTGGAGCACAGCAGCAACAGCAGCGCGGCCGCGAGTCGCGTCCATCGGTTGGCCTCCATGCGTGACCAAGAGCAAAAGAAGCTCCAAGGCCGCGATTGGGGCCGTCGCGTCGAGTTCTGCGTTTTCAGGCCTGATTTCGCTGATTTCGAGGGCGAGAGCCCCCGGCCGAGGGAGGCGTCAGGCGAGACACAAATGTCTCGGCTCTCTCTATACGCAACAACAATGTCGATGTCGCCGGCGTCGGCTCGCCGTGATTGCCGAGCGCGAGCCTGCGGCGTGGCCCGTGGAGCCGTCCCGGCGACAAGATTGTGGCGATAAGCACGTCGAACAGCGGTTTGTGTCGGATCTGGAAGGGCGCCGGTCACGATGCCGCCAGTGTGGCGGCATGCGGTGTCGCGGGCGTGATCGCGGTGATCAATCGCCGTAAATCCGCGTCGGGCAGACGCCGGAGATCAGGCGACGGGCGACGACGGCGTCAGGACGAGGCGGCGGCCTGCCACGCGTCGGCGGTTTCGTGCGCGTGATACGAGCTGCGGACGAGCGGTCCCGACTCGACGTGTACGAATCCCAGTTCGAGCGCGGTCTGCTTCAGCGCGCGGAACTCGTCCGGATGGTAGTAGCGGACCATCGGGGCGTGCTCGGCCGAGGGGCGGAGATACTGGCCGATGGTGAGAATCTGGCAGCCGACGTCGCGCAGGTCCTTGAACGTCGCGATCAGCTCGTCGTGCTCCTCGCCCATCCCGACCATGAGACCGGTCTTCGTCGGGATGTCCGGCGCGTACGTGCGCGAGCGGTCGAGCAGCTCGAGCGTGCGCGGATAGCGGCCGCCGGAGCGCGCCATGCGGTACAGCCGGGGGACCGTCTCGACGTTGTGGTTCATCACGTCCGGCCGCGCGTCGAGCACGGTGTGCAGCGGCGCCTCCTTGCCCTGGAAGTCCGGAATCAGCACTTCGATGCGGCACTGGGGGCGGCGCGCGCGCGTCTCGCGGATCGTGTCGGCGAAGATCGACGCGCCGCCGTCGGGCAGGTCGTCGCGATCGACCGAGGTGATGACCACGTAGCTGAGACCGAGGGTGTCGATGGCCGTGCCGACGCGGACGGCTTCTTCCGGATCGGCGGGCGCCGGGCGGCCGTGCGCGATGGCGCAGTAGGCGCAGGCGCGCGTGCAGACGTCGCCGAGGATCATGAAGGTCGCGGTGCCGTGGTGCCAGCACTCGCCGATGTTCGGACAGTGCGCCTCTTCGCAGACGGTATGGAGCTGCAGCTCGCGCATCAGCCCCTTGAGCCGCGTGTAGTTGGGCGATCCGGGCGCGCGCACCTTGAGCCACTCGGGTTTCGGCGGCCGCGCGTCCACGGGTTCGAGGGGAATCAGGTGTCCCACGGCTCAATTATATCGGGCGCAGTCCGGCGATCAGGTAGTCCGCAAAGCGCGTCGCCACTTCGTCGGAGGTCTTCGGCCCGGCCGGGTTGAACCACCGCGCACTCCAGTTCACGGCGCCGAGCATCGCGAAGCCGAGCAGCTTCGGATCGCCGGCGCGGAAGACGCCGGTCGCCATCCCTTCTTCGATGATGAGCCGCATGCCGCGGTCGAAGCGGTCGCGCCGGTGGACGACCGCGCGGCGGTGCGCCGGCGTCAGCGCGTCGAGGTCGATGAGCAGCGCCGTCCCGTGCAGTTCGTCGAGGATCACGTGCACGGCCGCGTGAATCAGCCGCCGCAGCTTCGCGTCGGCCGGGGCCGTGCTCCGCACCGTTTCGTCGAGCAGTTCCTGCAGACGATCGTGCGAGTACTCGTGGCACGCGAACAGGATGTCTTCCTTGCTCCTGAAGTAGTAGTAGAGATTTCCCTTGTTCATCTCGAGCGAGGCGGCAATCTGCTCGACCGTTGCGCCGTGGTAGCCGTGCTTGCGGAAGGCGGCCGACGCGCTCTTGAGGATGTCGATGCGGGTCGCGGCGCTGATCTCGCTGCGGCGTCCCTCCTTCAGCCGCCGCCGTGGCCGGCGCCGTTTCGGCTTCCGGGCTGGAGTAGAATCCCCCGTTTCCACCATGCAATTTTCCTTCACCTTCCTCGGCCACAGCACGTTTCTTTTTCGCACGCCGGCGGGCCGGCGCGTGATCGTCGATCCGTGGCTCGAGGGCAACCCCGCGTGCCCGCCCGACGCCGTGCGCGTGCGCGAGCTCGATCTCGTCCTGCTGACGCACGGCCATCGCGATCACACGGCCGACGCCGTCGGCCTCGCGCGATCGACCGGCGCGCACGCGATCGCGCCGTACGAGCTGTCGCTCTGGCTGCAGGAGAAGGGGCTCAAGCGCGTGTCGGGCATGAATCCCGGCGGGTCGCTGTCGATGCTCGGTCTCACGATCACGATGGTGCCGGCCGTGCACAGCAGCTCGATCGACGACGGCGGAGCGCCGCGCTATGCCGGCATCGCGAGCGGCTACGTGGTGCGGTTCGAGCACGGACCGACGATCTACTACGCCGGCGACACGGCGCTCTTCGGCGACATGCGGCTCATCGGCGAACTGTATCGGCCGTCGATGGCGTTTCTGCCGATTGGCGACGTCTATACGATGGGACCCGATCAGGCGGCGCAAGCGTGTGCGCTGCTGGGCGTCTCGCACGTCGTGCCGATGCACTACGGCACGTTCCCCGAGCTGACCGGCACGCCGGCACGGCTGCGCGAGTTGCTCGCGTCCACGCGTGTCGAAGTCGTCGAGCTCCGGCCGGGCGACGTGTATCCGTAGCCTCCGGCCTGTAGTGCGGGCCTTCAGGTCCGCCCTCGTAGTGCAGGCCTGAAGGCCTGCATTGGGACTAGTGGAAGAAGATCATCAGCACCGTCATCCCGATCACGACCGTGACGGTCGTCCACGCGACGATGTTGAAGGCGCGCGAGTTGATGTGCTCGCCCATCAGCTCACGGTCGTTCGTGAGCAGCAGCATGAAGATGAGCACGAACGGCAGGACGATGCCGTTGACGACCTGCGACAGCACCGAGACGTAGACGAGCGGCAGGCGCGGGATCAGCACCACCGCGGCGCCGAGCGCGATGAGCACGGTGTACAACCAGTAGAAGACCGGCGCCTCGTGAAACTTCTTGTCGAGGCCTGACTCGAAGCCGAGGCCTTCGCACACCGCGTATGCCGTGGAGATCGGCAGAATCGACGCCGCGAAGAGCGACGCGTTGAAGAGGCCCGCCGCAAACAGCAGATACGCGTATTCCCCGGCCAGCGGCCGGAGCGCCTGCGCCGCGTCCGACGCGTCGTGGATGTTGTTGTGGCCGATCGCGTACAGCGTCGCGGCGCACGCGACGATGATGAACCACGCGACGACGTCCGTGAAGACGCAGCCGAGGATCACGTCCCAGCGCGACGCGCGGTACTGCTTGGCCGTGACGCCTTTCTCGACCACCGACGCCTGGAGGTAGAACTGCATCCACGGCGCGATCGTCGTGCCCACCAACCCGATGACCATGTAGAGATAGCCGTAGTTGCGGATGCCGGCGGCCTCGGGGCGCGTCACCGTCGCGAACGCGGCCGCCTTCCAGTCCGGGTGCGCCAGGACGCCGGCGACGATGTAACAGACATAGAACGCCGACGCCGTCAGGAAGATTTTCTCGATGCTCGCGTACGTCCCGCGCACGACCAGCGCCCACACGAGCAGCGCGCACAGCGGCACCACGACCCATTTGGGCCAGCCGAAGAGCCCCAGGCTGCTCGCGATGCCGGCGAACTCCGTGACGATGTTGCCGAAGTTGGTGATGACGAGGGTGAGCATCACGAAGAACGTCAGCCGGAAGCCGAACTCCTCGCGAATCAGATCCGACAGCCCCTTGCCGGTCACCGCGCCCAGGCGCGCCGACATCTCCTGGACGACGATCAGCGCGATCGTGATCGGGATCATCGTCCAGAGCAGCGTGTACCCGAACTGCGCGCCCGCCTGCGAGTACGTGTAGATGCCGCCGGCGTCGTTGTCCACGTTCGCCGTGATGAAGCCCGGGCCGATCACGGCGAGGATCAGCGCGAGCCGCACCCGCCAGCTCTTGAGCAGCGATTTCACCGAGGCCCTATCTGGCATGGCGCAGCATCGTGATCACGTCGTCGGCCGTGATGATGCCGGCGAGACGCTCGTGCTCGTCCACGACGGCGAGCGTGACGAGGTTGTATTTGTCGAAGAGCCCGGCGACTTCGTCGTCCGGCGTGTCGGAGAGGCAGGTCACCGCGTCTTCGCGCAGCTCGGACAGCGGCGTCGAGGGCGTCGAGAGCGCGATCTTGACGAGCGGCACCGCGCCCGTGATCCGGTACGAGACGCTGTAGAGGTAAATCGTGGCCACCGCTTCGCGGCTGCCCTCGAACTGCTTCAGCGCCTCGATCGCGTCGGCGACCGTGCCGTCGTCCGGCACCGACACGAACTCGGTGGTCATGCGGCCCGCGGCCGTGTGCTCGCCAAACTCGAGGAGCTGCGTGACCTCGATGCGCTCCTCGGGCGCCATCTCCTTGAGGATTTCGCCCGAGCGCGCCTCCGGCAGCTTCTCGAGCAGGTCGGCGGCGGCGTCGGGATCCATCTCCTCGACGATGTCGGCGGCGCGGTCCGAGTCGAGCGACTCGACGATCGACACCCGGACCTTCGGATCGAGCTCCTCGAGCGCTTCGGCGGCGACTTCCTCGTCGATCGTCTCGAACACCGCCTCGCGTTCGGCCGGCGGCAGGTCCTCGACGATGTCGGCGATGTCCGCCGGGTGCATCTTCGACAGGCCCTCGTAGACGATCTTCAGCTTGACGCGCCGGGCCGGGTCGGTCTCGAGCAGATCGACGTACTGCCACGGGATGACACGCGGCGGAATCTTGTCGAGCAGCGCGCGCATCGTGAAGGCGGGCACCAGGCCCTTGGTCAGGCGGCGGATGGCGCCGCGGGCGCCGACGTCCACGGCGGTGACGCGCAGGGTGACGTGGCTGTTGACGGGCGTCGAGTCGAGCTCGACGTCGTTCACGCGCACGACCTTGCGTCCGTGGACGTCGATGATCTGCTGGTCGAGCAGATCGCGCTTGAGCAGCAGGATGCCGTCCGACGCCGAGTACTTGCCCCAGCCCGACGGCTCGTCGGCCGTGCGCACCGAGGCGCCGCACGACTTCAGCGAGGCGGCGGGCACCATCCGCTCGCCGGCGTCGGCGGTATGGACGATCAGAAACGCGACGGCGGTGGGGTGGTCCTGCGGGACGACGGCGACTTCGCGCACGCGTCCGCGCACGGTGCCGGTGGCATCGCGCACGGTGGCGCCAAGCAGCTCGGAGAGGGCGACGAGCGACATTGATCGAAGTCCGGCATTCGCGTGACGGCTCAGAATATCAGCATTTCGCGCCGCTCGAGCTCGGCGCGCGGTGATTTGCTGCCGTACTGCGTAGACTTGGACGCGTAATCGCGGTATCCTGCATTGCCGAAGTGAGACTGATTCTCACTTGGCGAGGCTCGGACGCACTCATAAATTCCGGAGCGAAATGGCTTTTCTCAATCAGCACGCCGTGTGGGCGCACGGCCCGGTGGCGGTTTACTTCCTTCTCGCGCTCATCGACACCCACATCACGACCGCCTGCGTCACGCTGTATTTACATCGCGCGCAAACCCACCGCAGCATCAAGTTTCATCCGGTCGTCGAACACCTGATGCGGCTGTGGCTGTGGCTGCGGACGGCGATGCCGACGCAGGAATGGGTGGCCGTCCACCGCTGTCATCACGCCCACGTTGACACCGAGGACGATCCGCACAGCCCGATCTTCTTCGGCATCTGGCGCGTGCTGTTCCTCGGCACGAAGCTCTATCACGACGCGGCCAACGACCCGTCCGTGATCACGCAGTTCGGCAAGGGCACGCCGCAGGACGCCGTCGAGCACCTGTACGGCGGCGTCTCGCTGCTCGGCCCCGTGGTCACGCTCGTGACCAACGTGTGGCTGTTCGGCGGGTGGGGCATCGCGATGTGGATCGTCGAGATGGCGTGGATCCCGTTCTTCGCCGCCGGCGTGATCAACGGCCTCGGCCACTGGTGGGGCTATCGCAACTTCGAGACGCCCGACCATTCGACGAACCTGCCGGGCCGCATCTGGTCGATCCTGACCTGCGGCGAGGCGCTCCACAACAACCATCACCACGTGCAGAACGCGCCGCGGTTCTCGGTGAAGCGGGGCGAGCTCGATCTCGGCTACGTCTACTACCGCGTCCTGCGCGCCGTCGGGCTCGCGACCGAGCTCCACGAACGGCACACCGTCGCCGCGTAGCGGCGGATGGGATCGTCTAGTGATGTGGCGATTTCGCGATCGATTGCCATCACCACATCACCACATCACCAAATTTCCCGATTAGTACGGCGCCGTTGACGACCCGGGAGGGTTCGGATCGGTCGTCGCGACGTTGACGCTGCCGAACATCGTCGTCGGGTGGATGGTGCAGTGATAGTTGCCGCCTGCCGACGACAGCGTCATCGCCTTGCTCGTCCCGCCCGGCGCGATGTCGCCGCTGTCGAACGACCCGTCGTTCATGACGATGTGGTGCACGACGTTGTCGCTGTTGTGCCACACGATCTGGCTTCCCTGGGACAACGGCACCGGATTGGGGTTGAAGGACTGATCGTTCTTCTGGCCCATGATGTTGACGGTGGTCGCGCCAGCGGGCGTGGACGAGGACGTGGACGCGCTGGGTGTGGTGGGCGTAGAGGCAGTCGCCGAGTAGCTGCTGCCGCTGCCGCCGCTGCAGGCCGATGCCATGAAGGCGAGGATCGTCGCGAACATCAGTCGAAGTCGCATGGCTCGGCACTACGCAAGCGCAATGCCGCGCGCGCGCCGTTCGTTTTCGCGGTGAACGCGCGATCGGCGGCCCGCGCCGTTTACCGAAGCCGTACGGCCTTACGTAATCAGTTATCGAGGCGGTATTTCGCGAGGTAGTAGGACAGCGCGCGCTGGCTGATGCCCATCAGCTCCGCGGCGTCTTTCTTGACGCCGGCGGCGCTGTCGAGCGCG
>CAZOIK010000384.1:0-10854 GCA_964579765.1 uncultured Bifidobacteriaceae bacterium
GCCAGGCCACGCGTGACTGGCCGACAGGGCGAACGCGGCGTCGGGCGCCGACGACAGCATGGCGACCATGACCTCGAGACAGTGCGGATACATCAGGTCGTCGGAATCGTGGTATTTGAGCAGCGGGGCGCCTGCGAGGTCGGCGGCGCGATTGCGGTTGCCGTAGTCGCCGAGGTTTCGCTCGTTCCGCACGACACGGACGCGCCGATCGCGTGTCTCGTACTCACGGGCGATGTCGAGCGTCCCGTCGGTCGAGCAGTCGTCCACGATGACCAGCTCGAAGTCGCTGAACGTCTGCGCGAGAACGCTATCGATGGACGCGGCGATGTAATCCGCGCGGTTGTACGCGGTCATCAGCACGCTCACCGCGGGCGTCATGCGCGCCGGCTCCGGATCGTGGAGCGAATCAGGCGCACGAGTGGATTTGGCATCCACGGGAGATCCAGGCGGCTGCCGTACGACACGTGAGAGCCTCGGGGACGCGGGCGATACAGCTCGCGCCAGCGCGCGTAGAGATCCTGATACGCCGCCGCGCGATCGCGGATATCGAATCGCTCGAGCACGAGTTGTCGCGCGGCCGTGCTGATCCCCTCGAGCCTGCTCCGGTCTCTGTCGAGACGTTCGATAGCCGTCGCGAACCCGTGGACGTCGCCCGCCGCCACGGCCACACCGGTGCTGCCGTCGCCGACGAGTTCCGACATGCTCGGCAGGGCGGTGACGACGGGGACCACGCCGACGCTCATGGCTTCAACGGTCGCGACCGACAACCCCTCGGCGCGGCTGGGCAGCACGAAGACGTCGTGCTCGGCGCATGCCGCTACGACCTCCGATGAAGTCGCGTGCGACGTCCACCGCACGCGTGCGGACTGCTCCCAGCGCGACCACAGGGCATCGGCGGCAGGTCCGTTTCCAATCACCGACCACGTCACCGTCACCCCGCGCAGGCGCAGTTGCTCGTCGATGGCCGGGAGATCCAGGACTCCTTTCGCCTGATCGAGCCGTCCTGCATAAACGAGGCGGAGCGGGCCGGACGTCGCGCTGCGCCCCCTCTCAGGAATTACCACGCCGTATGGCAGCCAGAAGATGCTGTCGCGCCGGTGCGGAAGGCGCGCCACGAGATTCTCGTACACCTGGCGGCTGTAGGCCACAAACGCATGAACGAACGGTTCGTGCGTCGTCGCAAGCCGGTAGTAATACTCGTAGTCGCCGTGCAGGATCTGCACGACCGTGCGCCCCGGATCGACCAGCGCGACGAGCATCATCTCGAGCGCGTCGTTGCAGACGAGCACTCCCGGCCCGCCGCCAATCGCGCCTCGTAAGCGGCGCACGACCGCGTGCACGTTCTCGAATGGCAGCGCGGTGTCCACGGTGGTCTGCGAATCCACCGGCAGAGGCATCGCAAATCTGCTGTCGGCCTCGTTCCGATTGTGCGTCAGCACGGCGCGATAACGGACGCCGTCCTGACGACGATGTCGAAGCAGATTCTCGATAATCGTCGTCACCCCGCCGACTTTGTCCGGCAGGACGTACGTCACCTCCGGAGGCATCGTCATCGTGCGTCCGTGCGCCAGGCGCACACCGCAGCCACCCAGGCGTTTGCCGACTGCGGGAACGGAGACCTGCGGCGATCCTCCGGCGCGTCCAGGTCAGGCAACGGCGTCACGTGGCTGACGGAATAGCGCATTCCAGCGGCGCCCAGCAGCTGGAGCAGCTCCGGCAGGCGCCGGGACTCGGGGCGGAACTCATGGACCTCGAGCAGCAACGCGTCCACGTTGCCCAGATACGGCGCGATGTCGCGAAGCACCTCGGCTTCGGCCCCCTCGATGTCGAGCTTCAACAGGCTGATCGGCTCGCGCGCCACGATGTCGGCGAGCCGAACAGAGGGCACCCGAATCGACGTCCGACTCGGGCCAGTTTCCGTATTCACGAGCGACCCGGAATCTGCCCGGTCCGCCGCGAACGTCACGTCGCCCGTCCGCG
The DNA here is from genome assembly GCA_964579765.1 of uncultured Bifidobacteriaceae bacterium. Classification (GTDB taxonomy): domain Bacteria; phylum Acidobacteriota; class Vicinamibacteria; order Vicinamibacterales; family CAVVIG01; genus DATNBT01. Next base: position 1,981 of record CAZOIK010000384.1, read on the forward strand.
TCCACACGGCGGCGGCGACGACTTCCACGTCGGTGCCGTTGACGCGCAGATTGCGCGCAAGCTGGCCCGCGATGGCCGGATCGGCCTCGAACGCGGTGATGGACGCGTGAGGATAGAGCCGCTTGAAGTACAACGACGCCAGACCGATGTTGGCGCCACAGTCGAGGATGCGCGGCGCGGGCGTCAGCGATCGGAACGCGAGCGACTGATCGACGAAGATGTCCAGCCACTGCGGGCAGAAGGTCAACAGATCGCCGTACTGCAGGTCGTACTGCATCATCCGTATCGTGCCTGGCGTGAACCGCGGCGTGTGTTCGGCGAGTCGGCACGCCGCGCGCCAGGCGCGCACCTCCGGCGAGGGACGGCAGAAGCGCCACGCGGCGCCAGCGGCTCGGCGAGCCCGTCGAACATACGCAGTCCGCCTCATGGTCTCGACGGCTCCGTGACGCGATCGACGGCACTCTGCGCGATACCCGAGACAAAGTGTCCGAGCACACTCAGCCCCCACGGGCGGCTCCAGTGCGACACGCCGCGCTGCCAGTCTGTCCACACACGATCCGGCGCATCGGCGGCGATCCACCCCGTGTCCGCCAGTCGTCGCATGCCGTCTTGAACGACCGGCGCCAGCTCTTGGCGCATCCAGCGTGCGAAGGGCAGCGTGAATCCCTGCTTCGGATGGCGCACGACCGAGTCCGGCAGCGGACGCTCGAGCGACTCGTACAGGAGCCGCTTGCCCTGCATCATGTGCGGGTAGGCGCCGAGCGCGGGCCAGACGCATTCGAGCAGTCGATGATCAACGAACGGCACGCGGACTTCGAGGCCGTGTGCCATGGACATCACGTCGAGATCGCGCAGCAGCTGTGAACCCAGATACAGGCGGCTTTCGAGACGCGCGACCGTGGCGGCGGCCGTCTCGTGCGCCGGCCCCGGCAGGTCCAGCAGCGTGCGTTCGGCATCGCGGAGCTCGTCGGCCGCGTGACGGCCGGCATCGCCGCGCAAAGCGGGACCGGCGAGCGCGCGTAGCTCTTCCGGCAGCAGAAAGCCGCGCTGCACGCGGTACGCTTCGACGAAGCTGCCGTTGGCGGCGGCGAAGTGGCGCCAGCGGGCGCGCAGCCGCGCGGGCATCACGGCGCCGGCCAGCGGGGCCAGGACGGGCCAGAGGGGTCCAGCCCACCGCTTCGCGGCCATCGCGCGCGGCAGCCGCGTGAACGACGGGTAGCCGCCGAAGACTTCGTCGCCTCCCGCGCCCGAGAGCACGGCCTTGATGCCAGTCGAGGCGACCGCGCGCGACACGTAATACGAATTCACAGCGTCGATCGTCGGTTGATCGAGCCGCGCGACGACCGACGGCAGATCGCGGACGACATCGGCGCTCGAGACGCGCAGGTCGTGGTGCGACGTGCCGAACGCCTCGGCGACCTGCCGCGCCCGCAGGCTCTCCGACGACTCGTCGTCCACGCCGACGGTGAACGTCTGCAGGTTCGCGGCGCCGTCTGACGTCGCGCACGACACGAGCGCGCCCGAGTCGATGCCTCCCGACAGGAAGACGCCGACCGGTACATCGGCCACCAGATGCGCGCGCACCGTCTCGCGCAGCGCGGCGCGGACATCCGCGCGCAGGATTTCGACGGACGGCGTCGGATCGCCGGTCGATCGATAGGCGGCGCACGCATCGGCAAACGTCCCACGGGTCTCGTGCGCCGTGCCGCCGAAGGTCCATCGCCGCCACCCGCCGGGCGCGAGCATGTGGACGCCGCGCGTCCACGTCAGCGGCGGCGGGACGCTGCCCCACTCGAGAAACGCGAGCACGCCCGCGGGCGACACCTCGTCACGCGTCAGCCCGGCGGCGCGCAGGGCGCCCACCTCCGACGCGAATGCCACGCGACCGCTGCCGGCCGCGACGTACAGCGGCTTGATGCCGAAGCGATCGCGCGCGAGCAGCAGCGAACGCTCGGCGGCGTCCCAGCACGCGAATGCGAACATGCCGCGTACGCGTGCAAGGCTCGCCGGCCCGCCGCGCGCGACCAGGCGCAGCAGCACTTCCGTGTCGCTTCCGGTCCGCAGCAGTTCGCCACGGGCCTCGAGCTCTGCGCGCAATTCCCGATAGTTGTAGATCTCGCCGTTGAAGACGATGTGATGCCGACCATCGGGCGTGGACATCGGCTGCGCGCCGCCCGGGCCCGGGTCGATGATGGCCAGACGCCGATGGACCAGCAGGACGCCGGGCACCTCGGACGCAGACGACGTCCACCGGCCCGAGCCGTCCGGGCCGCGGTGCGCGAGCGACGCGTCCAGCGCCGCGGCGAGCCGCGACCGGTCGGCCAGCGGCCGCCCGCAGTCAACCACGCCGGCAATGCCGCACATGGGAAGAGTCGAGCGATCGGTGTCGGGAAAAGAGCGGGTTAGAAGAAGCGCGGCTTGACCATGATGACGTCGTTCGGCATCACGCGGTCTTCCATTTTGAGATCGACGTCGGTCAACTTGCCGTTGACGAGTCGGGAGGCGCTGATGCGGCGGTCCGAGCCCCGCTCGTTCAGGCCTCCCGCAAGCGCGATCGCCTGCTGCACGGTCATTCCTGGATCGAGCACGAAGCTGCCGGGGTTGCGCACCTGTCCCGTGATGTAGAACGTCTGCGCTTTCGGGACGTTGATGATGTCGCCGTCCTGCAGGACCACGTCCGTGCCCTTGCCGAGCTGCAGATCCTTCCAGTTGACGCGGGTGACGTCCGCGTCGGGGGGATCCGCGCCCGCTTTGCGGACGTGCGCAATCGTCAGCTCGGCGCTTGCCGCCGTGGTCGGCGACCCGGCGGCGGCGAGGGCCTCGAGCACGCTCATCATGCCCGTCATCGTGATCTTCCCAGGCGAACGGACCTCGCCGCTGACCATGACGCTCTGGCTCTTGTACGACTCGATCTCGACGCGGACCTGCGGGTTCTTGAGATAGCCTGCCGCCAGCGCCGCGCGAACGCGATCCTGCAGTTCCGCGAGCGTCGAGCCGGCCGCCTGCACGCGGTTGATGTAAGGAAACGTGATGGTGCCGTCGATATCGACGCGATAGCTGTTGGTCAGGTCTGGCTCGTCGAGCACCGTGATCTTGAGCACGTCCTGCGCGCCGATCTGATACTTGGCCGGCGCCTCTGTCACTTGAGGAGGCGCCGCCTGTGGGGCAGGCGCGGCGGACTGCTGTCCGAGCAGCGTGGCCAGGAGGAGCGATAGCAGGACCGTCATAACTCTTCCGCTTCCCGTGAAAACTAAGATTACTCGGATGCCCGGGCGAGGGGAATCCCCAGTTGACGCGCTTTACGGTACAAGTTAGGACGCTGGATGCCGAGCGTGTCGGCCGCGTCCGCCATCCGCCAGCCGTGGTACTGCAAGACGGCTGAGATGTAGTCACGCTCGAACCGCAGGCGCGCTTCGCGCAGTTGCCCCGACGGCGCGAACCGGGCTGGCGCTCTGTCGAGATTCAGCGCGGGCAGCACGTCTTCGATTTGAATCACGTCGTGCGACGTCTCGCGCGCCGCGCGATCCACCACTGCCTTGAGCTCGGCAAGGTTGCCCGGCCAGGTCAACGCGGCGAGCAGCGCGAGCGCCGGCTGCGTGAACGCGCGAGGCGCGACGCCCTGTGCCGCACAGCCGTCCTCGAGAATCCTGATGGCCAGCGCGGGTACGTCATCCGGGCGCTCGCGGAGCGGCGGGAGATCGATGCGCGAGATCGACAGCCGCCGGTACAGATCGCTGCGGAACCGATTGGCGTGGACCTCGGCCTCGATACCGGGCGCCGCGCTCGCGACAAAGCGAAGGCCGGTCGCGATCGGCTGGCCATCGACCCGCAGCTCGCCATCGCGCGCGATCCGTGCCAGCCGTGCCTGCACGGCCGCCGGCAGATCGACGACGTCCTCGAGGAAGAGCGTGCCGCCGCAGGCCGAGGCGATCAGACTGTCGGGGGCCGCCCACTCGAGATCGGACGAGGGATCCTGCGGCCCGGCGCCGAACAGCGCGCCGTCCAGACGTGCCGGATCGCCCGAGGCGCATGTGACGTGGACGAACGGCGCGGAAGGGCGCCGCGACCGGTTGTGCAGCTCGCGCGCCACCGATTCGACGTCGGCGCCCTGGTCGGCCACCAGCAGCACGCCACCGTCGTTCTGGGCGGCGCGGCGAATCAGCTCCTGCGTGCGGACAATCGCAACCGACCGTCCCACGAGCTCCAGCGCGAGTGTTGAAGACTTGACCAGCCGGGCTGTGCGCGCCTCGGCCAGGACCATCGGATCGCCCATGACTCTACCTGTCGAAATGAGAGGGGTTGATACAGCTCCGCCCCGTGACTTACAGAAGAAGTCATCGGAGGGGCCGCAGCGAGCGCCGCGGCTTCAGAAGACATTGACTGACCCAGTATGACTCTTTGGACAGATCGTGTCAACAGAGATACCGAATTCAGTCGGCACAGATACAGCGGACCTCGCGAATACTCCCGCGACAGGCAGCGGCGTGTTCGTCTGGAAGATCTTGTTTATCTGTGACTTAGTGGCTTCTGCGTTTGCCCACTCGCAGAGGTGTATCGGCAGATTTGCACGTATCAATCAGGATCGCGGACGCCTCACCTGGCGCGAGGGCGGCGGCTAAACCCCGTGCGTTATGATCGTTCGGGCGTGATCGCACCAGCCAAACCGCTCTTGAAATGGGCCGGGGGGAAACGGCAGCTCCTTCCGACGCTGCGGCGCTTCTACCCGGCGGCGTTCGGGCAGTACATCGAGCCCTTCCTCGGCAGCGGCGCGGTCTTCTTCGACCTCTACAACTCACATCGGCTGCGTGGGAAAGACGTGCTGCTGATTGACTCGAACGCGGACCTCATCGGGTGCTACCAGGTCGTGCGCGACGAGCCCGAGCAGGTCGCCTGCGCCCTCGACGAGCTGGCCGAGGGGCACGCGCGCAATCCGCGCGAGCACTACTACGAGGTGCGGGATCGGCGATTCAACCCGCTGCGCGAACAGCTGCGGCGGTCTGACGGGCGGATCACGTATTCGCCGCGCCTGGCGGCGATGCTGATCTATCTCAACCGGACGGGGTTCAACGGGCTCTTCCGTGTGAATTCACGCGGCCACTTCAACGTGCCGGTCGGCCGCTACGAGAAGCCGCGCATCGCCGATCGGACGAGGCTGTTCCAGGCGGCCGAGGCGTTGAGCTCACCGGGCGTGCGGCTCGTCCTCGGGTCGTTCGAGCATGCGGAGGACGCGGCCGCGCGCGGCGACTTTCTCTACTTCGATCCGCCGTATGCGCCGCTCAGCGCGACGGCGTGCTTCACCTCGTACACCTGCCGCCCGTTTGGCGCCGCGGACCAGCAGCGCCTGCAGGAAGTCGTCATGACCCTCGCCCGCCGCGGCTGCCACGTCATCGTCAGCAATTCGACCGCGAAGCAAATCGAACGGTTGTACGACGACAACGACGACGCCCGCGCGGCCGGCCTCCGGGCGCATCGCGCCAGCGCGAGACGGTCGGTGAACAGCCACGCCGGACGGCGCGGACCGGTGGCCGAATACCTGATTACGAACGTGGATGCGCGCCCGTCCCGTGTGGCGCCCGATCAGACGCTCTGAAGCCAGACGAACTGGCGGCACTGCGGACACGCGTACGCCATCCGCAGATCCCCGACGAACGAGACGAAGCCGCCGTGTCCATGTTCCGCGCAGGCGGGACAGATGGCGGCCGTGTTCGCGTCGATCGTTGACACGCGCAGCTGGCGGCCCGTGGTGGGACAGGGAATCGACGCCGGCGCCGCGGCATCGCGAACCACGCGCGCGTGTCCGTCGTCTCCCGCGTCGAAGCGGAAGAGACCGTGAAATTCTGGAGGCATCGGCACGCATGATACTCTGGCCGCGACTGCGTGCCTGACGCGAAAGTGGCGGAACTGGCAGACGCGCCGGACTTAGGATCCGGTAGCCGAAAGGCTTTGGGGGTTCGACTCCCCCCTTTCGCACCATCGCGGCCTTCGTCGTGTATGCTGGGGAATTGCACAATGAAGGCAGAGCTCACTGACATCAGCGAAACCCGCAAGGACCTCAAGGTCGAAATCCCGAGCGACGTCGTCAACGCCGGCATCGACCGGCTGGCGCGCGATTACTCGCGGCGCGCGCGCATCCCCGGCTTCCGTCCCGGCAAGGCGCCGGCGCGCGTCGTCAAGCAGCGGTATCGGAGTGAAATCCTCCACGAGGTCGCGCACGATCTGATTCCGCGCGCCGTTGACGACGCGCTGCGCGAGCGCGGGATGGAGGCCGTTGACACGCCCGACATCCGCGACGTGAGCGTCGAGGAGAACCAGCCGCTCACGTTCACGGCGTCCTTCGACACGCTGCCGGAGTTCGAGACGGGCGACTATGCGGCCATCACGCTGCAGCGCGCGCAGAACGTCGTCACCGAAGAGGCGGTCGAGCACGCGATGCAGCGGCTGCGCGATCGGGCGGCGCGGTACGAGCCGGTCGAGGGCCGCGGCGCCGAGCACGGCGACACCGTGACGGTGGATCTCGAGCGGAAGGACGCCCAGGGCCAGACCGACTCGCACAAGGACGTCGCCATCGAGCTGGGCGCCAAGGCCAACCCGCCCGGGCTCGACGAGCAGCTGCTCGGGCTCGAGGCCGGCGCCGCCAAGACGTTCACGCTGCACTACCCGGCCGACTACGCGATCGCCGAGCTCGCCAACCAGGACGTCGAGTACCACGTCGCCGTCAAGTCGGTGAAACGCCGCGTGCTGCCGGAGCTCGACGACGAGTTCGCGAAAGACCTCGGCGACTTCGAAAGTCTCGCCGCGCTGCGCGCGCGCGTGCGTGAAGACCTCGAGCACGAGGCGACGCACGCGGCGGAGCGCGAGATGCGCGGCGCGCTCATGAAGCAGATCGCCACGCGCCTGCCGTTCGGCGTCCCCGCGTCGCTCGTCGATCGCGAGCTCGATCGCCGGCTCGAGGACTTCGCGCGCCGGATGATGGACCAGGGCATCGACCCGCGCCAGGCGGGCATCGACTGGCAGGCGTTCCGGGAGAGCCAGCGCGAGGCGGCGGTCGAAGCCGCCGGCGGCGCCGTGTACCTGGATCAACTCGCCCGCCACGAGAAGATCGAGGTCGGCGCCGAGGAGATCGATCAGGAAGTCGCCCGCTACGCGGAGCGCACGGGCCGGACGCCGGCCGCGGTGCGCGCGGCGCTCGAGAAGGAACAGGGACTCTCGCGGATCGCCGCCGGGATCCGGCGGGAGAAGTCGATCGAGTTTCTGCTCGCCCGCGCCACGATCGGCTGAGGACGGCCGGCACGAACCGCGTTGACTGGACGAGGCCGTGTGATAGAGTGGGATTGACGATCGATAGACGCTCCCTCAGCGCATTTTTCCCCGACAACAGCACGATGGCATTTGTGAGAAACCGGTTGGTGAGCCGATGAACGATCATCAATACCAGCAGCTCATTCCGATGGTGGTCGAGCAGACCAACCGGGGGGAGCGCGCGTACGACATCTACTCGCGGCTGCTCAAAGACAGCATCATTTTCATCGGCACGCCCATCGACGACCAGATTGCGAACCTGGTCATCGCGCAAATGCTGTTTCTCGAGGCGGAAGATCCCGACAAAGACATCATGCTCTACATCAACAGCCCGGGCGGGTCGATTACGGCTGGGCTGGCGATCTACGACACGATGCAGTTCATCAAGCCGGACGTGCAGACCATCTGCATCGGCCAGGCGGCCTCGATGGCGGCGGTGCTCCTGGCGGCCGGGACGAAGGGCAAACGGTATTCGCTGCCCAATTCCCGGATTGTCATTCACCAGCCGCTGATCATGGGGTCTGGAATTGCGGGCCAAGCGACCGATATTGATATTGCGGCCAAAGAGATCCTGCGGATGAGGGAGCGGCTCAACGACATCCTCGTGACGCAGACGGGCCAGTCGCTCAAGCGCATCCAGGACGACACCGATCGCGACTACATCATGTCGGCGGAGCAGGGTAAGGAATACGGTATTATTGACGATGTCATCCGAAAACGGGCCTGAGCGCCAAAAGGCTTAGACGCATGGTCAAGAAAGCGGGCGAAACGGAAGTCCTGCGATGCTCGTTCTGCAACAAAGACCAGAACGACGTCCGCAAGCTCATCGCGGGTCCGACGGTGTTCATCTGCGACGAGTGCGTCGAGGTCTGCAACGACATCATCGCCGACGACAACCGCTTCGAGAACCGCGGCACGCGCTCCTCGCTCCCGACGCCGCAGGAGATCAAGAAGTTCCTCGACGAGTACGTCATCGGCCAGGAACGGACGAAGAAGAAGCTCGCCGTCGCGGTCTACAACCACTACAAGCGGATCGAGATCCAGAAGCAGCCGCGCAGCCGCAACGACATCGAGCTGACCAAGTCGAACATCCTGCTGATCGGCCCGACGGGCACGGGCAAGACGCTGCTCGCGCAGACGCTCGCGAAGCTCCTGTCGGTCCCCTTCACGATCGTGGACGCGACGACGCTCACCGAGGCGGGGTACGTCGGCGAGGACGTCGAGAACATCATCCTGAAGCTGCTGCAGGCGGCGGGCGGCGACATCGAGAAGTGCCAGCAGGGGATCATCTACATCGACGAGGTGGACAAGATCTGCCGCAAGGACGAGAACCCCTCGATCACGCGCGACGTGTCGGGCGAGGGCGTCCAGCAGGCGCTGCTCAAGATCCTCGAGGGCACGGTGGCCAACGTCCCGCCCCAGGGCGGACGCAAGCACCCGCACCAGGAGTTCTTCCAGGTGGACACGAGCAACATCCTGTTCATCTGCGGCGGCGCTTTCGTCGGCCTCGACAAGGCGATCGAGCGCCGTGTCGGCAAGAAGACGCTCGGCTTCAAGGCCGACGTCAAGTCGATC
>CAZOIK010000385.1:0-2700 GCA_964579765.1 uncultured Bifidobacteriaceae bacterium
GCGTCTGGACTGCTCGCGGGGTTGAATGCCGCCGCCCTAGCGAAAGGCGAGCCCGTGATGCCGGCGCCGCGCACCACGGCCATCGGCGCGCTGGCGTACTATGTGTCGCATGCGAACCCGGCGCACTACGAGCCGTCGAACATCACGTTCGGCATCTTGCCGGCGCTCGCGATCGACGCGCTGCCGCGGCATCAGTCGAAGAACAAGCTCGCGAAGAAGCTGGCCATCGCCGATCGCGCGCTGACGGACCTCCAGGCCTGGATGCATGGACGCACTGCTCACCGAGTTCCTGCAATTCATCCGGCTTAACCGCAACGCCTCGGCGCACACCGCCCGCGCCTACGCGAGCGACCTCTCGCAGTGTCTCGATCACGTCGCGGAGACGACCGGCATCGCCCGCGCCGAGCTCATGCCGGCGCACCTGGATCGGCTCGCCCTCCGATCCTTCCTCGCGGCGTTGCACGAGCGCGGGCTGTCGCGCGCGTCTGCGGCCCGCAAGCTCGCCGCCGCCCGCACGTTCCTGCGGTATCTCCGCCGCGAGGGCATGATCGACGACGATCCCGGTGCGCTCGTCCCGACGCCGAAGCGCGACGTGCGGATGCCGGTGCATCTGTCGGAGCAGGAGATGGAGCGGCTCGTCACGGCGCCGCTCGCGGACGAGCCGCTCGGCCGCCGCGATCGCGCGATCCTCGAGCTGTTCTACGCGTCGGGCCTGCGGCTCAGCGAGCTCGCCGGTCTGGACGTGGACGACGTGAACCTGAGCGCCCGGATGGTACGTGCGCTCGGCAAGGGCGGGAAGCAGCGGCTGGTGCCGTTCAACAAGAGCGCCGCGTCGGCGATCCGCGCCTACCTGAAGGATCGCGAGCAGCTCGTGCGCGAGAGCGGCAGCCGTCGCGCCGGCGCGCATCCGCTCTTCCTCAATTACCGGGGCACGCGGCTCACAGTGCGCAGCGTCGATCGGCTCGTGCGCCGGCATGCCGCCGCGAGCGGCGTGCGTCCCGGCGTGAGCCCGCACGCGCTGCGGCACTCGTTCGCGACCCACCTGCTGCAGCGCGGCGCCGACCTCCGCGCCATCCAGGAGCTGCTCGGGCACTCGCGGCTGAGCACGACGCAGCGGTATACGCACGTGAACACCGCGCAGCTGCTCGACGTGTACCGGAAGTCGCATCCCAAGGCGTAGCGATGATCACCGTCTACACGGGGCCGATGTTCTCGGGCAAGACGCAGGCGCTCATGGCGCGGCTGCAGTCGAAGCAGCGGGCGCACAAGAACGTGCTGGTGGTGAAGCCGGCGCTCGACGATCGCTACGAGTCGCTGGCGGAAATCGTGGTGAAGCAGAAGACCGCGCAGCGATTCGAGAAGCACGCGTCCATGGCGGCGCACCCGATCAGGGGCGCGGGGGAGCTCGGCGCGCTGGTGCGGGAGATCGCGCCGGACGTGATCGGCGTGGACGAGGCGCAGTTTTTCGGCGACGACTTCGGCAGCGCGCTCGCCGTCGTCGCCCGCGACCTCGACGTCTACGTCGCCGGACTCGACCTCGACGCCTGGGCGCGGCCGTTCGGTCCGATGCCGTATCTGCTCGCCATCGCGGACCGCGTCGAGAAGTTCATGGCGAACTGCTTCCGGTGCGGCCAGGACGCGCGCTTCACGCAGAAGATCGGCGGATCGGGCGGACAGATCGAGGTGGGCGCCGACGACCTCTACGAAGCGCGGTGCGGCGCGTGCTGGACGCCGCCGCTATGACGCCGCGGCGACGGGCGTGTCCGGGGCGGGCGCCGCGCGGCGGCCGCGCGGAAACTCGATGCCGAGCGTCTTGATCTTGTAGTTCATCACGCGCGGGCTGATCGAGAGCAGCTCCGCGGCGTCTTTCTGCACCCAGTTCGACATCTTGAGCGCCTCGATGAGCGCCGCGCGCTCGACGTCCTCGAGCGGGATGCCCGTCGGCGGGATCTTGACGACGCTCGACGGCTGATTCTGTCCCGAGCCGCCCGCGGTCGGCGCCTCGCCCAGCCGCAGGTCGCCGCCGGCGATCGCGCGCCCTTCCGCGAGCAGCATCGCGCGTTCGATCGTGTTCTCCAGCTCGCGGATGTTGCCCGGCCAGTTGTAGCGCATCAGCAGCTTCTGGGCGTCCGCTTCCAGACCGTCGATCTTCTTCTTGAGCTCGGCGGAGAACTTTCGGATGAACGAGTTGGCGAGCGGGACGATGTCGTCCTTGCGCTCGCGCAGCGGCGGCATCTCGATCGACACGACGTTGAGGCGGTAGTAGAGGTCTTCGCGGAACTGGCCGGCCGCGACCATCGTGGGCAGATCGCGGTTGGTCGCCGCGATGAGCCGCACGTCCACGCGCAGCGTCCGCGTGCCGCCGAGGCGCTCGAACTCGTGCTCCTGCAGCACGCGCAGGATCTTGGCCTGCGTGCTGGCGCTCATGTCGCCGATCTCGTCGAGAAACAGCGTGCCGCCGTCCGCCTGTTCGAAGCGTCCGATCCGCTGCTTGTCGGCGCCGGTGAACGCCCCCTTCTCGTGTCCGAAGAGTTCCGATTCGAGGAGGTTCTCCTGGAGCGCCGCGCAGTTCACCTTCACGAAGTTCCGCTGCGCACGGAGCGAGTTGTGATGAATCGCGCCGGCGATCAGTTCCTTGCCGGTCCCCGTTTCGCCGCGAATCAGCACGGTCGTGTTGCTCTTGGCGACCTTCTTCACGAT
>CAZOIK010000386.1:0-7541 GCA_964579765.1 uncultured Bifidobacteriaceae bacterium
GGACTCTCGGCGTCCACGATGCAGACCACGACGCTGCCGGTGCGGTACCTGACGCCCGGCGCGGTGCGTCCGCTCGACGCCTCGGACGTCTGCCGCGCCGGCGCCGAGACGCGCGAGCGCGACATTCCCGCCACCGTGCGCCACGTCGTCCTTCGCAACTACGGCGCCCGCGCGCTGCGAGACGACGAGTACGAGCTCGACTACCTGATCACGCCGGAGCTCGGGGGCGCCGCCGACCCCCGCAACTTGTGGCCCGAGCGTTACAGCTCACCGGTGTGGAACGCCCGCGTGAAGGACGACCTCGAGGATCTGCTGCATCGGCTGGTGTGCGGCGGCACGCTGTCGCTCGCCGCCGCGCAGCGTGAGATGGCCGCGAACTGGATCGCGGCGTATCAGCGCTACTTCCACACGCAGAAGCCAGGCGGCTGGCCCGCCGGGCTGACGCGTCCGTTGCCAATCATTGAGTAGTGCGGGCCGTGAGGCCCGCGAAAGACTGTCGTAGCGTCGCCCTGCAGCTACGCCCCGCTCTGGCCGTCGTCTTCGTCGTCGCCCCACGGCGAGGGCTGCGGCCCGGGCACGATGCCGGCGATGTCCGGATCTTCATCGCCGGCGCCGCGCGCGGGCTGCGAGGCGCGCCGCTGCTGTGACTCGAGGCGGCGTGCCGCCTTCTGCTGCTGCTTTTCCTGCTTGGCGCGCTCACGCGCGCGTTTGTTCTGTGTCGGTCTCGATTTCTGCACCAGCGCTCCCTGACAGGGTTCTTACCAGCGCGGCTCGCGCCGCGGAGGACGTCCGCCGCCGCCGCCCGGCCCGCGTCCCGCGCCGCCGCTCGGCTTCGGACGCGCTTCGTTGACCGCAATCCGCCGCCCGTCGAGCTCCGTGTCGTTCAGCCGCTGGATCGCCGACTGCGCCCCTTCTTCGGTCTGCATTTCGACGAAGGCGAAGCCACGCGCGCGGCCCGTCATCTGATCGCGCACGATGTTCACCGTATCGACCGGACCGACCGCGGCGAAGAGTTCCTCCAGGCGCCGCTCGTCCGTGCTGAACGGCAGATTACCAACGAACAGTTTGCGTCCCATCTCCGACTCCCGCCCCTCGGGGCATGACAACCATCTGACGATGCTGACAGGGTCGAGGGAGGGAACGAGGGAAACTCGGTCGGCCCGCGGCAGAGCAGCAACTAACGCGCGTGCTCCCTAGTATACGCGGGACGCTGAACGGCGGCGGCCGGTCGGGCGCGCTTCGCGCGAAATCCCCGGGCACAACGCTTGAGTACACGTGCGGCATGGACCGCACCTCCGCCCTGACCCGACTGGCCGATCAGCCCGCGCTCGACGTGATAGCCGGACCGCTCGCGCGCGCCGTTCACCGCGCCTATGACGCCGCGGGCGACACTGGACGAGCCGCCAAAAACGCCGTTCACGGCGTCTGGCTGGGACATCCGCTGCACCCCGTGTTCACCGATCTTCCACTCGGCGCCTGGACGACCGCGCTCGTGCTCGACGCGGCGGCCGCGGCCCGCCGCGATCGCGGGCTCGCGCGCGCGGCCGACCTCGCCGTCGCCGTGGGGCTCGTCGGGGCCGTCGGCTCGGCCGTCACGGGCCTGACGGACTGGTCCGACACCTCGGGACAGGCACGCCGTACAGGCCTGCTGCACGGGCTCCTCAACCTCGGCGCGACGACGCTGTTCGCCGCGTCGTACGTGCTGCGCAAGGGCCGCGCGCGCACGAGCGGGCGCGCGTGCGCCATGGCCGGCTACGCGATGACGGTGACTGCCGCGTACCTCGGCGGCGATCTCGTCTATGGACGGCGCATTGGCGTGACCCACGCGGCCGGGAACGAGGTGCCGGAGACGTTCGCGCCTGTCGCGCCGTCACAGAGCGTCGCCGAGGGCGCGATGACGCGCGCGCGAACGGCCGACCTGGATCTGCTGCTGGCTCGCCGCCACGGGCGCGTCTGCGCGCTCGCGCACTCGTGCTCGCACCTGGGCGGGCCGCTTTCCGAGGGCACGCTGAAGGACGCGTCGGTCGTGTGTCCGTGGCACGGCTCGGAATTCGCGCTCGGCGACGGCCACGTCGTGAACGGCCCCGCGACGATGGCCCAGCCGAGCTACGACGTGCGCGAACACGAGGGACAGATCGAAGTGCGTGAAGGGTAACCGCCTTCTGGGAAATGCCCGCACGAATTTTGCAGCACTAGGCGGGTGTACGGAGGTTTCACCCCATGAAAAACATCACGTGGATCAACGTCCTGCTCGGCATCTGGCTCATCATCGCGCCGTTTGCGATCACGCGCGTCGGCACCGGCGCCGGCGCCTGGACCGTCAACGACGTCGTCCTCGGCATTCTGCTGATCGCGTTCTCGTGGTGGATCGTCGGCGCCATCGCGCCGCCGTCCGGTGCGGCGTGGTTCGAAGTCTTGTGCGGCATCTGGCTGATCGTCGCGCCGTTCGTGCTGCGCTACAGCGGCGCGCCGCGTCACGTCAGCAACGACGTCATCAGCGGCATCATCGCGATCGTCGTCGCGGCCATCGCGGTCGCGGGGATGCATCACGCGCGACCGCCGCGTGTCACCGCGTAAGCGGCAGCACCTCCGAGCGCCGGCCGGGCGTGCCGATGTCCGGCACGACCGGCTCGCGCGCTGACAGGGAGGGCGCGTGAGGTGGCTCCTGCTGCTGGTGCCGGCCTCGCTCGTCCTCGCCGCGACGCCGTCACCGCCGACCCTCACCTTCTGCATCGCGATCGCGGCCGTCGTCCCGCTCGCCGACTGGATTCGGCGCGCAACCGAGCAGATCGCGCTCAGGGCCGGGCCCGCCGTAGGCGGGCTGGTGAACGTCTCGTTCGGCAACGCGCCGGAGTTCGTGTTGGCGCTGTTCGTCCTCGCCTCCGGCCGCGCCGACGTCGTCAAGGCCCAGCTCACGGGCGCGATCATCGGCAACGGGCTGCTCGGCCTGGGCATCGCGATTCTCGCCGGCGGCGTCGGACGTGAGAAGCAGACGTTCAACCGCGCGAACGCGGGGCGGCTGTCGAGCCTCCTTGTCCTCTCCACAATCGCGCTGCTGCTGCCGGCGCTCTTCGACCGCGCCGTGCGCGCGAACCGCGTCGCAGGCTCCCGTTGGCTCGACGAGCACCTCAGCATTGGCGTCTCGATTGTGCTGATGTGCGTCTACGCGGCGAATCTCATGTACACGCTCGTGACGCATCGCGACGCGTTCGCATCAGCGCACGACCATCACCAGGGCGCGGCGCGAGCCTCCGCGTGGCCGGTCTGGCGGGCACTCGTCGTGCTCGGCGCGGCCACGGCGGCGATTGCGGTCGAGGCCGAGCTCATCTCGTCGGCGTTGAGCGCGGCCGCCGCGTCGATGCATGTGTCGGAGCTCTTCCTCGGCGCCGTGCTTCTCGCCGTCGCGGGCAACGCGGCCGAGTACATCTCCGCCGCGTACTTCGCCCGGCGCGATCGCATCGGCCTTGCCGTCAGCATCACCGTCGGCTCGACGATTCAGATTGCGCTGCTCGTCGCGCCGCTGCTCGTCGCGGTGTCGGCCGTGACGCGGCGGCCGCTCGACCTCGTGTTTTCGAGCCCGCTCGAGCTTGTCTCGATCGCGGCCGTGGCGTTCGGAGTGAACGCCATTGCGCACGACGGAGAAACGACGTGGTTCGAGGGGGTGCTGCTGCTGGCCATCTACGCCCTGCTGGCGCTGGCGTTCTACTTCGTCTAAGGGAATCGCGCGCGCGCCGGACGCACTCTTGCACCGCGAATCACGGAGGTTGTGACATGAGAACGATGGGCATTGCCGTTGTGATCGGCGTCCTCGCCGCCGGCACGGCATTCGCGAAGATCACCTCGACAGAACGCGATCGGCTGCGTGCGGCGGGCGACGTGCTCAAGAGCCTGCACGCCACACCCGACAAGGACATCCCCGAATCACTGTGGAACAGCGCGAGCTGCGTCGTCGTGATCCCGTCGGTGAAGAAGGCGGCGTTCATCTTCGGCGGCGAGTACGGCAAAGGCGTCGCGACGTGCCGCACTTCGGGCGGCTGGACCGCGCCCGCGTTCATGCAGATCGAGAAAGGCAGCTGGGGCGCGCAGATCGGCGCCAACGAAACCGACCTCGTGCTGCTCGTGATGAACCAGGACGGCATGAAGAAGCTGCTGCAGGACAACGTGTCGCTGGGCGCGGACGCCTCGGTCGCGGCGGGGCCGGTCGGGCGCTCGGCCAGCGCGAGCACCGATCTGCAGGTGAAGGCCGAGATCCTCTCCTACTCGCGATCGAACGGCGTGTTCGCCGGCATCGACCTGTCAGGCGGTAAGCTGGGTCCTGACACGGACGCGAACCACGACGTGTACGGCAGCGGCACCGACGCACGGCAGATCCTCGCGAACAACGCTGTGACGGCGCCCCCGGCCGCGACGCCGTTTCTCGCCGCGGTCCGCAACGAGTTCACGCCGGCCGCTGCCAACTGAGGAGGCGCGCATCGCCATCTATGTCATCCGCCACGGTGAAACGGAGTGGTCGCGCGACCATCGCCACACCGGGCGGACCGATCTGCCGCTCACCGCGCGCGGGCAACGCGAGGCCCGCATCCTCGGCGAGCGGCTGCAGCCGACGAGGTTTGCGCACGTCCTGACGAGCCCGCTCTGGCGCGCCGAGGAAACGTGCGTCCTCGCCGGCCTCGGCGGCTCGGCGCGGCTCGACCTGAACCTGCGTGACTGGGACTGCGGCGAGTACGAGGGCCTGACGCTCGCCGAAATCCAGGCGCGGCGCCCCGGCTGGAACCTCTTCCGCGACGGCTGCCCCGGCGGCGAGTCGCCGGAGCAGGTCGGCGCGCGCGCCGACGCGTTGATCGCGACGCTGCACGGGCTGCGCGGGCTCGTCGCGCTCGTCTCGCATGGACACTTCCTGTGCGTGCTCGCGGCGCGGTGGATCGGGCTGACGCCGTGCGAAGGCGCGCGCTTCCGCCTCGACACGGCGGCGTTCGGCGTCCTCGACGTCGAGCACCAGAATGCAGCCGAACCGTCCATCGCCGTCTGGAATCTGCGCGCGCTGTCGCCCTCGCATTGACGCGCCGTCGCCGCGGGCGTCAGAATTGAAGGCATATGCCTCTCCAGATTGGCCAGCCCCTCGATCACAGCTTCGACGAGCCGCTCGGACTGCTGAGCGACTGCCACCGGCGCATCGAGTACTTCCTCGACGTGCTGCTCGGGCTGGCGCGCTCGGTCGCCGGCCAGCCGCTCACGCCGGATCAGTGGAGGCAGATGAAGTCGGCGCTCGACTACTTCGAGTCGTCGGCCCGCCGGCACACGGCTGACGAAGAGCAGAGTCTGTTTCCTCGGCTCCGCGCGCACGACGACGCGGACGCGGCGGACGCGCTGCGATCGCTCGCGCGTCTCGAAGACGAGCACGAACTGGCCGAGTCGCACCAGCGCATGGTGGACGTGTTCTGCCGCCGCTGGCTGGATCACGGCTTCCTGTCGGACGTGGACACGCGCAACCTGACAGATCGCCTGATCGAGCTCCAGACGCTCTATCGCGAGCACATCGCCCTCGAAGATCGACAGCTCTTCCCCGCCGCCGCGCGCGTGCTCTCGCCCGACGACCTTCGCGACATCGGCCGCGAAATGGCCGCGCGCCGCCAGTAGTGTCCGCCTTCAGGCGGACGTCCGGCTGAAGCCCGACACGACGGCAGGCGCTAGCGCGGCGCGTCGCCCGCGCCGAGGCGCCACAGGCGCGTGTGCTCGTGTGCCGCCTGGCGGTAGAGACACGAGAGCTGCCCGTCCTCGGACGCGACGAACACCACGCTGCCCGGATGCTCGCCGGCGTACGTCGCGCTCGCACGATGGCGCGTGCCCCGGCTCCCCAGATCGACGAACCGCGGGTGCTTTCCTTCTTCCCCCGACACCTCGACGAGCACGCTCTGCGATCCGACGGGCAGCACCACGCCGAACGCCGCGAGCGCGAGCTGGCGGTTGACGACGACGGCACCGTCGATGGCGGTGAGCGCGCCCAGCTCCTGCGTGACGCGTTCGGCTTCGGCGTAGAACGCGTTGCGCAGCACGACGTGGAACGCCGAGTCGCCGTTCGCCGACCGCGCGGACGTGTCGGCCGCGCTCGCCCGTCCGACCCGTCGCGCCAGACGGATCAGCGAGGCAAGCGACGAGTCGCGCGTCATTCGGTACGTCGCCGACAGCGCCGCGTCCGGCGTTTCTTCGTCGCTCACGACCAGAATGCCGCCACGGCCGTGCGCCGTCATGTCGCCGACGAGCGAACGCACCGTGCGGACGTAGTCGGGAACCGCGTCGTCGTCGAGTCCGGCGAGCCGCGCCATGCGCTCGATCGCGGCCCGGACCAGGCCCGTGGCGAACCAGACGCCGTCGCCGCCCGTCAGCACGGCGCCGCGTTCGTAGCCGAGCAACAGATCGCCGCCGCTGCGAATCGACAGGCAGCCCGGCCGGAGCGCGATGATCTTCACGAACGGATCGGGATCGACGTTGAAGCCTTCGCGGACGAGCCCCGAAATCGCCAGCGTCCCGTCGTCTAGTACGTTGACGGCGATGTAGAGCCGGTGGCCGACGCCGGCGACCGCGAGCTTCACCAGCTCGCCGACCGCGAACGGGCGCGGGACGTCGAAGCGCAGGACCTTCCACTGATAGAGCGGCGCCGAGGCCGATTCGGCGCCTTCCGGAAACACGAAATCGACCTCGCTCGTGCCGAGAAAGACGACGCCGATCGGATGGTGCTCGCCCTCGTACGTCTCGAGGCCGGCCCAGAAGATGGTCGTCAGCAGCTCCGCGAGCAGGTCGTCGGACACGCCGGCGAGACACCCGCCCTTCGCGGTCACGTGTTCGCGCAGCGTGCGCAGCGCCGCCGGCGGAAACACCTGGTCTGCCGCGATGGCGCGGCGATGATGCCTCGTCGCGCTCATACGTCAGTGGCCGCCTCCGCACGGCGGCGGCGCGCGAGCAGTTCCGTGGCGAGCGCCTCGAGCTCGTCGAGGCCGAACGGCTTGCGCAGCAGCGCGGCGTTGGCGCCAAGCGATCGCACCTGCGCCGGAATCCGCACGTCGTCGCGCGCCGTCATGACGATGACGGCGACGTCGAGGCCCGCCGTGCGCGCGGTGTGCATCGCGGTCAGGCCGCTCATCCACGGCATGCCGACGTCGGTGACGACGAGATCGAACGGCCCTTCTTCAGCCAGCCGCTCGGCGAGGTCGCCGCCGGTCGCGGCGCGCGTGACGCGCGCGCCGAGCGCCTCGAGCGCGTCCGCAACCGAGTCGAGCAACAGCGGATCGTCATCCGCGACCAAGATGCGCGCGCCGGCGTTCATCATCCGCCTGTGAAGCACGAAGCACGCCACGCGCGCGCACCGGAGCCCCCGGGGGCGTGCGCGCCGTGTCATCGCGCCGCCTCCGAAATGCCGTGACCACCGGGGCACCTTTCTTGCCTTGCGAGGTCTCCAGAAAGGCGGCTGCGTTTGGACGCAGGAGAACGTCGAGTGACCTGGCCGTCGAAAGTCGCGGCAATCGCCGGCGTGTACGCCGTGCTCG
>CAZOIK010000387.1:0-23181 GCA_964579765.1 uncultured Bifidobacteriaceae bacterium
AAGGTCGAGCGCTTCGAAGGCCTTGCGCATCCGTCCGAACTGACGGAGCTACTCCGGCTTCCCGCGGGCCAGTAGGCATGGTGTACGAGAACTGTAAGCACTCGTGTAGAAATGCACGACGAAAGATGTCGTGCTCTGACAACCGACTCAAAGCGGGCGACTTTTTCGAGTCTGGTACTGGCGGCATTTGTGCAACTCGTCTGGGCACTGAGAAAGAGCACCCACCATGCACAAACACGCCGTTTCCGCCGAACCCCTCCCGCAGAGTGCTCGCGATTTCAGCCGCGAGACATCGCGTTCAATCGAACGGGCACGACAGGCTCAAGAGCGCGAACGCGCCGCCTTCACGAAAACGACGGGCGTGCGCCTGACCGACGAAGGCGTCGCGCAGCATCCTATTCTTTCTCTCCATCATACTGATGCGCCGCGCGGCAGAGCCGCGTCCCGTCAGCCTTGATCGCGTAGAAGAGCAACACGAGGTGAGAGCCATCCATACTCGGATGAGCCACCACCGTAATCGGATCGCCAGGCTTGTACGTCCTTGGAGTCCACCCACAGTAGGTCATGATGCCGATCGCCGAGGCCTCGACGGTCCACGTCCCGACCGTGGACCGATCCGCCGCGCCGGCCGGGACTCTGACGACGATGAGGCTGTGGGGGTTCTGCCAGCGGTACTCCTCCACGACTCCCTGATACGTGAGGTTCTTGCGCACGTCGAACATCGCGCGGGAATGGTGGGCGAGCGTCGGCGCCGCCGCCAGGGCGATGCCGACCGCCACGGCCAGGGCCAGCCACGAACCTCGTATCGGTCGTCAGATGGGACGACGTTCAGCCTCTTCTCGCGCGATATCGATCGCGTGCATCAGCCGCTCCCAGTGAGACCCCTTCCAATAGATGCGGCCGCACCCGCCGCAGGTCTCGAACCGGTCGTAGTGCTGCCGGGTCCGAGGCAGGAGCGCCGCGTCGATCGCCGACTTCGGCACCTCGCGCAGCAAGCCATTGCAGCGAAGGCAGCGAGAGAATGGACGCAGGTCGAGCGGACCAAAGCGCCGCAACACTTCCACCAGTTGGGGGTGGGGACGCGTCTCGCGAACGAAGTATCCGTGCATCACGAGGCGCCGCTTGAGGAGCCCCTGGTCGCGTGTCAGGAGAATTCGCCTCTCACGCGCGGCCAGTGTCGCCAGTTCAGCGTCGTTCGCGTCCGCACGATAGGCGGTGTCGAGTCCGACGAGGCGCAGACGCCTTGCCAACTTGCCCAGATGAACGTCGGCAACGAAGCGGACCGTATCGAGGGGCTGCGGTCGCACGTGGGTGAGCGTGCCGATGTCGAAGCTCGTGAATCGGGGGAACACGGCGATGCGATCCCCGCGCTGCACGGCGTATTCGAAGGGCACGGACGTTCCATTCACGAGAATCAAGTCGATCTCTGGATGCGGCACCCCGAGACTCTCGATCAGATCCTTCACCGACTGGCGACTTTCGACGAGGTGTGACCACGCGACCTGTCGGCGCTGAGGCGGCAAGAAGTCGTTCAGTGAGCCATACACGCGAACGGTCACCTCGGTCATACTGCGATTGATTATGCCGATCAAGTCCGTCTCGCCGCATTCCTCGCGCAGGACGCGAGCGAGGCGTCAGTGGGTTCAGAAGGTCGCCACGATCTCCACCGCGCCTCCGCCAGGCACGTTTACGCGCTCAGCCAAAGAGATTGCCCGCATCATGGCGCGAGCCGATGTCTCGCCCAAAGGGCTGGGCTCCGGTATTCGAATGATTCAGTACTTCATCAATCGCGCCGGCAAGGATCTCACGCCAAGGCGTCGTAAGGAACTCGAGGGCGCCAAACGAATCCTTCAGCGAAAACTGGCGGCACGAAAATGAAGATTGACGAAACGGTCATTCGGTCCTTGCCCAAGGTGCTCCTTCACGACCATCTCGACGGCGGCCTGAGGGCGCACACCATCGTGGACCTCGCGAAGGAGCAGCGGTACAAAGACCTCCCGACCACCGACCCAGGCGATCTCGCCAAGTGGTTTCACCGCGGCGCTCAGCGAGGCAGTCTGCCGCTGTATTTGGAAGGATTCGCGCACACCTGCGGCGTCATGCAAACCGCGGAGGCCCTGGAACGCGTCGCCTACGAAATGATGGAGGACATGCACCACGACGGCGTGGTGTACGTCGAAACGCGTTTTGCGCCGCTCTTCCACACCAGCAAGGGACTCCATGGGGACGAGGTCGTGACCGCCGTGTTGGCGGGTCTCGAGCGCGGGAAGCAGGACTTCGGCGTCGAGTACGGCGTGATCATCTGCGCCATGCGGAACCTGCAACGGTCCCTGGAGATGGCAGAGCTCGCCGTGGATTTTCGCGAGCGCGGCGTCGTCGGATTCGACCTGGCCGGCGAGGAAGGCGGGTTCCCTCCGAAGAAGCACATCGAGGCGTTCCACTACATCCAACGAGAGAATTTCAACATCACCGTCCATGCCGGCGAGGCCTTCGGCAAGGAGAGTATCTGGCAGGCCATCCAGTGGTGCGGCGCGCACCGTGTGGGTCACGCGACGCGACTCATCGAGGACATCGGGCTCGACATTCATGAGCCGACGAAGATTGTCAAAATGGGATATCTCGCTCAGTACGTGCTCGACAAGCGGATTCCGCTCGAGATCTGTTTGAGCAGCAACGTACACACAGGCGCCGTCGAGAGCGTCGAACAGCATCCCTTCGGCATCTACCACCGGTACAGTTTTCGTGTCACGCTGAACACCGACGACCGCCTGATGAGTGACACCACGATGACGAAGGAGTTTCACCTGGCCCATCGGGCCTTCAAGCTCAGCCTCGACGACCTCGAGAAACTCACGATCAACGCGATGAAAAGTGCGTTCATTCCCTATAGGCACCGCCTTCAGCTGATTTACGATGTGATCAAACCCGGCTACGCAAAAGCCAAAACTGCCCTGAAGAGAAGGTCTCGGCGACGTCCCGCTTGACGCGATGGAGCAGTTCTTGGAGCGGCTGCACGTGCGGTCTCGATGATGCGCCGTAACCCTCACGCGCCTTTTGCGACGCCCACAGTCTGCGCCAGTAGCAATTGCTGGTCCGCTTCCAGACCCATTGCCTGCGACAGCGCATGGCGATCGAACCAGGCGCGAATGACAGTGGCAAGCCCCGCCGACGCGCAGTACAAGTACACGTTCTGCGCCATCGCGCCGGCGGCGGCGAAGGCATAGGCTTCGCGTTGTGCGGCCGGCACCAGCTTCATGCGCGCGTGGTCGGCAACGTAGATGAGATCCAGCGGCGCAGTGTCGACGAAGTCCTGGTAGCCCGTCACACGGCGCACGTCGGTGGCAGCCTCCAACTGCAGCGTGTGGGCGGTCGGTTCATAACGGAACAGGCCCTGCGGCAACGCCACGTAGAGCTGGACTTCCTGCGAGTTCATCGCACTCGGCGCGGTGCGTCCTCCGAGTTCGGGCCGGTTGATGCCAGAACACGCCCACAGGAGATCTGACAGTGTCTGTTCCTGCAACGCCTGTGGTGCGAATTCACGCCGCGACTCACGCTTCTGCAGCGCCTCCATGAGCGGCATACCGCCGCTGCGATTTGGCGACGGCAACTCGATCGTCGTGGCTGCGGTGCCGGCGGGCCGTCGAGGCTTGAGCTGTCCCATCAGGCCGAGGGCGAGTTTCGTCAGCGTATTCATGGCACCGTCCGTTATTCGACCATAGCACGAGCAGCTTCCCGCAAGGCCGCTGCCCGACGCTCAGACGTCACGGGACGTTTATACGAAACGTGTTCGGCGGTATGTCGAGGCGCGCGGCCAAATCTCCTTGTGAAGATTCGTATCACGACGGAGCTGTCGGAACTCGTTCACGGCTCACTCCGGAATACCGGGACGAGTTGCTCACGTAGCATCGGAAATCAAGACTCCCACGTCTGTACACTCGCGATGAACTCGTCAACGGCCCGCCAGTAGGCGTGCGCGTCGCCCGGCGTCAGGTCATTGTGATCGCCGCCGCGAATTGTGACGAAGCGCTTGCGTCCCACAATGCCGTCGAATAGTTCCCGTCCCTGCGCGATCGGTACGACATGATCGTCATCACCGTGCATGACGAGCACCGGTACGTTGACCCGTCGAAGAAACTCACGACAGGGGAAACGGTAGCTTGAGAACCACGCGAGAACAGCGAGTACCGGCGACGAGCGGACGAGCGACCGCGCGCTGGGAAATCCGGACTCCAGGATCAGACCGTGTGGTGCTCGAACCGTCGCCGCATACGCCGCCATGGTGCACCCAAGCGAACGACCCCAGTACACGACTATCATCTGCTCTTGCCATTCCTTGGTGCGCTCGATCACGGCATCGACATCGCGGTAGAGCCCGCGCTCGCTCGGCCGACCTGTACTCATGCCATAGCCACGGTAATCGAAGGCCAGCACCGAATATCCGCGGCCAGCGATCCGTGCCAGGATGGGTGCCCACACTGACAGATTGCCGCCGTTACCGTGGAAGTACACGATACGGGCATGAGGCACGGCGGGTCTCATCGCCCAAGCGTGTAGTCGCTCGCCGTCAGCGGTTGCGATCGAGAGCGTGTCGTACTCGACGCCGAACGAGTGCGGTGTGATCGTTTCACCAGATGCCGGAAAGAATGCGAAGCGGGACTCCAAGAGACGAACCGCCAGTGCGACGACCGTCAGGACCGCGAGCAGCTCGAGTACGCCATTGATGACACCCACGCAGCGAGTATACGTCCCGCTTAACGGAGGCACGCGTGACGGGCGCCGCGACGCCGTCGCCGATGAACGGTAACGAGTAGTCGCGCAGTGTTTACTGAACGTTGCCCGCGTCTGTTAGACGACGAGCCGTTTCGACACGATTCGGCGCGTTGCCGAAATCGCCGCGTCGCGAAGTGCTGGCGCGCCCGGCAGGACTCGAACCTGCGACCCCCGGCTTAGAAGGCCGGTGCTC
The DNA here is from genome assembly GCA_964579765.1 of uncultured Bifidobacteriaceae bacterium. Taxonomy (GTDB): domain Bacteria; phylum Acidobacteriota; class Vicinamibacteria; order Vicinamibacterales; family CAVVIG01; genus DATNBT01. The sequence goes on from CAZOIK010000387.1 coordinate 4,964, forward strand.
TATCCAGCTGAGCTACGGGCGCGTGCGTCAGGGGTAGTGTAACGGGCTCCGCAGCCGCGCGCTACGACGCAGGCGAGGCGATGTAGCTTTTGCGCGTGCGCGCGGTCATGCCCGGCCGCTTCACGCGCACCTGCAGCGTGTGCAGCTTGCCGTCCCAATTGTCCGGCGTGAAGCTGATGACGTACTGGCTGTGAAGCTCCTGCGCGACGCGTGTGAACGTCGAGGAGAGATCCGCGCCCTCTTTCAGCTCGAAGTAGCCGCCGCCGCTCTCGGCCGCGACCTTCTTCAAGCTCGGATCCGGATCCGTCTCGACCATCCGCCCGTTGTAGCCGCACCGGCACTTGCTGTGAAACCCGATGGCGTAGACCATGAACCCGTCGGCCTGCGCGCGCTTGAGGACGGTGTCGAACTTGACGTGTTTCCCCGGGCCCGGATCGTCGCCGCCGTCGGTGAACACGAGCACGACGCGGCGGCCGTCCAGCCCGGACAACTCGGACATCGCGGCATCGACGGCGTCCCACAACCGCGTCCCGTTGCCGTACTGCAGCTGGTCGCGCAGAAATCGGATGAGCGCGTCACGGTCGCTCGTGAACTCGGGGCTGACGATGATCTTGTCTTCGAAGCTGCCGATGCGGGCCAGATCGTGCGGCAGCAGCCGGATCAGAAACTGCTCGGCGCCGTCCTTGACCGTCGCCAGGTTGTTCACCATGCTGCCGCTCTGGTCGAGCATCACCACGACCTTGATCGGCTGCACGTCGTTGGTGAACGACGTCACCGTCTGCGGCTTGTTGTCGTCGAGGATCTCGAAATCCTCTTGTGTCAGATCCGGAATCAGCCGCCCGCTCGCGTCCGTGACGGTCGCAAACAGCGGCACGGTCTGGGTGCCGGCTCTGAACACGGGCGCCTGCTGCGCCGCGGTGACGACGGTCAGCGCGACGACGGTGAGAGGAACGACGAGCGCCAGGCCCGCGCCACATCGAGACACGCGCACACACCGATCGTACGTCGCCGCCCGGTCGTTGCGCGCGCCTAAAGTAGTAAAGAGTTGATATGAACGAAAGGACCGGGAGCGATCGTCCGCTCCCGCCCCTTCGTGTGCTTCGTGGAGAGAGAAGCCCTTCGTGCCTAGAAGTCGATTGAGGCGCCGATCTTCAGCACGCGTGCCGCCAGCACCGACGTCGGCGTCAACCACGCGCCCGAGCCCGTCGTCACCGCCGGGTTGAACGTCTGGTTGTACGTCAGCGCGGGGTTCGCGTTCAGCGCGTTGTAGAGATCGAGCGAGATCTTCGTGCGCGTGCCGCCGAAGCGCAGGATCTTCGAGAAGCGCAGATCGAGCTCGTTGACGCGATCGCCGTACAGCGTGCCCGGCGCGACGAGGTTGATCGCCACGTTGGGGACGTTGCCCGACGGCGCCCGGCCGAGGAACTGCGCGACGGTCGCGGAGGGCATGAAGTAGTTCGCCCCGAGCTGCGCGCCGGGCTTGCTCTGGAAGCTCGCCGACACTTCGACGTCCACCCTGGGCACCTGATACGAGCCGAGGCCGCGGAACTGCGTCAGGAAGCCCGACTCGAGGTGGCAGTACTGGCTCGGCGCCGCGCCCAGCTGCACGCCCGCGAGCGGCGTGAAGCCGGGCACGCTGACGCCAATCGCCAGCGGGATCGACGGCTGCAGCGCGTCCGGCAGCGTGGTCGACACCCCGCACAGGTCGCGCACGGTCTGGCCCGTGCTCGTGCCCCCCTGGAACGTCAGGCCGCTGGTCGCGCGCATCGCGACCGTCAGATCGACGCCGCTCCAATACTGGTATTGGTCGCCGTAGTTGTCCGCCGCCTGGATCTGATAGTTCGACTGGCCGAACTTCGACGGGACGACGTCGTGGAGGCCGTTGATCGCATAGCCGCCGCCGCCCGGCAGCCGCGCGTCGGTCGGCGCCGTGATGTTGTAGGTCGTCCAGTCGGTCGTCGGATCGAGCGCGAGATTGCGGCTCACGTAGTAGCCGTAGAACCAGCGCTTGTTCCACTGCACTTCGGCCGAGATGCGCGAGGTCAGCTGCTGCTGGACCGCAATGCCGACCTGGTAGTCCCACGGCCGCAGGCCGTTCAGGATCTGATCGGAGTACGTGAACGACGGGTTCAGCGTGCCGAAGTTCGTGTTCGACAGCGGGCCGCACTTGTCGCCGCCCGCGGCCGTGTCGTCCGACGCGCCCGGCGTCGTCAGGTTGCAGTTGACGGCGAAGTCGTGGTTCGCGTCGGTCCAGCTGCGCGTCGCCGTCGTGACGATGCCGGAGGTCGGCGCGGCGCCGGTATAGACGCCGTCGTTCTGCGCGGGCTGGACGTACTTGCCGAAGTTCACCTTCAGCGACGTCCTGCCGTTGCCGAACACGTCGTAGGCGATGCCCACGCGCGGCATCACGTCGAGGAAGTTCGCGCCGTCGGCTTGCGGAATGTTCGCGAACGGCACGAAGCGCGTGCCGCCGATCGACTCCGGCGGGTAGTAGCTGAACGCGTGCTCGGCGCGGAGCGCGCCCTGCAGCGTCACCCGGCCGAGCGTCCACGAGTCCTGCCCGAACCAGGCGTCGTAGCGCGTGCGCCACTGGCTCTTGAAGATGCCCGACAGCTCCCAGAACTGATTCGGCACGCCGTTGTTGAACTGGTAGACCAGATCCTGCGAGTTGGCGTAGTTGCTGTCCTGGTTGTCGTAGTCGTACAGGCCCATGTAGCCGAACTTCATGCTGTGCGACCCGGTGACGTACGAGATGTTCGCGTGCCACGTGTTGGCCGAAATCCAGCCCGTGGACGTCGCGAACCCGGTGCCGCACAGCGTGCTGATGGCGCGATAGCAGAGGCCGGGAATCGAGCCGGCCTGTTCGCGCACCTGGATGAAGTCGGCCGTCGGATTCCCCGGCGCCGTCGGGCCGCCCCAGCGGCTGTTGTAGGCGCTGTAGCCGAACTCGAACAGCATCTTGTTGGTCAGCGTGTTCGTGTAGGTGCCCTGCCAGATGCGCTGCGGCGTCGTGTTGCCGTACGCCGTGCCCTCCGGTGCGATGACGAACGGGCTCGATGCGCCGCCCTCAATCCAGCCGTCCGGATTCGATCGGCAGGCCTTGGCCGAGGTGCCGATCCACGCCGAGCCGTTGCAGCCCTTCTGGTAGTCCGCGAAGAGATTCAGTTTGCTCTTCTGATTGATCTGATAGGTAAGGCGCAGGTTGTTGACGATGGTAGACGTGTCGTTGCGCGCCTGCAGCGTCGTGTCGGGCGCATAGGTCCACGAGTTCGGATTACCGGCGTTCTTGTTGGCGAACATGCCGGTGATCGACGTGCCGTTGCCGTACGTGCGTCCGGTGTAGAAGAACCACAGCTTGTCCTTCTTGATCGGCCCGCCGAGCCCGCCTTCGACGTCGTAGAGGCCGAGCAGCTGGCTCGGCGTCTTGAGCACCGAATTCAGATAATCGTTGTAGTTGTTGCTCTGGAGACCCGAGCCCGACGTCTGGAACGACGCCGACCCCTTGAAGACGTTACCGCCCGTCTTCGGGACGACGTTCATCAGCGGGCCGCCGGTTTCGGCTTCGCCGAGGCCGCCCGAGGTCTGGAACGTCACTTCCTGCACGTTCGCCGTGTCCACCGAGTAGCCCGACACGCCGCCGCCGCCGCGCGACGCGCCGACGTTCATGCCGTCCACCTGCAGCCGCCCTTCCTGGACGGGCCCGCCGTGGATGCCGAACAGCACCATGCCCGGCGTCAGTTGCATGGCGTTGCCGTCGGTGCTCGTCACGCCCGGCACGAGCAGCATGATGCCGTTCCAGCTGCGCGCCGCCGGCGTGTTCGCGACCAGCTCGCCGTTCAGCGTCTGCTGGCGCGCGGCGTTCTGCACGTCCACGATTGGCGTTTCGCCGGTGACCGTGATGGTCTCGGCCACGGCGCCGACTTTCATGTCTGCGTTGATCGTCACGGTGCCGCTGCCGGCCAGCTCGATACCTTCGCGCTTGACGGTGCTGAAGCCCGTCAGCGTGAACGTGACGGTGTAGGTGCCGGGACGCAGGTCCACGACCTTGTACTGGCCGCCCGCGTCGGTGACGACCGTGCGCACTTTCTCGATCAGCGCGGGACTGGCCGCTTCGACCGTGACGCCCGGCAATACCGCGCCGGACGTGTCCTTGACGACGCCCGCCAGCGACGACTGGGCGTATGCCGACGCCGAGGAGAGGAGGAGCCCCAGGAGCAGAACGACACGGGCACTTCGCATGCTGACCTCCCTGCACGAGCGCGTGAACGGCGACGGGTCGCAGTGTGCAGTGGCGGCAAACATACCGCAGGTCGTTTATTGTCCACGTACGATTTACTGATGCTGTTGACTGGCAATTCTTTACGAAATACGGATCCTTGGATTCGTCCGGATTGAACAAACCAAAAAAAAGAGCCGGGAGCGTCGTCCGCCCCCGGCTCTTCGTCTTCGTGCTCCTTCGTGCTTTGAAGAAGCCCTTCGTGCCCTTCGTGTTTAGAAGTCGAACGACGCGCCGATCTTCAGGACGCGGGCCGCCAGCACCGACGTCGGCGTCAGCCACGCCGAGCTGGTCGGGCTGTACGTGTTGTTGTAGGTCAACACCGCCGCCGAGTTGAGCGCGTTGTAGAGGTCGAGCGAGATCAGCGTCCGGGTCCGGTTGAACTTCAACACTTTCGACAACCGGAGATCCAGCTCGTTCACGCGGTCGCCGTAGAGCGATCCCGGCGCGATGAGGTTGACCGTGACGACGTTCACGCCGGAGGGCGCGCGGCCGAGCGTCTGCGCGATCTGCGCGGCCGTCATGTTGTAGTTGGCCGCGAGCATCGCGCCCGGCTTGCTCTGGAACGAAGCCGAGATGTCAACATCGACCTTCGGCACGCTGTAGGACGTGATGCTGCGCAGCTGCGTCAGGAAACCCGACGCGAGATGGCAGTACTGCGCGGGTGTATAGCCGCTCTGGCCGACGCCGAGCGCCGTGAAGCCGGGGGACGAGACGCCGATCGCGATGCTCTGGCCCGGGCTCAACGCCTCCGGCACCTGGCTCGCGACGCCGCACAGATCCTGCACCGTCTGGCCCGTGCTCGTGCCGCCCTGGAAGGTGATGCCCTTCATCGCGCGGAGCGACACGGTGACGTCGAAGCCGTCCCAGTACTGATACTGATTGCCGTAGTTGGACGCGGGCTGCACCTGGAAGTTGGTCTTCCCGTACAGGGCCGGCGCGATGTCCGCCAGGCCGTTGACGGCATAGCCGCCGCCGCCCGGCAGCCGCGGATCGGTCGGGGCCGTGACGTTGTAGATCGACCAGTCTGACGGCTGCACCGCGAGGTTGCGCGAGAGGTACTGGCCGTCGAACCACCGCTTGTTCCACTGGACTTCGACCGACATGCGCGACAGCACCTGCTGCTGCACCGCGACGCCGATCTGATAGTCCCACGGCCGGTTGCCGTAGAGCAGGTCGGGGCTGTAGGTGATCGGCAGGCCGAAGGTACCGAACAGGCTGCTCGACAGCGCGCCGCACTTGTCGCCGCCGGCTGCAGTGTCATCCGACGCGCCCGGCGTCGTCAGGTTGCAGTCGATGGCGAAATTGTGGTTTGCGTCCGTCCAGCTGCGCGACGCCGACGACGAGATTTCGGACGTCGGCGCGGCGCCGGTGAAGATGCCGGCGTTCTGCGCCGGCTGGACGTACTTGCCCCAGTTCACCTTGATCGACGTCTTGCCGGTGCCGAACACGTCGTACGCGAGACCGAGGCGCGGCAGCACGTTGTTGAACCGCACGCCATCCGTATCCGGGATCACGCTATAGGGAATGAAGCGCGTGCCGCCGATCGACGACGCGGGGTAGTAGCTCCAGGCGTGCTCGTAGCGGACCGCGCCCTGCAACGTGAGCCGATTGTGCGTCCACTGATCCTGGGCGAACGCCGCGTTGTAGCGCGTCCGCCACTGGCTCTTGAACAGCCCTGAGAGCTCGTAGAACTGAATCGGCGTGCCGTTGTTGAAGATGTACTGCACGTTCTCCGGGCCGTTCCAGTTGCTGTCCTGGTTGTCGTAGTCGAACAGGCCGTTGTAGCCGAACTTGATGTTGTGCGCGCCGGTCACGTACGACATGTCGGCGTGCCACGTGTTGGCCGAAATCCAGCCGGTCGAGTCGAGGAACACGCCGCCGCAGCGCGGGCTGCCCGCGCGGTAGCAGAGGCCGGGAATCGATCCGCCGATGTCCTGCACCTGGATGAAGTCTTTCGTCGGATTGCCCGGCGCCGAGGGACCGCCCCAGCGGTTGTTGTAGGCGCTCCAGCCGAAGTCGAGGAGGATCTTGCTCGACAGCGTGTTCTGCCACGTCGCCTGCCAGATGCGGTTGGGCGGCGTCGAGTACACGCCGGTCTCGGGCGCCTGCGTGCCGGCGCCGCCTTCAATCCAGCCGCTCGGCGTCGAACGGCAGCCGGGGCCGGTCGTCCCGAGCCACTGCGCGCCGCTGCAGCCGTGCTGCTCGTCCCAGAACAGGTTGATCTTGTTCTTCTGCGACGCCTGATACGTCAGCCGCAAGCCGTTGGCCATCGTCGATGTGTCGGTCCGCGCCTGCAGCGACGTGTCGGGCGCGTACGTCCACGCGTTCGGGTTGCCGGCGTTGGCGTTCGCGAACATGCCCGGCACCGAGGTGCCGTTGCCGTAGTCGCGCCACAGATAGAAGAACCAGAGCTTGTCTTTCTTGATCGGCCCGCCGAGCGCGGCGTCCACGTCCCACAGGCTGAGCAGCGTGCTCGGCACCTTCAGGCCCGCCGCCTTCAACGCGTCGGTGTAGTTGCTGCTCTGGAGGCCGGAGCCCGACGCCTGGAACGACGTCGATCCCTTGAACGTGTTGCCGCCCGTCTTCGGGACGATGTTCATGTAGGGGCCGCCGGTTTCGGCTTCGCCGAGGCCGCCCGAGGTCTGGAAGGTGACTTCCTGCACGTTCGCCGTGTCCACCGAGTAGCCCGACACGCCGCCGCCGCCGCGCGACGCGCCGACGTTCATGCCGTCCACCTGCAGGCGGCCTTCCGTCGCCGGCCCGCCGTGAATGCCGAACAGCACCATGCCCGGCGTGAGCTGCACGGCGTTGTTGTCGCCCGTGACGCCCGGCATCAGCAGCATGATCCCGTTCCAGCTCTTGGCCGCGGGCGTCTTCGCGACGAGATCGCCGGCGAGGATCTGCTGGCGCGCGGCGTTCTGCACGTCCACGATCGGCGTTTCGCCGGTGACGGTGATCGTCTCTTCGACGGCGCCGACCTTCATGTCGGCGTTGACGGTGACCGTGCCGCCGCCCATCAGCTCGATGCCTTCACGCTTCACGGTGCTGAAGCCCGTGAGCGAGAACGTCACCGTGTAGGTGCCGGGACGCAGGTCAACGATCTTGTACTGGCCCGTCGCGTCCGTGATGACGGAGCGGACCTTTTCGATGAGCGCGGGGCTCGACGCTTCGACCGTGACGCCGGGAAGCACCGCGCCCGAGGTGTCTTTCACGGCGCCCGCGAGCGACGACTGCGCGAACGCCGACGCCGGGATGAGAGCGAATAGGAGAGCGACCGCTAACCGCATTCTTCGCATCTGTCTGAACCTCCTGCCGGTCGTACGCCGCCGCGCGACAGTGCGTCAGCGGCGACGGATTGTCATGTACAGCGACAGGAAACATACGCGACACCCTTATGTTTCAGATATACGGAATTGGCATGGCGCGAAGAAATCGCTGCAGAATCCATCAACTTGGATTCCTGGCAGGCCTTCTAAACGCAAAGAGCCGGGAGTGATGTTCACTCCCGGCTCTGACTTCGTGCCCTTCGTGCTTAGAACTCGAACGATCCGCCGATCTTGAACACGCGCGCCTGCAGCACCGAGAGCGGCGTCAACCAGGTCGTCGCCGTCGGGCTGTACGTCTGGTTGTAGGTGAGCACCGCCGCCGAGTTCAGCGCGTTGTACATGTCGAGCGAGACCGTCGTGCGGGTGTTCCCGAACTTGAGGATCTTCGACAGGCGAAGGTCCAGCTCGTTGACGCGATCGCCGTAGAGCGTGCCCGGCGTGACGAGGTTCACGGTGACCGTCTTTACGCCGCCGGCCGGGGCGCGGCCGAGCGTCTGCGCGATCGTCGCCGCCGGGACGACCCAGTTGGCGCCGAGCATCTGGCCCGGGTTGCTCTGGAACGACGCCGACACGGCGACGTCCACCCGCGGCACCTGGTACGACGCGATGCCCTTGAACTGCGTCAGGAATCCCGAGGCGATGTGGCAGTACTGCGAGGGCGTCGTGGTGACGAACTGGGGCGCGTTGAACGCCGTCCAGCCCGGCGTGGACACGCCGATCGCGACGCTCTGCCCGGGCAGCAGCGCTTCGGGCACCTGGGCGGCGACGGCGCACAGATCCTGCACCGTCTGCCCCGTGCTCGTGCCACCCTGGAACGTGAAGCCGCCGATCGGCCGCATCGCGAGGTTCACGTCCACGCCGTCCCAGTAGTAGTAGTTGTTGCCGTAGTTGTTGGCCGGCTGGACCTGATACTGCGTCTGGCCGAACAGCGCCGGGTTGAGGTCATACAGCCCGTTGACGGCGTACCCGCCGCCGCCCGGAAGGCGCGGATCGGTGGGCGCCGTGATGCCGTACTGATCCCACGACGTCGATTCGTTGGCGAGCGCCAGGTTGCGCGTCACGTAGGCGCCGTCGAACCAGCGCTTGTTGTACTGGACCTCGACCGACATGCGCGCGCTCAGCTGCTGCTGGACGGCGACGCCGAACTGATAGTCCCACGGCCGCAGGCCGTTGAGCAGCTCCGGGCTGTAGGTCACCGGCAGGCCGACCGTGCCGAAGAGGTTCGACGACAGCGCGCCGCACTCACCGCTCGCGCCGGGGATCGTCAGGTTGCAGTCCGGCACGTAGTTGTGGTTCGCGTCGGTCCAGCTGCGCGTGGCCGACGACGCGATTTCGGACGTCGGCGCGGCGCCGGTGAAGATGCCGGCGTTCTGCGCGGGCTGCACGTACTCGCCCCAGTTCACCTTCAGCGACGTCTTGCCGTTGCCGAAGACGTCATAGGCCAGGCCGACGCGCGGCATGACGTTGTTGAAGTTGACGCCCTGCGTTTCCGGGATCGTGGTGTACGGGATGAAGCGCGTGCCGCCGATCCACGACTCGGGGTAGTAGCTCCACGCGTGCTCGTACCGCACCGCGCCCTGCAGCGTCAGCCGGTCGTGCGTCCACTGATCCTGCGCGAAGTACGCGTCGTAGCGCGTGCGCCACTGGCTCTTGAACAGGCCTGACATCTCCGCGAACGAGATCGGCGTGCCGTTGAGGAAGGTGTACTGGAGGGCATCCGGATTCGACCAGTTCGAGTCCTGGTTGTCGTAGTCGTAGATGCCCATGTAGCCGAACTTGATGTTGTGCGAGCCGGTCACGTACGACAGGTTGGCGTGCCAGTTGTTGGCCGAAATCCAGCCGGTCGAATCGAGGAACACGCCGCCGCAGCGCGGGCTGCCGGCGCGGTAGCACAGGCCGGGGATGCTGCCGCCCAGGTCCTGCACCTGGATCAGGTTCGTCGTCGGGTTGCCGGGCGCCGAGGGACCGCCCCAGCGATCGTTGTACGCGCTGTAGCCGAACTCGAACAGCATCTTGCTCGAGAGCGTGTTCGTGTACTTCGCTTCCCAGATGCGCTCGGGGTTGGCGGAGTAGATGCCCGTCTCGGGCGCCTGGTTGCCGGCGCCGCCTTCGATCCAGCCCGACGGCGTCGCGCGGCAGCCCGGGCCCGTCGTGCCAAGCCACTGGGCGCCGTTGCAATAGCTCTGTTCGTCCCAGAACAGGCTGAGCTTGTTGCGCTCGCTCGCCTGCCACGTGAGACGCAGGCCGTTGCTGAGCGTCGCGTTGTCGTTGCGCGCCTGCAGCGTCGGATCTGGCGCGTACGACCACGAGTTCGGATTGCCGGCGTTCGCGTTGGCGAACATGCCCGGCACCGAGTTGCCGTTGCCGTAGGTGCGGCCCAGGTAGAAGAACCACAGCGTGTCCTTCTTGATCGGCCCGCCGAGCGTCCAGTCCACGTCCCAGAGCTTGAGCAGCTGGCTGGGCGCCTTGAGGCCGGCCTGCTGGAGCTCGGTCGTGTAGTTGCTGCTCCCGAGGCTGGAGTTCGACATCTGGAACGACGTCGATCCCTTGAGCTGGTTGCCGCCGGTCTTCGGCACGAAGTTCATGTACGGGCCGCCCGTCTCCGCCTCGCCGAGGCCGCCCGAGGTCTGGAACGTCATTTCCTGCACGTTCGCCGTGTCGATCGAGTAGCCCGACACGCCGCCGCCGCCGCGCGACGCGCCGACGTTCAAGCCGTCCAACTGCAGCCGGCCTTCCGTCGTCGGGCCGCCGTGCTCGCCGAAGAGCACCATGCTCGGCGTGAGCTGCATCTGGTTGCCGCTGGTGTTCGTCGTGCCGGGCATCAGCAGCATGACGCCGTTCCAGCTCCGCGCCGCCGGCGTGCTCGCGACGAGATCGCCGCTCAGCACCTGCTGCCGCGCCGCGTTCTGCACGTCCACGATGGGCGTTTCGCCCGTGACGGTGATCGTCTCTTCAACCGTGCCGACCTTCATGTCGGCGTTGACTTCAACCGTGCCGCCGCCGGTCAGCACGATGCCCTCACGCTTCACGGTGCTGAAGCCGGTGAGTGTGAACGTGACGGAATACGTGCCGGGACGCAGATCGACGATCTTGTACTGGCCGCTGGTGTCGGTCACCACCGAGCGCACTTTTTCGATCAACGCGGGGCTGGCGGCTTCGACGGTGACGCCGGGAAGCACCGCGCCGGACGTGTCTTTCACCACGCCCGCGAGCGACGTCTGAGCGAACGCCGATGCCGGGATCAACGCGAACAGCACAGCGACAACGAGCCGGATTCTCTGCATTCGTGAACCTCCTGCGGGCCGTGGGCGCGTCATCGCCGCGCCCACGCGCGTTCAGTGACGCGGTGTCCGATGTACAGCGTCAGGAAACATACGGCTGCACACCGGAAGGGCTCCGTAAGGATGTTGTTTGAGGTTCGCAAGGGCGCGGCGAAATCCACACGGTTGGATTTCGCCGCTGTCAGTTACCGGCGGACTGTTATGTCAGTAGTGCAGGCCTTCAGGCGCTTACGCTTATTCCGCCGGCTCGATGCGCAGGACGGCGCCGTCCGCGACCGTGCCGCGCGTCTGCTGCTCGGTCGTGACATAAATATCACCGTCGGGGCCCTGCGTGACGTCGCGAATGCGGAGGTTGAGCGGCGCGAGCACCGGCTCGCGCTTCTCGGCCTGCGACGGCTGCTTGAATGACACCCTGATCAACTGGCGCGTCGTCAGCGCCGCGACGAAGAGGCTGTTCTTCCAGCGCGGGAACTTGTCGCCCGTGTAGAACATGATCCCGGACGGGCTCACCGACGGCACCCAGAACATCCGCGGGTTGTCCATGCCCGGCCGTGCCCACGGCTGATCGGACACGAGCGAGCCCGTGTAGTTGCGGCCCATCGAGACGAGCGGCCAGCCGTAGTTGTGGCCCGCGATCAGGATGTTCACTTCGTCGCCGCCCATCGGGCCGATTTCCGCCTGCCACAACTCGCCGGTCTCGGGGTTGAACGCGAGGCCGTAGCCGTTGCGGTGGCCGTAGGTGAAGATCTCCGGCTTCGCGCCGGCCTTGCCGACAAACGGGTTGTCGTTCGGGATGCCGCCGATGTCCGTGAGGCGGAGCGTCTTGCCGACGTCGTTCGCGAGCGACTGCGCCTTCATGCGCAGGCTGTTGTCTTCGGAGCCCGTGCAGCACAGGCGATCGCGATCGCCGACCATCACGTAGAGCGTGTCGTCGGGACCAAACCGCATGTGGCCGGCGAGGTTGCCGCTCGTCTCCCACGCGTCGGCGACGAAGATCTCGGTGAACTCGGTCAGCGTGTCGCCTTCCAGTCGTCCGCGGCCGACGGCGAGCGTGTTGCCCTTCGGGCCGTTCTTCGGATACGAGACGTAGACGAACTTGTTCTGCGCGAATTTCGGATGGACCGCGAGACCGTGCAGCGCGTCGCGTCCCTGGCCGGGCGGCGTCGGCGAGGTCCACACCGGAGCGGGCGCCATCACGCCATTGCGGATGACGCGCAGCTTGCCGTCGCGCTCGGCCACGAGCAGCGCGCCGTCGGGCGTGAACGCGAGACTCCACGGATGGAAGAGCCCGGTCGCGAGCGCCGTGACGCGGATCTTGCCGCCCTGGACGTCGAGCACGCGCGTCTCGCCCGTGGCGAGCGCCGCCGGCTGCTGTGCCGCCAGGTGCGCGGCCCCGGCAACCAGCGCGGCGCAGACCATCGCGAGAACGGCAGCGCCTGTGTAGCGTCGATTCATGAGTGATCTCCGTGCAGCAAGGATGTACGTGCGCGCAATCTAGCACAAACCTGTAGCGCGGGCCTTCCTGCCGCGCGCGCCTTTCAGGCCCGCGATGCCGGGACGTGGTATCGTGCCGCCCAAAGGACGCGACCTTATGAACGCACGACCTCTGATCTCGACCATGGCGGCCGCGGCGATTGTCGTGGGCGTCTCGGCGCTGCCCGCCTCGGCGCAGTGGTTGGACTATCCGACGGCCGGCGTGCCGAAAACCGCCGACGGCAAGCCCGACATGTCCGCGCCCACGCCGCGCACGGCGGACGGCAAGCCCGACTTCAGCGGCATGTACGGCTGGGTGACGCCGGCCAATTGCGGCGCGCACTGCAACGATCTGCAGATCTCGCGCGAGTTTCTCAACATCGCGGCGACGCTGCCGGGCGGTCCGCCGTATCAGCCGGGTGTTGCGGATCTCGTGAAGCACCGGCGCGCGGCGCAGGACGAAGATCCCAACGTCCACTGCATGCCGCGCGGCGCGCCGCGCATCTGGACCGACGACTACTACAAGCGGATCTTCATGGTGCCCGGCCGCGTGCTCGTCCTCACCGAGCGCAACATGCAGTACCGCCAGATCTTCACCGACGGCCGCCCGCTGCCCGAAGATCCGAATCCCACGTGGAACGGCTACTCGACGGCGCACTGGGAGGGCGACACGCTCGTCGTGCAGACGTCGGGCTTCCGCGACGACCTGTGGCTCGACGCCTTCGGAAATCCGCTCGGCAGCGCCGGGAAACTCACCGAGCGCATCCGCCGGCCGAACTACGGCACGCTGCTGGTCGAGATCACGATCGACGATCCCAAGAACTACACCGCGCCGTGGACCGTGACGATCACCCAGCCGCTCGTCCTCGACAGCGAGCTCATCGACTACTACTGCCTCGAGAACGAAAAAGACTGGAAGCACATGAAGAAAGACTGAATTGATCGCCAAGTGACTCAATTCACTATCCGTGGGCTCAGGCTGACGGTCGTCGAGGCGCCGAACGCGAGCGCCGCGGTGGCGTCGGCCGGCCGCGTGTTCCAGAGACACTCGCGCACCGTCAGCGTGCCCGCCGCGGGATCGATCGTCGCGAGCTGGAACGAGAGCTTCGTCTCGTCCTTCCCCGAGAACTTCCCCTTCATCGGCGAGTCCACGCGGAACGTGTGCAGCGCGATCGAATGCCGCGGGCCGCTCCAGTCGTAGAACTCGTTCCAGTTCGAGTTGCCGTGGAAGTAGGCGGCGATGTTCGGATGCGCGCGCACGAAGGCTTCCCACGCCTGGACGCTCGTGCGCGCGTCGTACTCGTCGGCGAGCAGGTTCTCGAACCTGTCGGCGGCGTTGACGTCGTGCGCGCCGTTGGGATTCGTGAAGTGCTTGGACTGCGCTTCGGGCTGATCGTGCGTGAAGACAACCACCGGAGTGGACCCGCCGACACGCGCGAGATCGCGCTCGAGCCAGGCGCGCGTGATGGAGTCGGGCCACACGGTGAGGAAGACGAAGTGCACGCCCCCGATGTCGCGCGTCGTCAGCACGCGGTCGGTCGCATACCGATACGTCGCCGTCGTCCGCGTCGCGGGCGCCCTCAACAGGTTGTATATTCCGACGAGCGCGCTCGGGTCGATGGCCGGCGTCATCGGCTTGTAGAATCCGACGGCGTTCGACACGTCGTGGTTGCCGGGGACGACGTACACCGGCGTCGGCGCGCCTGACGGCGTCCGCAGCGTCAGGCCCTCGACGTAGTCGTGCGTGAACTGCGCCCACGACACCGACGCCGGCTGGATCCTGTCGGCGGCCTCTTCGCGGTTGGCGACGTCGCCGCCTTCTACCAGAAAGTCCACCGGCCCGTCGAGTGAATCGATCGCCGACACGAGCGCGCCGTTGACGACGGAGGCTGGCACGTTGGCGCGTCCGCGAAACGCCGCGCGCGTGATGCCGTAGTGCGCGTCCGAGGTGAACACGAAGCGGATCTCGCGCGGCCCGGGCGCCGGCGCGGACAGGCCAGCCGCCAGCAGGCCTGCCGCCAGTGCCGCGACCGCGGGCGTGAGTCGTTGTGCCATGTGGTCGGCATTCTACGGACGCCGCGTAACGGGCGGGTAACGCGCCGCGCGGTTGACAGCGCGCGGGCCGAGGTGTTATGGATCTAGCATGTCTGCTATGGAAATAGCATGATGCGATTGGGGACCGACGCGGAACGTCCGGCGGATCTCGACGGTCGGACGCCGCGCATGCTGGCGATGCTGCGAGCGCTGCTCGACGAGCGGTTTCACCTGAAGGTGCATGCGGCGGGGCGCGCGCTGCATGCATCCACCGTCGATGGCCAGGTGACCGTGCCCGGCACGATCGGCGTCCCGCCGGATTCGCCGCGCTGGTGCGGATTCAACACGGCGCCCGGTCGCATCATCGCGAGAGGGCAGACGATGAGCGATCTGGCGCGCCTGCTGTCGATCTATCCGCCGGTCGGACGTCCGGTGCAGGACGCCAGCATCTTTACTGCACTCCAGGAACAACCCGGCTTGACGCTGCAGAGCGGCGAGGCACGGATCACGCACGTCGTGATCGACCGCGCCGATCCGCCGACGGAGAACTGAACGTGCCGCAACCGATTCACAGCGCGTTGACCAGACGCGAGCGCCAGATCATGGACATCCTCTATCGGCGCGGTCGCGCGACGGCCGCGGACGTCATGGAGGACCTGTCGGGCAACCCGAACTACTCGACCGTGCGCACGCAGCTGCGCGTGCTCGAGGAGAAGGGGCACGTGCGCCACGAGGAGCAGGGGCTGCGCTACGTGTACTCGCCGGCCGTGCCGCGCGGCGCGGCGCGCAAGTCGGCGCTCCGGCACCTCGTCGAGACGTTCTTCGACGGCTCGACCGAGCACGCCGTCGCGGCGCTCCTCGGCGGCGAGGGCGCGAAGCTCTCCGCCGACGAGCTCGATCGCATCGCCGCGCTCGTGAAGCGGTCGAAAGCGGGACGGGCGGGAAAGGCAGGAAAGGGGGAACGGGAATGACGTTGACGCTGCTGAACGCAACCGTGAAAGTGTCGGCCATCGTGCTGCTCGCGCTCGCGGCGTCGGCGCTGCTGCGGCGTCAATCGGCGGCCGTGCGCCACTTCGTGCTCGCGGCCGCGCTGGTGTGCGCGGCGGTGACGCCCGCCGTCCGCCTGGTCGCGCCCGTGTGGCAGTCCACGCCGCGCCTGCAGGTGATCGATCGCCCGCTCGCGGTGTTCGACGAGACGGCGGTTCCGGCGACGGCGGCGGCCGCCCGTCCCGCCGCCGCGCGATCGACGGACGCGGCGGCCGTCCTGCGCGGCGTCGGCGTCGTCTGGATGACCGGCGCCGGCCTTTCCGTGCTGGTGCTGCTCGTCGGACTGGGCCGGCTGTCCTGGATCGCCGCGCACGCGCAGCGGATCACCGAAGGACCCTGGGTGGACGCGGCGGACGACATCGCCCGCGCGTACGGACTGCGGACCGCGCCGCGGATCCTCCGCGCGGGGCAGCCGTCGATCGTCGGCACCTGGGGCCTCGCGCGCGCCACGATCCTCGTGCCGCCCGACGCACACACCTGGCCCGCCCGTCGCCTCCGCATCGTGCTGGCGCACGAGCTCGCGCACGCGCGGCGGCGCGACTGGATCGTGCAGACCGGCGCGTCGCTGCTGTCGGCGATCCACTGGTTCAACCCGTTCGTCCACCTCGCGTGCCGCCGGCTTCGTCTCGAAAGCGAGCAGGCGTGTGACGATGCCGTGCTGGCGCTCGGGGTCGAGGGCGAGGCGTACGCGTCGGAGCTCGTCGATCTCGCGCGGACGTTCACGGCGCCGCGCCTGGTGCCGGCGGCGCCGCTCGCGCGGCCGTCAAGTCTCGAAAGGAGAGTGCGCGCCATGCTGAACATGCAGCTCAATCGCGATCCCATCACCCGTCGGGCGTCGATGGCCGCGGCCGTCGCACTCGCCGCCGTCACCGTGCTCGTCGCCGGCTTCGGCGTCTCGGCCCAGTCGCAGTTCGGGTCGATCTCCGGATCGATCGTCGACGCGAAAGGCGCGCCGCTCGCCGGCGCGACCCTGACGCTGTCGAATGCGGCGACATCGTCGAAGTACGAAATCAAGAGTGACGCGGCGGGGCACTACGAGTTCGTCGGCCTGCCGGCCGGCGACTACACGATGCTGGCGTCATTCACCGGGTTCGCCTATGTGAAGCGCGAGGGCCTCTCGATCAACGGCAATGCGCGCGAGGTGAACCTGGTCATGCAAGTGGGATCGATCGAGGAGACGATCACCGTCGTCGATTCGGAGGCGACGCGACAGCCGCAGACGCCGATCGTCGCGCCGCGCGCGGCCCAGACGCGTGTGCCGCCGCCGAATCCGTGTGCGGCCCGCGGCACCGGCGGCTGCATCGTGCCGCCGACGAAAATCAAGGACGTCAGGCCGACCTATCCGCTGGGCGACGCGTCCGGCCCGGTCGAGCTCTCGGCGACCATCGGTGTCGATGGCCGCATCGCCACGCTCGACGTCGTCGGCGACGGCCACGGCAGTCCGGCCGATCTGTCGCTGGCCGACGCGGCCGCGACGGCCGTCCAGCAGTGGGAGTTCACGCCGACCTATCTCGACGGCGAGGCCATCCCGGTGCGGATGAAGGTGCACGTGACGTTCGCGAAGCAATAGGCGGCATCCGGCCCTTCGGAACATCTATGATGGCGCGAGCGTCGTAGATCGACCGGAGGGTCCCTCATGCGCAAGGTCGTCGTTGCCGTTCTGGTTGTGCTCGCGTGTGCCGCGGCGGACGCGCAGCAGTTCGAGGTGGCCTCGGTCAAGCCGGCGGCGCCGCTCGAGCCGCAGAAGCTGCTGTCCGGCCAGCAGCGCCTCGGCGTGCGGATGGACGCCGCGCGGGTGGACATCGAAGGCCTGCCGCTCGCCGAGATCATCAACACCGCGTTCCGGGTGAAGTCGTACCAGGTGAAGGGCCCCGACTGGCTGACCGGCAATCCGCTGAGCCTCGAGCGCTACGACATCCACGCGACGCTGCCGGCCGGAGCCTCGAAAGAGCAGATGCCCGAGATGCTGCAGGCGCTGCTCGCCGACCGCTTCAAGCTGACCGCGCATCGCGAACAGAAGGAGCAGTCGATTCTGGCGCTGGTCGTCGGGAAGGGTGGGCCGAAGCTGAAGCCGTCGCCCGCCGAGGACAAGCCGGCCGACCCCGCGCCGGGCGACCGGCCCGGTCCGCAGGTGCAGATCAGCGGCAACCCGCAGACGGGGATGACCGTCCGCGGCGCCGGGCAGGCCGGCGCGACGCGGATTCAGATGTCGCCCGACGGCACGATCCATCTCGAAGCCGAGCGCCTGACGATGGCCCAGCTGGCCGACTCGCTCACGCGCTTTGCCGGCCGTCCGGTCGTGGACATGACCGGTCTGTCCGGTCCCTATGTCGTCGCGCTCGATCTGTCGCGCGACGATCTGATGAACGCCGCGCGCGCGGCGGGCGTCAACATCCCGCCCGGCGCGGGCGCCGGCGGCGCGGCGGACGGCGGTCCCGCGGATCCGTCAGGCACGTCGGTCCTGCAGAGCGTCGAGCAGCTCGGCCTGAAGCTCGACTCGCGCAAGGCGCCGATGGACTACCTCGTCATCGATCATCTCGAGAAGACGCCGACCGAAGACTGAGGTCGGAGTCGGAGGTCGGGGGCTATGCCGCTTTCGGAGCACTGCGCCCGACGACGTCTGGTTCGGCCCCGGCTTCGAGCAGCGCTCTGTGAACCCACCCGGCAGCGAGCGCGCCCGCGATTGGCGCGATCCAGAACATCCACAGCTGCGAGAGCGCCCATCCGCCGACGAACATGGCCGGACCCGTGCTGCGCGCCGGGTTCACCGACGTGTTC
>CAZOIK010000388.1:0-2617 GCA_964579765.1 uncultured Bifidobacteriaceae bacterium
CGACCGAGTAGCCGTACCACCACGGCTGCGGATCGGCGGCCGGCAGCGAACGGCCGTCGGTGTGAATGTCGCGCAGGCCGCTGTTGGCCTCGTACATGATGACGAGGTCGTTCACCGTCTGCACGACCTTCCGCGGCTGCGAGTGCGTGTGCAGCTGCATGAACCCGAGCGGCAGACAGTTCGCGTCGGGGTTCTCCCTCGAGTGATCCGCCATCCGCTGCCGGCGCAACTCGGCCGCCCACGGCGTGAACGGCAGGCCGTCTTTGACGCTCTGTCCGATGTTGGCGAAGTTGGCGAGCGGCGGATCTGTCGCAGGATTCAGGTTCGGCACCATCGGCCCGCCGAGGCGCCCGCTCGGCGGCAGCCGGCTCTCCCACGTTCCCGAGAAGTCGATCTTCCCGTTAGGTAATCGCGGCGGCGGAGCGTTGAGATCGGGCTTGCCCTCCGACGTCCGCGGTGTGTCCACGCGGACGAAAGAGGGCCACTGCGCCGAGAGCGCAACCCCGACGGCCATCACGAGCGCCAACCTCATTTCTTGACCAGCACGAACCGCTGCGCCCGGTGGTTGTTGACGATCTCCGCGGTGTAGAGATTGCCTTTCGAGTCGGCCGCCATGTGATGGACGATGTCGAACTCGCCGGCCGCCTTGCCGCGCATCCCGACGACGCCAATCTGCGTCATCGTCGCCCGATCGAAGATGACGACGCGCATCGGCCCTGAATCGACGACGTAGAGGTACCGCTGCTTCTTGTCCGGCGAGAACGCGAATCCCGCCGGCACCGGCACGACCGTGCTGCCTTCGTTGGTGACGCGCACCTGCTTGAGGAACTTGCCGTCGCGCGTGAACATCTGAATGCGGTTGTTGATGCGGTCGGCGACATAGACAACCCCGTCGCGCGACACCTTGATGGCGTGCGGCAGGCCGAACTCGGGCGGCCCGTCGGGCGTCGTCTGCTTCTGCGGCACCGCGACGTTCGGCCCGAACGTCGGCGGCGGCGGGTTGCCGAACGCGCCCCACATCCGCTTGAACGTGCCTGTCTCGGAATCGAAGACGATGACGCGCTTGTTGCCGTACCCGTCGGCGACGTACACCTCTTTCGCCGACGTGTCCACGAAGACGTCCGTCGCCTGGTGGACGTTTGCGGTGTCCGTGTTGCCCTTGCTCTGGCCACGATGGCCGATCTGCATGACGCACTTTCCCGCCATCGTCAGCTTCAGCACCATGTCGTCGCTGTTGCCGGGCGTCGTCGCCCGCGGCCCGCCGGCGCGGCCGCCGATACAGACGAAGTCGTTCGCCTCGACGAAGATGCCGTGCTCGCGCCCTGGCCAGTCGCAGCCGTCCACCGGCCCGCCCCAGCTGGCGAGGAGCTTGCCGGACGCGTCGAACTCGAGCACCGGCGGCGCCGCGTTCGTGCGCTCGGCCTCGGGCACAGACTGCGGCACGTGCAGCACCCAGATGTGATCGTGGCGATCGACGGAAATCGACGTCACCTCGCCGAGCACCCAGTGGTTCGGGACGACCGGCCAATTGGGATCGACCTGGAACACAGGCGCGCTCGGAAGCGACTGCGCCGCGGCTGCGGCGGCGAAAACAACGGCGAGCGTGGAAACGAGCAGGAGTGTCCGCCTCATTGTGAGGCAGATGATACTCCCTGTTCGCGGGCGCGGGCGCCGCTCAGGATGTCACGCAGCGCATAGTTGCCCTCGTGGCACGCGTACTCGAAGATCTGGTAGCCCTGGTCGCGCGTCATCGGAAACGCCACGGTCCAGGGCCGCGTGAACGTCTTCGGGTCTTCGACGGTGACGCGATACCGCAGCGTGTCGGGTCCGTCCAGCGTGAACCGTTCGACCAGCGTGAGCGCGTCGGTCGTCGGATCGCCGTCGCCGTTGCGTCCGTAGGATCCAGTCTTCCCGTTGAAATTCCGCGTCTCGACGACGAGCGTCGCGCCGTCCCAGTGGCCGCGCGCGTCGCCCATATACGAGCGGATCTTCGTTCCGACGTGCGGACGGCCGTCGAGCGGGATGACGCGCGTCTCGTGGATCATCTCGTAGCGAATCACGACCAAGCCGGGCTGCTGGATGATCTGCATCCCCGTGCTGTAGATGTTCGGCAACGCGGATCCGAGGACCCCACGCGAGATGCAGCGGTCGTACGGACGCAGCTCCTCGGGGCCGTCCGGCGCGTAGTCGTCCCTGGATCGCAGCCGCCACAACGCGGCGCGCCGCGCGCCGTCTTCCGTCAGGGGAGGAAGCCGCCCGTCCGGCGGATCGACGACGAGCGAGGTATGATGCGACGGCTTGCCGCGTTCGAGCCAGTGCGAGGGCGGCGTCACGCCACTGCCGCGGCCGGAGCTCGGCGCGAATTCCGAGCTGTCGCTCGCCGCCTGCGCCGCAAGCTCATCGGCGAACTCCAGATATTCCGCGTCCGTGAGCTCCGCGCGCGTGCCGAGCGACACCGGGCGCTCGAACGGCACTTCGATCATCGAGCCGCTCGGCCAGGTACCTTGCAGGTCGGGGTCGCCCCAGGGCGTGCGTTTCACCTGCTGCGCCGAGACGCGACCGAACGTCAGCGTCAGCGCGACGCCGACGACGAGCGCGCGGGCGCAAAACCCGATCC
>CAZOIK010000389.1:0-3185 GCA_964579765.1 uncultured Bifidobacteriaceae bacterium
GAGACAGCCGCCGACTGCGAGCCGTCCTGCGCGATGTGATCGGGATTGGCCGCCATCTTCAGCGACAGCGCCGCCTCGGCCGGGCCCGAGGCACTCGGCGCCGTGTCCTGATGCACCGTGCACGCAGCGCTGAACGGGAGCGCCACCGCTGTCGCGAGCACAAGAAGCTTCCGCATGATCGTTCTAGAAGTCCCCAAAGTTTGCGAAATCGACGGAAATAGAACCCGTCACACTGATGGCGTTGCCAACAACGTCCTGGCCGTAGAACGTGACGTCGGCAATCGCCGAGATCTCGAGGCCGTTATCCCGCAATTCGATGAGTGGCGCTTCTTCCTTCGCCTGCGAGCGCACGAGGGGAAACCCCATCGTGACCGTCGTCGAGCCAGTGACCGTTGCGGTGGACGCGCTGTCGAACCCGTACGGCACGTCCACGCCTTCCTGGTTGCGCCCGTCCGTCCTGCGATACGACACGTGCACGCGCGTGATCGTGACCTGATTGTTCGTGCTCGCCGCCGGCGTCGTGCCAGGCAAGCCGATGTCTTTCAGCACGATGTGCACGACCGCTTGTCCGCTGTCGCCGAAGATCGTCGGGCACGGGGCACTCGTCGTGCAGGTGCCACCCGTCGTGACGATCGTATACACGTCGGACACGAGATTCGAAACGGGCTGGCCCGGCGTCGCGGCTCCTCTGATCGCGGCGAGCGAGTCGATCACGAGAATCACTGGCGCCCGACTGCTCCGCACCACGCTGCCGCACGAAGTCGTGGCGCCGACAACGGCGGCCACAGCGAAGATCCGGCTGGCGATACGCATGTAGTTCATATGTCCTGCCGCTACCCCTTGATGATCCGCGGCGTGATGAAGATCAGGAGCTCCGTGCTGTTGTCGAGCGCGTTCTCGCGCTTGAACAGCCAGCTGAGCAGCGGAATCCGCCCGAGACCAGGCGTGCGGTCGGTCTGATACTGCTCGGTGCTCAGGTAGATGCCGCCAATGACCGTCGTCTGGCCGTCGTTGACCTGCACCGACGTGTTCGCGCGCTGCGTGTTGATTGGCGGAATGCCGTTGACCGCCTTCGTGAAGTCGGCCTGGCCGTTCTCGAGCGAGATCTTCATGATGACGGTGTTGCTCGCGGTGATCTGCGGCGTCACCTTCAGCGTCAGCGCGGCGTCCTTGAACTGCACCGTCACGGTGTTGTTCGCCACCGTCTGAATCGGAATCTGCGTGCCCTGCGTGATCTCGGCCTCGACGTTGTTCTGCGTGGACACGCGCGGCGTGGACAGGACGCGGCCGTTGCCGGTCGTCTCGAGCGCCGACAGCGCGACGTCGAGGTTGAACGCGCCGTTGATCGACCCGAGCTGCAGGCCGACGGCGCTCGTCGCGCCCTGCACCGGCAGGTTGACCGCGCCCGGCAGACCGCCCGGCATGGTGGCGCCGGTCGCGCCCGTGAGCGAGCCGCTGTTCGGGAACGCGAGGTTCGTCGTGTTGCCCAGCTGCGGATCGACGCGGCCGTTGAAGCCCCACTGCACGCCAAGCGTCCGCTGGAAATTCTTGTTGACCTGGACGATGCGCGCCTCGATCTCGACCTGCGGCTGCGCCTTGTCGAGCGCCTGGATGAGATCGACCGCGTTCTGGATGCGGTCCGGCAGGTCCGTGATGATGAGCGTGTTGGTGCGCGGATCGACCTGCACCGAGCCGCGCGCCGACAGCACGCTCTTGGTCAGCAGGGCCTGCAGGTCGTCTGCCTTGGCGTAGCTCAGCGTCTTGGTGTACGGCCGCAGCTCGCCCGCGAGCGCCTGCGCGTCGGCGAGTTTCTGCCGCTGCGATTCTTCGTCGGCCAGCACCGTGAGCGGCGCAATGCGGACGATCGTCCCGTCAACCGTGTACCCCAGCTTGTTCGCGCGGAGGATGATGTCGAGCGCCTGATCCCACGGCACGTCCTTCAGCGCCACGTCCACGGTGCCCGTCACCGACGGGTCGATGACGATGTTCAGGCTGCTGATTTCCGAGAACGTCCGCAGGACGGCGCGCAGATCCGCGCCCTGGAAATCGAGGCTCACCGGATTGCCCGTGAACCGGCGGCCGGTCGTCGGCACGGAGCTCGGAATCTGCCCGGTGCTCGTGGGCGGAGGCAAGGTCGGCGCCTGCGCCTGCGCGTTCTGCGCCTGCAGCACGGGCGCTCGCACCACCGACACTTTCTGCGCGCTCGGATCACGTGCCAGCACCGCGGCGGCATCGCTGCTCCGCTGCGGAGCATTGAGCCCCAGCGCCGTAATCGGGTCGATCGCGGCGCGGTTGGCCAGGGCCAGCGACGACGACGGCGCGTCGGCACCCGTGGCGAGCGAAGGCGAGACGACCGGCGTCGCGGCCGGCGGCATCACGTACGGCGCGCCCTTCGCGTTCGGCTTGTCGAAATCGACGACGATGCTGTTCCGGTCGGCGCGGACGCGATGCGCCACCGGCTGCGACAGGCTGATGCGGACGCGCGGCGTGCCGCCGTTGGCCCGATCGCCCGGCTCGACGACGACGCCGGCAATGGGCCCCTTCGCGTTCGACACGAAGCTCGCGAGTCCGTCGGCCGAGACGTTGCGGAAGTCGATGTACAGCGTCAGCGGGTCGGGCCGCGTCGCCACGTACGGCACCGGATCGCTCGCTTCGATGACGAGCGACGTCCCGGTGCTCGTCGGATGCGCCGTGATCGTCTTCAGACGCACGAGCGGCGCCGGCGTCACCACCCCGCTGCTGGATTCCCCGCTCGACGCGCCGGCGAGACCACCCGCCAGAACGAGCGCGACGATGAGGCCGTAAGCCTGTGTCAATCTCACTTGGCGTCCTCGAGCCCTCGCAACAGCTTGCGGATCTCGCGCTGTTTGACCACCGAGAGCGGGTCGTTCACGGCCTGCTCGATGACGAGCCCCTGCGGCGTGATCGACTTGATGGATCCGTCCAGCAGCCGATCCCCCTCGTGCACGATGTACGTTTTGTTGTCGGGCCCCATCACCATCGCAATCAGCTTTCCGCGGCTTTCCATGACGCCGCGGACCGAAATGTCCGCCACGCTCATGCCCGACGGCCCCTCGCCTTTCCGGCTCTGCGCGGCGCCGGCCGTGCCCGTGCCGATCAGGCTCTGAAACGGATCGCGGCGGCCGCCGGGGTCGTACGAATACGATTCGGCCGGCGGCGGCGCC
>CAZOIK010000390.1:0-6469 GCA_964579765.1 uncultured Bifidobacteriaceae bacterium
ACGGATCCGCAGCCGTGGTGGTTCGGCTATTCCACCGGCCGCTGGGAGGGCGAGACGCTCGTCGTGCGGACGTCCGGATTCCGCGACGGCGGCTGGCTCGACGTCAGCGGCAGCCCGCTGACGGACGCCGCGACGATGATCGAGAAGTTTCACCGGATCGACGTCGGCACGCTCGCGCTCGAGCTGACGGTCGACGATCCGAAAGCCTACACGAAGCCGTTCACCGTGACCTTCACGCAGCGGCTCATGCCAGACGACGAGCTGATCGAGTTCATCTGCCAGGAGAACGAGATCTCGTCGAAGCACTTCAAGTGACCCTCGCCGAGCTCGCGCAGCAGATCGGCGGCGACGTCATCGGCGACGGATCCGTCGCTGTGCTCGGCGTCTCGTCGATCGACGACGTCCGGCCGGGTCATGTGACGCTCGCGGAGAACGAGCAGTATCTCGCGAAGGCCGAGGCATCGCCGGCCGCGGCCATCGTCGTGTCGCTGGACGTGCCGGCCTCGCGCAAGCCGCTCATCCGCGTGAAACGCACGACGCTGGCGCTGGCGAAGATGCTGGCGATCTTCCATCCGGCCGCTCGGCCGGCGCCCGGCATTCATCCGTCCGCGGTGGTCGGGCGGGACGTCGCCCGGGGCCGCGACATCCACGTCGGCGCGAACGCGGTGGTCAAGGACGGCGCGTCGATTGGCGATCGCGCCGTCGTCGATGCGGGCGCGGTCGTCGGTGAAGGCGTGGTCATCGGCGCCGACTGCGTCGTCCACAGCAACGTCACGCTGTATCACGGCATCCGGCTGGGCGATCGCGTGATCGTGCACGCCGGCACGACGATCGGCAGCGACGGCTTCGGCTACGTGCAGGACGGCGCCGCCCGCGTGAAAATCCCGCAGGTCGGCACGGTGGTCATCGAAGACGACGTCGAGATTGGCGCGAACGTGGCGATCGACCGATCGACGCTCGGCGCGACCGTGATCAAGCGCGGCACCAAGATCGACAATCTCGTCCAGATCGCGCACAACGTCGTCATCGGCGAGAACACGGTCGTGTGCGGCCTGGTCGGGATTTCAGGCAGCGTGACGATCGGCGACAACGTGACGCTGGCGGGGCAGGTCGGTCTCGCCGATCACGTCGCCATCGGATCGAATGCGACGATCGGCGCGCAGTCGGGCGTGACGAAGGACCTCGAAGGCGGCAAGTACTATCTCGGCAGCCCTGCCGTGCCGATCGGCCTTGCCTCGCGGCAATATGCCGTGTGGGCGAACCTTCCCGAGCTGTCGAAGCGCGTCCGCGAGCTGGAGAAACAGCTCGACGCGCTGAAGAAGACTCAGTAGAGCAGGTAGCGTTGGCGCACGCGCGTGAACGCCTCGACCGAGGGCGTCCAGGCGCGCGCGATCTCGCGCGCGTTCGCGCCGGATTCGATCTGTTCGCGCAAGTTGGGCGATCCCGCGAGGATGTCGATCGGCATCTTCGTGTGCTCGTACTCGTACGGCGGCTGGCGCCACGCGAACTGCGACGGTCCGGCCGCGCGGTATGCCGTGATGAGGGCGACGCCGGTCTCGACCGGCCGGAACGCGCGTCGATCGAGGACGTGAATCTGGCAACCGGCGCACGCAGTCTTCGCGTGCTTCTGAAACGTCGGCTCGAAGACGGCCGGACGGAAGAACACGCCCGCGAGGCCGAGCGCGTTCATCTGCTCGGCAAACCGTTCGGCGACGGGCCACGGCGCGCCCGTGATCTCGAACGGGCGCGTGGTTCCGCGGCCTTCTGAGACGTTGGTCCCTTCGAACAACACCGTGCCGGGGTACACGATCGCCGTGTCGAGCGTCGGCATGTTGGGCGAGGGCATCACCCACGGCAATCCCGTGTCGTCGAAGTACATCTCGCGCCGCCAGCCGGCCATCTTCACGACTTCGAGATCGGCGCCGATGCCGAATTCGGCGTTGAAGAGCTGCGCGAGCTCGCCGATCGTCATGCCGTGGCGCATTGGAATCGGATACTGGCCGACGAAGCTCTCGTACCCGGGCACGAGCATCGGGCCTTCGACCGCTTCGTCTCCAGCGCCGCCGATCGGATTCGGCCGGTCGCACACGATCGCCCTGACGCGGTGCCGGCGGCACGCGACGAGGCAGTTCGCCATCGTGTAGACGAAGGTGTAGATGCGCGAGCCGACGTCCTGCAGGTCGATGACGAGCGCATCGAGGCCCGCGAGCATGTCGCCGGTCGGCTCGCGCGTCTCGCTGTACAGCGAGTACACCGGCACGCGCCGCACCTCGTCGCGCCCGTGCCGCGTCTCGATCATGTTGTCCTGCACGTCGGAGCGAAAGCCGTGCTGCGGCCCAAACAGCGCCGCGAGCGTCATGCGAGGCTGCTGCGCGAACAGGTCGGCGAAATGGCGGATCCGCGAGTCAACCGACGCCGGGTTGCAGACCAGGCCGACGCGCTTGCCGTCGAGCGACGACGAGGCGAGCAGGCGCTCGCATCCGGGCTGCACAGACATGGGCACGAATTATTTCACGATCGGGGCGGCGGCTCGATGTGGATGATCGCGTCGCCGATCTGCGGGTAGCGCGTCATCAGCCTGTCTTTCACCACATGCGAGATGTCGTGCGCCTCGTCGAGGCGCATGTCGGGCGGCAGCCAGACGTGCAGGTCGAGGAACACGTGATCCTCGGACCCGCGCGTGCGGATCTCGTGGCAGCCGAGGACGCCGGGAACGCTCATCACCACGTGCTCGATGTCGCGTTCGAGCATCACGCTCTTGTCGCTCAGGATGCCGGTCGTCGCGTGGAAGATCTGCCAGCCGCCGTAGCCGATGAAGGCGGCGACGACGAGCGCGGCGAGCGGGTCGAGGATCGGCAGGCCGAGGCGCGTGCCGGCGAGCGCGGCGATGACGGTGAACGACGACCAGACGTCCGCGCGGGTCTGCAGGACGTCGGCGATGAGCATCTCGCTCGACAGGCGGCGGCCTTCGCGCGTCTCGTACCGAATGACGATCAGATTCACCACGACGGTGACGATCATCACGACGAAGTTGCCGGCGGTGATCGCGTGGACCGCGGTGCGGCCCAGCAGGTGGTTGAACGCGTTGCGCAGGACTTCGAGCATCACGAGGGCCGTGAAGCCGACGAACGCGCCCGACGCGACCGTCTCGTACTTGCGGTGGCCGTACGGGTGATCCTCGTCCGGAGGCTGTCGCGCCGCGTGGATGCCGATCAGCCCGACGACGTTCGACGAGGCGTCGATGAGGGAATGAAAGCCGTCGGAGAGGACGCTGACCGCGCCGCTGAAGTAGCCGAAGCCGATCTTCGCGAGCGCCACGCCGAAGTTGAGGACGAGGACGCGCACCAGCACGCGCGCGACGAGCGCGTACCGATCGCCGCCGGGCTGGTGCGCGGGAGTCAAACCATCTGATTCTACGATCGTGCCTGCGAACGCCGCGTCACAGCGCGCTCAGAAACGCGACCAGGTCGGATTCCTCCCCCGGCGTGAACACCACGTCGAAACGCTTTTCATAGAACCGCACGACGTCGAGCAGCGTCCGTGCGGAGCCGTTGTGGAAATACGGCGCGCGCGCGGACAGTCCCCGGAGAATCGGGCCCTTGATCTTGCCGATGTGGTCGAAACGGCCGTCGATGAGCGCCTGACCGAGATCCGTCGTCGTCACGCACATGGGGGTCGGCTCGTGCGTCATCGGATCCGTTTTGCAGGCGGTGATGCGCGGCAGGTAGGCGATGTCGAGCCCGCCCAGGTTCACGGCGTCGTTGCCGGGATCGGGGTCTCCCGTGCCGATGTCCAGCGGCGTGGCAAATGAGTGACCGCCGACGTTCGGCGTGTCATGGCACGTGCCGCACGTTCCGACGACGGACGGAATGCCGCCGACGACCAGGCCGCCCGTCGCCGCGTCGTCGTTGATGCCGCCGACGCCGCTGATGGTGAAGGTCCGCGAGTTGAAGAGCGCCTGCCCGCGCGCGACCGCGGCGCGCGGATCGCGCTCCGGCAGATTCGCCCACGCGTCGAAGGTGTCGAAGATCGCCGGTGTGAACTGCCCGTCGCCGGGTTCGAGCAGGCCCCCGGGCGACTCGAAGTCGTAGGTCGGCGGCGGCAGGAGGAAGCGGACGCTGGAGTTGATGCCGATGAAGAACGGCTGAGGTGCGAGCCAGGCCGGGCCGCCGGTTGCGTGCTGTGCGTTCAGCCGGCCGACACCGCGCAGCGTGACCTGCGTCGAGTAGAGCGACGTCTCGAAATCCACGATCTGCTGGAGTTCCGCCGCCGTCGGATGGGTGCCGTCTCCCTGCGCATGTCCCATCGTGGCATCGAGCGCCTGGTGTGCCAGGTCGGCGGTCAGCGAGTCTGGATAGTTGTCGAACGTGATCTTGCTTGTACCCGCGGCGGGCGAGGACTCGCGTCCGTCCCACATGACGGCGCTGAGGAATCGAAGATTCGTGGCCGGCAGCGGGCGGCGGTACATCGAAATCGTATTGGTCTCGCCGCACCCGTAAGGGTTGTCTACCTCGGTGACGGCGAAATCCGGGTTGGAGGGCATGCCGATGGCGATGCGAATCAGACCGCGTGTGCGCAGCAGACTGTAGGCCGCGCGTCGGCCCGCCGGCGTGGACACATCGATGTCGTGATCGCAATTCGAGCCATCAACGGTGCGGAAGATCGGATCGAGGCCGCGTGTGGCGTCGAACCGCTGTTGAACGTGGGCGGCCGACACCGCCATGCCGTCTCCCGGCTCATGACAGGTGCCGCAGCTGCGTCCGTTTGTGCCGAGACTCTGGAAGAACGGACCCGTCAGATCGATATCGCCGTTCACACTATATGTACGAGACGTGCCATTCTCGTTCGCGAACAACGCGTGCTCTGGTATCGAATGCGGCGGTTCGCCGCGGTCGCGTCGTTGTCCGTGTATCGCGGTCCCGGCCACTACAGCGCCAAAAACGCAAGCGAAACCCGCGATTACACGTACCGAGCGAATGTTCATCGTGACCTCCTATGGGAGAACTGGTGAGCGTGCGCGTGCGTGGCGAAGCACATCCGATGCCGACTGCTGAGCGCGTCGCTGGGGGACGGCGGGCTTGCCTCGGCCGCGCAGACGTTGATAGACTACGCGCCCTTGGTGGTCGCCCCGCCCGCTTCGCCCGTCGCCAGAGCCGATCGAGCCGCACCCGCGCACTCGCTCTCCTCGTCCACGACTGCTTAGCTCTGGCGCACGACACCGAGGAACGAGGGAGCAGCTATGGGACGCAGACTTTATGTCGGCAACCTCCCCTACAGCACCGGTGAGGCGGAACTCCAGGAGCTCTTCAGCAAGGCCGGCACGGTGGAATCGGTGCGTGTCATGCGCGATGCCGCCACGGGCCGCGCGCGCGGCTTCGCGTTCGTGGAGATGGCGACCGACGACGAGGCGCAGAAGGCTGCGAGCGAGTTCAACCAGTATCAACTCGGCGGCCGCGCGCTGACCGTCAACGAGGCGCGGCCGAAACCCGAAGGCGGGTTCGGCGGCGGAGGCGGCTACGGCAACCGCGGCGGCAACGCCGGGGGACGCCGCGAACCGCGGTGGTAGGTTAGATAGATGAAGAACTGGACCAAAGGCGACCGCGTCGCACAGGCCACGTACGGCAACGGCACCCTCGTCGAAGTCAACGAGCACCACACGGTGATCGAATTCGACGAGCACGGCCGCAAGGTGTTCTCCTCGAAGCTCGTGACCCTCCAGCCCACGAACGAGCCCGCGCCCAAGAAGGCGCCGCGCAAGCGCGCCGTGAAGAAGAAGGCCGCGAAAGCCGAGGGCTAGTCCGATCGCCGTCGGTCGCGCTCCATCCGTCTGATCGCTTTCGCGCCGATCCGTCCGATCCGCTTTCTTTCGCTCGCCGCCGACGGGTCGTCGCGCGATTCTTCATACCGCAGCTCCTGCACCAGCTTCTCGTACGACGCCAGCCGCGCCGGGTCGAACGTGCCGCGCTCCACCGCGTCGCGAACGGCGCAGCCCGGCTCACCGACGTGCGCGCAGTCCGCGAACCGGCAACTCGCCGCCAGCGCCTCGACGTCCGCGAACACGAGGTCGAGGCCGACGTTCTGCTGCGCGAGTTGAAACTCCCGCATGCCCGGCGTGTCGATGACGCAGCCGCCTTGCGGCACCACGAAGAGCTGACGGTGCGTCGTCGTATGCCGGCCGCGGCTGTCGTAGGCTCGCACGTCGTATGTGGACTGGACGGCTTTTCCGAGCAGCCGATTGAGCAGCGTGGACTTGCCCACGCCCGACGAGCCGACCATGCCGACCGTCGCGCCCTCGCCGAGATACGGGTCGAGCGTGTCGAGCGCGTCGCCGCCGCGCGCGCTGATGACGTACACCTCGACGCCGATTGCCGCGCGCTGCAGTTCGCCACTCTTGCTCGCCGCATCTTGGCACACGTCGGCCTTGTTGAGCAGGACGACCGGCGTGGCCCCGCTCTCCCAGACTGCCGCC
>CAZOIK010000391.1:0-11419 GCA_964579765.1 uncultured Bifidobacteriaceae bacterium
CCGACAATGCTCGGCCGGCCCATACGATCCACATATGGAATCGGGCAGGGACGGGTGCTGCCTGCGCCGTGGTCGCGCTCATGCGTATCCTCCAGTCGGGACGCCCAGTCGTCCAGCCGGAGCTTAGACGAAAACGGACCGTGTGGAACAGACCCGCGCGCTAGACTGCGACAGAGCACGAGGGACACTGCATGAGCAACGACAGCAAAGCCATCGCCAGGCGCGTCACGTTCGAGCTGTTCGCGGCCGGACGCGTCGCGCTGCTCGACGACCTGACGACCGACGATTTCCGCAACGACGGCCAGACCACCGGCCCGTCCGAGGGACGCGCGAATCCTGCGAACGCGATCGAACGCGTCAGACGCGCGTTTCCCGACCTCGAGTACACCCTCGAGCACGAAATCGCCGAGGGCGATCTCGTCGTCCATCATCTCGTCGCCCGCGGCACGCATCGGGGTCCGCTGGCCGGATTCGAGCCGACGGGCAGGACCGCCGTCTGGCGCGAGATGCACCTGATGCAGTTCGCCGGCGGCAAGATGAACCGCCAATGGGCCGTCGTCGATCGCCTCGGGCTGCTGCGGCAGCTCGGACTCATGTGACACGATTGCCGCGCATGCGCGGTGGATGGTCCCGTCCGTCGGCAGTGGCGGCGCTGTATCTCGCCGCGGCGGTGGTCATGACGTGGCCGCTCGCCGCCGAACTGCCGTCCCGCATCGCCGGCGATCTCGGCGACCCGCTGTTCAACTGCTGGGTGCTGCTCTGGACGAGCGGACAGGTGCTGCGCGCGCTGCACGGCGACATGTCGGCGCTCGCGCATTACTGGACCGGCAACATCTACTACCCGGCGCCGCTCACGCTCGCCTACTCGGAGCACCTCACGCCGCAGATGCTGCAGGCGCTGCCCGTGCTCGCCGCGACGCACAACGCCGTGCTCGCCTACAACCTGCTCGTCGTTTCGACGATCGTGCTGTCCGGCCTCGGCATGTATCTGCTGGTCCGCGAGCTGACGGGCCGTCCGCTGGCCGCGCTGCTGGCGGGGTTCGCGTTCGCGTTCGCGCCGTACCGCATCGATCAGTGGGCGCATCTCGAGGTGATCTCGAGCCAGTGGATGCCGTTCGCGCTGTATGGACTGCGCCGCTTCTTCGTGACCGGACGCTGGCGCCCGCTCGCCGGCGGCGCCGCCGCGCTCGTCGTGCAGGGACTCTCCTGCGCGTACTACCTCGCCTACTTCACGCCGTTCGCCGTCGCGTACTGCCTGTACGAGCTCGCCTCGCGCGGCCTCTGGCGCGATCGGCGCACGTGGACCGCGCTCGTCGGCGCGGGCGTCGCGTCGCTGTGCGTCGTCGCCTTGTTTCTCTGGCCGTATCTCCTGGTCCGGCGCGTCGGCGACGTCGGCACCCGTGGGCTGGCGGAGATCGAACACTACTCCGCGGACACGCAGGCATTCGCGACCGTCGCGCACAACGATCGGCTGTGGGGCTCGATCGTCAATGCGCTTCCGCACGACGAGGGCCAGGGATTCACCGGGTTTGGCGTGCTGGTCTTCGCCGCGATCGGCGTCGCCGCGGCCGTCCGGCGCGCGGCGTCGCGCGAAGGCGCTCGCGCGACGCCGGTGTCGCGGTGGCGCGTGGCGGCCGCGTGTGTGCTGGGCGTCGTGCTGCTCGTCAGTCTCGTGCTCGTCGCGCGCCTGTTCATCACTGGGGTGGGCACGCTCTCGATCGCCGGAATCACGATGCGGCTTCGCTACCGGCCGGGCCGACTGGCGCTCCAGTTCGGCGTGCTGATCGGCGCGTTGTGCGTCGTGTCGCCGCTGTTCCGCCGCATCGCGCGCGGGACGCGGCAGTCGCCGGTGGCCTTCTTCGGCTGGGCGGCACTGCTCTCCGCCTGGCTGTCGATGGGGCCGACGATGCGCGCGAATGGACGGCCGATCGGGCCGGGCGTGTACGACGTGCTGTACCGATTCGTCCCGGGGTTCGACGGCCTGCGCGTGCCGTCGCTCTACTTCATGATCCTCGCCTGCTTCCTCGCCGTCCTGGCGGGACTCGGCGCGGCCGCGATCCTCTCACGGCCGACCGTCACGCGACGTTCGGTCGTCGTCGCCGCGATGCTCGCCATTCTGGCTGAAGGCTGGAGCGCGCCGGTGGACGCGAACGTGCCGCTGCCGAGGCCGGCGCCCGATCTCGTGCAGGCGACCGCCCTGCTCGACGGCGCGACGCCAGGGCCGCTCTATCAGCGCGTCGCGTCGCTGCCCGCCGACGCGGTGCTGGTCGAGTTTCCGTTCGGCGCACTGGCCTACGAGATTCAGTACACGTTTTACGCCGGGTATCACCGCAAGGCGATTCTGAACGGCTACTCCGGCTTCGCCCCGCTCACCTATCGACGGCTGATCGCGCGTCTCTCAGATCCAGTGAAGGACGCGCGAGCGTGGCCGGCGATGATCGACAGCGGCGCCACGCACGCGATCGTGCACGAGGGCGCCTATGTCGAAGACCGCGGCATGGCCGTCTCCGACTGGCTGCGCCGCTCGGGCGCCGTCGAAATCGCCACGTTCGGCCGCGATCGCGTGTTTCAGCTGCGGCCGCGCTGACAGGCCGAACGCGCGCGTGGTCCGTGGTCAATCGTCGAGGCTCAAAGGCACCGGCCCAATGGTCAGCGCGCGAGAATCGCCGCCAGCACCGACCGCAGATCGTCGGCAGGACGTTGGCTGGCCGTTCGCGAGCGCCAGGCGACGAAGCCGTCGGGACGGACGAGCGACGCGCCGGCGGACGAGATCCCGTACGCGTCGGCGAATGCGTCCTCGTCGACGCAATGCGCGTCGAGCGACACGCCGGCGATCTCCGCCGCTACGCTGCGCGCGGCGTCGAGCCACGCGCTGCCGTCGCGGCCGGTCAGCAGGACGAAGGCGCCGCGGAACAGGTCGAGCGTCGAGACCCGGCGGCCGTCGCGATCGATCCACACGTGCGGCGCGCGCGATCCGGGTCGGCCGAGCGACTGGCTCGGATGCTCGTGCGTCCGGCCGTCCGTCACCTCGTCGCTTGGCGCGGGCGCGATCGCGGCCGAGCGATAGAGATACCCCAGTTCGATGTCGAAGTCGTCGGCGAGCGGCTGGAAGTCTTTTCGGCCGAGGAACGGCGCCGTGCGCGTGACGTAGCGCGTGTACGCCTGCTCGACCGTGAACGCCGCCGCCGGACGCCGTTCGACATCGTAGGTGTCGAGCAGTGACGGACCGGCGACGCCTTTCAGGACCAGCGCCAGCTTCCACGCGAGGTTGTGGCCGTCGTGGATGCCGGTGTTGCCGCCGTAGCCGCCGTTGGGCGGCATCAGGTGCGCCGCGTCGCCGGCGAGAAAGATCCGCCCGGCGCGGAACCGGCGCGCGACGTCGGCCGTCGCCCGCCAGCGCGCTACGCCGGTGATCGTCACCGGCAGATCGTCCACTCCGGCGGCGTGGCGCACGTGCGCCACGAGCGTGTCTTCGCGGACGTCGTTGGCCGGGCTCGACGCCTCGGGCGTGGACGTGTCGCCCGCCGTGTTCACGACGAGGAACCCCGAGTTGCGATCCTTGTCGAGGCGAAAGAACCCGCCGAGATGCGGGTTGCCGATGTAGATGACGCTGAAGTTCGTGCCGTCGAGGAGCCGCGCGAGCGGCGCCTTGAAGTAGATCGTGATCGAATTCGAAAAGACGCCCCGGCCGTCGAACTCGATGCCCGCCAGCTCGCGGATTCGGCTGTGCGCACCGTCTGCGCCGACGAGAAACCGCGATCGCACCGTCCGCGACGCCCCGCTCTCGACGTCGCGGATGGTCGTCGTGACGCCGTCGGCGTCCTGGGCGACATCGACGACCTCGTGGCCGTTGACGACCTGCGCACCGGCACTCTCGGCGCGCCGCCGGAGGATCGGCTCGAGGCCCGGCTGCGTGAGGAACAGCCGCCGGCACGGGCTGAAGGCGTCCACGCCTTCGTTCAGGCTCGGCACGAATCCCTTCAGGACGGTGCCCGCGAGCGTGTCCATGAGGACGATCGATCCCTCCGGCTCGAACTCCTCGAGCGACTTCGCGCGCACCTCGTCTTCGATGCCCGCCGACCGGAACAGCTCGATCGTCCGCATGTGGAAGAATGCTGCCCGCGGCAGCTGCGATCCGCGCTGCAGCCGCTCGATCGCGAGCGATCGGACGCCGTGCTGCGCGAGAAACATCGCCGTGGACAGCCCGATGAGGCCGCCGCCGGCGAAGACGATCGGCGCGTCCTCCGTCATCGCTTGTCCACGACGACGACGCCGCCCTTGAGGACTACTTTCGTGCGCAGCATGTTCCAGTAGCCGTCGAGCGGGTTGCCGTCGAGGATCGTGATGTCGGCGAGCTTGCCCGGCTCGAGCGTCCCGAGCTGATCGCCCATCTGGATGTACGACGCGGTGTTCGGCCCCATCAGCTTGACGATGTCCTGCATCGAGAACATCACGTTCAGGACCTTCAGCTCCTGGTTCAAACCCGCGAGCGGGTCGTACGTCGTGTCGGTGCAGTAGCCGACCACGGCGCCCTGATCCCACATCGTCCGCGCGTTGACCATCGCGTAGCCGGCTTCGCGGCCGAGGCCGACGCCATCGACGATCGAGTCGGGCCACGGCTTGCCGTCGCGGAAGCGCGGGAGATTGTCTTTCGCGAACACGCCGAACACCGGCGGGCCGAAGCCGGTCGTCGTCAGGATCTTCGCGCCGGCGTCCGCGAGCTTCTTCGACTCTTCGCGCGTGACGAAGTTCTTGTTCGGCAGGTGGACGAACAGCTTCACGCCGGCGTCAACGCCGGCCATCAGCGCCGACGAGCTGACCGAGTGCACCTGGACGAACACGCCGGCCTTCTTGCCCTCGTCCACGACGGCGCGCAGGACCTCGAGCTCCTGCTCGCTCGGGCCCGGCACGGGCGTCAGCGCGATCTCGCCGGTGAACTTCACGCCCATCGCCGCGAGCTCGCGCACCTGGGCGCGCGCCTGCTCGGGCGTGTTGTTGCGCAGCGCGATGCGGCCCGAGGGGATGATGCGCGGCCCGTTGATCACGCCCTTGTCGATGTGATCGCGCAGCGTGATGTTGCCGTCGGCCGGACCGCCGCCCGAGAGGATCGTCGTGTAGCCCGCCTCGAGCAGCGCCTGCATCTGCTGCTTCTCGTTGGGGCCGGTGTTGATGTGGCGGTGCGCGTCGATGAAGCCGGGCATGGCCGTCATGCCGTGCGCGTCGATCACCTTCAGCCCTCGCGTGCCGGCGGCGGCGCCGACCGACACGATCTTCCCGCCGCGGACGACGATGGTGCCCGAGTCGAGGACCGTGCCGTTGCCGACGACCACCCGGGCGTTGGTGATCGCGACGTCCTGCGCGAACGCCGATTGAGCCACGAGCCCGAAAGTGACTAGACTGACGAGGCACACCAGCTTCTTCATCTCAACAGCCTCCAGAATCAGGGCGGATTATACGCACATGACGGACGCGATCGAACTCGGACTCGATACCTTCGGCGACCTCGAAAGCACCGACGCCGGCCAGCCGCTCACCCACGCGCAGACCCTGCGCAACGTCGTCGAGCAGGCGGTGCTGGCCGATCAAGTCGGCCTGGCATTCATCGGCCTCGGCGAGCACCATCGCCCCGATTTCACGATCTCGGCGCCCGAGATCCTGCTCGCCGCGATCGCGAGCCGGACGAGCGAGATTCACCTCGGGTCGTCGGTGACGGTGCTCAGCACCGACGATCCCGTGCGCGTGTACGAGCGCTTCGCGACGCTGAACGCGATCTCGAACGGGCGCGCCGAGGTGATCGTCGGGCGCGGGTCGTTCACCGAGTCGTATCCGCTCTTCGGGTTCGATCTGCAGCAGTACGAGGTGCTGGCGGCCGAGCGGCTCGATCTCTTCGCCGCGATCGTCAAGAACGAGCCCGTGACGTGGTCGGGGCGGACGCGGAGCGCGCTGCAGAACCAGAAGGTCTACCCGCCGATCGAGCCGGGCCGATCGCTGCGCGTGTGGGTGGGCGTCGGAGGGACGCCGGAGTCGGTCGCGCGCGCGGCGCACTACAACTTCCCGCTGATGCTCGCGATCATCGGCGGCAGCGCGCGGCGGTTCGTGCCTTACGTCGATCTCTTTCACCGTGCGCTCGCGCAGTTCGGCCACGGCACGCTGCCGGTCGGCGTCCATTCGCCTGGCCACGTCGCCGCGACCGACGAGCAGGCACGCGAACAGCTGTGGCCGCACTACGCGGCGCTGATGAACCAGATCGGCAGCGAGCGCGGCTGGCCGCCGACCTCACGCGCGAACTTCGACCGCGAAGCCGGTCCCGACGGCGCGCTCTACTGCGGCTCGCCGGAGACCGTGGCGCGCAAGATAGCAGCGACCATTCAGACGCTCGGGCTGACGCGCTTCGACATGAAGTACGCAAACGGCCCCATGCCGCACACGCAGCTGCTCACGAGCATCGAACTCTACGGCACGAAGGTCGCGCCGCGCGTGCGCGAACTCCTGAAGGACGCGAACTACCAAGTTGGTGTTCACGTGTAGTCCCGGGGGGCACGCGTAGTCCCCTGTCTCCAGTCCCCAGTCCCCAGTCGGCAGTCGTAGGATCACCGCCGACTGCCCGAGTGTCTGATGACTGATCGACTGACTCCCGACTAAGACTGGAGACTGGGGACTGGAGACTGGAGACTGGAGACTGGAGACTACCCTCTTACGCCGCTGAACACAGCCGTGCCCATCGCGTGCAGTGCGTTGCGCACTCCTGAGCAGCACTCTCCCCATGCACGCAGCTGAACGTTTTCGCGACGCGTACACTTCCGTGGCTGCAGCGCGACCGTTTCATGCGCGCGAGTACACGCGATTGTGCGCCGCACGCTTCTGTCGCTGAGCTGCCCCACACAATTCGGATCGGCGCGCGAGCGGCGCGCGATCAACTGGTCGGCACTTCGATTGCTCAGTTCGCAGCCGGAGGACGCCACTATGAGACCAGCTCGCGTCGGCTTGCTTTGCGCCTGTGTTGGACTGCTCGCGGCACCCGCCGCGCGTGCCGACTCCGTCATGCTGACGGGCGGATCGTTCGGCATGTCGCCCGCCCGGTTCACGATGCACCGCCACGAGGAGGGCGCACGAAAGCCGGACCGGCCGATCCCGTTCTCCTTCTGCAAGCACTGCGACGCGCCCGAGTCCTCCGCCCACATGCGCAACGCCGACGTGATGGAAGGCCGCCTTCCGGACTTCGGCGAGGGCCTCAGCGCCGGCGTCTCCTCCAGCCTCGGCGGCGCGTTCACGCTGCCTGTGCCCGCGATGAGCGACAGCCCGTCCGCCTCGAGCCCGGTCGTCACGCTGCCGTTCCAGTCGAGCGGCACGACGCCGGCCGTCGATCCGCCGTCCACGTCGCTGGCGCTCGCGCACACCACGTTCAGCAGCGTCCTCGATCCGGCGAGCGGCGGGACCGCTGGACCTTCCGGGTTTGTCGCGCAGACACTCGCCGCCGATCCGCCGAGCCCGACGCCCGAGCCGGCGACGCTGCTGCTGCTCGGCCTCGGGTTCGCGGCCGTCGGGGTCCGCCGCGCCTGGAAGCCGCGCACGTAGTCGAGGCAGGCGCGTGCTGCGACGCGAACGGCTGGCGTGGATGCTCTTCCTGGCGCTCGCCGCCGTCGCGTACGCCCCGGTCGCCGCCTCGCTCGCCTCCGCCTGGTGGAGCGACAGCGACTACGCGCACGGGCTGATCTGCGCGCCGCTCGCCGTCCTCATCGTCATCTCGCGGCGGCGCGCGCTCGCGCGGCTCGATTCGCCCCCGCACGCCGCCGGGCTCGCCGGCGCCGTCGTCGCGCTCGGCCTGCTCCTCCTCGGGACGCTTGGCGCCGAGGTGTTCCTCACCCGCATCTCGCTGCTGCTGTTTGCGGCGTCAGCGGTGGTCTTCCTCTCGGGCTGGCGCCGCCTGCGCGCGCTCGCGTTTCCGTTCGCGCTTGTCGCGCTGTCCATTCCAATCCCGACGCTGCTGATGACGCGCGTCACGCTCCCGCTGCAATTCGTCGCGTCCGCGGCGGCCGAGAACGTGCTCGCCGCCGCCCGCATCCCAGTGCTGCGTGAAGGCAACGTGCTCGTGCTCTCGCACGCCACGCTCCAGGTGGCCGAAGCCTGCAGCGGCGTCCGTTCGATGATGTCGCTCATCGTCCTGGGTGTGTTCGTCGCGCGCGTCGTGGATCGGCGGCCTGCCGCGCGCGTCGCCATCGTCGCCGCCGCGATCCCGGTGACGATTGCCGTGAACGCCGTCCGCGTCTCCGCCACCGCCGTCGCGACGGAGTACTACGGCACGGCGGCGGCGAGCGGCGTCGCGCACGAGGTATTGGGGCTCGTCCTGTTCCTGGCCTCGGCCGCGCTCCTGGCCGGATGCGCACGACTCGTCACGAAGACGCACCCGCACGCCGCGCTGAGGCCGGCGGCGTGACGGCGTCCGGACCGACCCGCCGTCTGCTGCTCCTCAGCGCCGTCCTGCTGGCCGGCGTCGCCGTCATCCACGCGTCCGCGCCCGGCGACCAGACGCCTCGACGCGAGCCGCTCTCGCAGCTGCCGACGGCGCTCGGCGGGTGGCGCGCCGCCGCGGAAATCCCAATCGACAACGAATCGCTCAGGGTGCTCAACGCGGACGACTACGTGAACCGCGCGTACGTGCACGGCGACCGGGTCGTCGATCTGTTCATCGCCTACTACGCGACGCAGCGTCAGGGCGGGACGATGCATTCGCCGCTCAACTGTTTGCCGGCGTCCGGATGGCAGCCGATGAGCACCGGGCGCGTTCGCGTCGAGGGCGCGCCCGGCCCGCCCGTCGATGCCAACCGTGTCGTGATTCAGAAGGGGCTCGATCGCCAGCTCGTCGTCTACTGGTATCAGTCGCAGGGACGGACGATCGCCAGCGAGTACGCCAGCAAGGCGCATCTGGTGCTCGACTCGCTGCGGCGTCATCGCAGCGACGGCGCCATCGTGCGCCTCGTCGTGCCGCTGACGGCGCCCGGGCTCGACGCGTCGCATCCCGATCTCGCCGCCGCGGAGTTCGTCCGCGCGCTGCGCCCGCTAATCCCCCGCTATGTGCCCGACTAGGAGACGTCCATGTAGTGCAGGCCTTCAGGCCTGCGTGTGCGGCGGACCAGAAGGTCCGCACTACACAGGGAACAGGAGGCCCGTCATGAGGCGCGTTGCGGCGTTCGTCTGTGTGTATGGATGTGCCCTGGCTGCGTGCTCGCGCGATCCGGTGCGCACGAGCAGCACATATCTGGCGAGCGGCGACGCGTACGCGAAAGCTGGCGACTACGGCAAGGCGGCGATCGAATACAGAAACGCCGTCAAGGCGATGCCGCAGCGCGCCGACGCGCACACGAAGCTCGGCGAAGCGGCGATGCACGTGCAGGACGTCGAAACGGCGGCGGTCGAGTATCTTCACGCGGCCGATCTCGATCCGTCCGGACCCGGCACGCAGGTGCGTGCGGCGTCGGTGTACCTGCTCGCGGGCCGGTTCGGCGAGGCCCGCGCCCGCGCCGAGGCCGCCCTGCACGTCGCGCCCGCCGACGCGGACGCGCACGTCGCGCTCGGCGAAGCGCTGGCGGCGCTGCACGACGCGACGAAGAGCACGGCGGCGCTCGAGGACGCCGTCCGTCTCGATCCGCGCTCGCCCGACGCGCACGTCGCGCTCGGCAGCCTCTACTGGTCGATGGGCCGGCTCGCCGACGCCGAAGCGGAGCTGACCCGTGCCGTCGCACTGGCCCCGTCGCACG
Source organism: uncultured Bifidobacteriaceae bacterium (assembly GCA_964579765.1). Lineage (GTDB taxonomy): Bacteria > Acidobacteriota > Vicinamibacteria > Vicinamibacterales > CAVVIG01 > DATNBT01. Next base: position 9,756 of record CAZOIK010000391.1, read on the forward strand.
CCGGCGCCAACCGCGCGATCGGCCTCTTCTACATGGCGACGTCGCGCGCCGCCGACGCGGAAGATCGCTGGAAGACGCTCGCGACCGATCCCGACGGCGATCCGTTTGCGCTCGCCGACTACTACATCGCGGTCAACCGGTTTCCCGACGCGAAGCGCGAGTTGCTGGCGCTCGCCGACCGCCACGAGACATCCGGCGCCGCCTCGCTCCTGCTCGCCTCCGTCGAGTTCGCCCTGGGACGCCATACGGCCGCGTTCGCCCGGCTCGCCGCGCTCACCGATCGCGAGCCGCGGAATCTGGCCGCGCACCTGACCCGCGCCCAGCTGCTGGCGACGGACGGCCGGCTCGACGACGCGCTGGCCGCCGTGGACGCGGCGGCGCGCATCGACCCGGCCGCCGCGGACGTGAAGCTCGCGCGCGGCGACGTCCTCGATCTGAAAGGCGAGCACGACGGCGCGGTCGCGGCGTACGAGGACGCCTCACGCGCCAACCCGTCGGACATCCGGCCACAGCTCGCCATCGCGCGCGTCCGCAGCCTGCAGGGCCGCACCGACGACGCGGTCGTGTGGGCGATGCGCGCGCGCGGCTATCGTCCCGACGACCCCGTGCCGGAGCTTGCGTTGATCGAAGTGCTGGCGAGGAGCGGCCGGATGACCATGGCCGAGACCGAAGCGACGGCCGCGACCTCGCGCTGGCCGCAATATCCGCTGCTGCGCGCCAGAGTGGCGCAGACGTTCGAGGTCGCCGGGCAGCGGGCCGCCGCCGAGCGGCAGTACGACGCCATCCTCAAGGCCTCCCCGCACGACTGGATTGCGGCAAACAACCTCGCGTGGATGTACGCCGAGGACGCGCGGCTCGACGACGCGCTGGCGCTCGCCAGCGCGGCCTACGCCGAGGCGCCGCGGCGCGTGGAGGTGAACGACACGCTCGGCTGGATCTACGTGCTGCGGAAGGACGGCGATCGGGCGGTGACGCCGCTCGCCGCCGCGGCCGCCGGCGCGCCGGGTAACGCCGAATATCACCGCCACCTCGCGATTGCCTATCGGCTCACCGGCGACACCGTGCGCGAAGGCCAGGAAATGGCGCGCGTCACCGCGCTCGGTCGGAACCGCTTGCCTGCCGCGCGTCCCTGAGCGAAGATGGCGCGCATGAAAACCATGCGACATGTCTTCGCTGCAGTCCTTGCGTGTACCTGCGTGGCGGGCACGGCCGCGGCCCAGCAGCCCGCGCCGGCGCCCCTGCAGGTGCCCCACCCGACCTACACGTCCATCGAGATGGAGGTCGATGTCAACCGTCCGGCCGCCGAGGTGTGGAAGCGCATCGGCAAGTTCTGCGACATCGGCGAGTGGTTTCAGATGCCGGCCCCGTGCACGATCCTCTCCGGGAAAGACGGCGAGTTCGGCGCCGTGCGTTCGGTCGCGAACGAGATCCTCGTCGGCAAGACCGACCTCTCGTACACGTACACGCAGCCGGTGCGCGAAGGGCGGCCGTACAACATGTACCACGGCACGCTCGAGGCGCGGCCCGTGACGGCGACGACGACGCAGATCGTCTACACGCTGTTCTTCGACAACTCGAACCTGCCGGATCAGGCGGCGAAGGACGCGGACAGCGCGCGCCGCCGCACGCAGTTCATGCGCGCGGTCGAGAACATGAAGATCCTC
>CAZOIK010000392.1:0-7085 GCA_964579765.1 uncultured Bifidobacteriaceae bacterium
AGGCGGTCCGCAAGCTGCGCATCGGCGCGATGCCTCCGGCGGGCGCCCGCCGGCCCGACGCCGCGACGCTCGAGGCATTTGTCGCCGCGCTCGAGCACGGACTGGATCGCGCCGCCGCCGCGCATCCAACCGCCGGGCGGACCGAGACGTTCCACCGGTTGAACCGCGGCGAGTACAAGAACGCGATTCGCGATCTCCTCGCGCTCGACATCGACGCGGCGGAACTGCTGCCGGGCGACGAGTCGAGCTTCGGGTTCGACAACATCGCCGGCGTCGAGAAGGTCTCGCCGGTGCTGATGGAGCGCTACGCGACGGCGGCGCAGAAGATCAGCCGGCTCGCCGTCGGCGCGATGACGATCCCGGTGGGCGAGAAGATCGTGCGCCTGTCGTCCGACGTCAACCAGGACGATCACGTTGACGGCCTGCCGCTCGGCACGCGCGGCGGCGTCCTGGTGCGTTACACGTTCCCGCTCGACGCCGAGTACGAGTTCAAGCTCGAAGTGCTGCGCGACGGCAACGACTTCGTGCCCAACTACCCCGATCCGCATCTGCTCGAGCTCGCCATCGACGGCGAGCGCCGCCAGGTGTTCACCTTCGGCGAGAAGCGGCAGGCGCGCGCGGGGCGGGGCAGAGGCTTCAACTCGCGGGGCAGCGGCGAGCACAAGCCGTTCGTGCTGCGCGTGCCCGTCACCGCCGGTCCGCACGAGGTCAGCGTGGCGTTCCTCAAGAAGACGTCGGCGCTGACGCTGACGCAGCGCGATTGGTTCGTGCGCCCGGTGGCCGGCGTCGGCGACACGCGCTACGAACCGCAGCTTGGCACGGTGTCGATTGCCGGCCCCTTCGACCCGACGGGACCCGGCGATACGCCGAGCCACCGGCAGATCTTCTCGTGCCGTCCTTCGCCCGCGCTCAGCGCCGATGCGTGCGCGACCCGCATTCTCACGACGCTCGCCCGGCGCGCCTATCGGCGTCCCGTGTCGTCGGCGGACGTGCAGCCGCTGCTGACGTTCTTCCATCGCGGCCAGGACGAAGGGAAGACGTTCGAGGCCGGCATCGAGCTCGCGATCGAACGGCTGCTCGTCAGCCCGCAGTTTCTGTTCAGAATCGAGCGCGACCCGGCGCACGCCGTCGCAGGCGCGGACTACCGGCTGACCGACGTGGACGTCGCCTCGCGGCTGTCGTTCTTCCTCTGGAGCTCGATCCCAGACGACGAGCTGCTGCAGCTCGCCGCGGCGCACCGGCTGCACGATCCGGCCGTGCTCGCGCGCCAGGTCCACCGCATGCTGGCCGATCCGCGGTCGGACGCGTTCGTCAGCAACTTCGCCGGCCAGTGGCTCTACCTGCGGAACGTCCCGACGGTCCCGAAAGACGGCGCCGCGTTCCCGGATTTCGAGGGCAGCCTGCGCGGCGACTTCCGTCATGAAACGGAGCTGTTCTTCGCGAGCGTGCTGCGCGACGCGCACGCGGGCGCGTTGACGCTGCTCACCGCCGACTATACGTTCGTCAACGAGCGGCTCGCCCGCTACTACGGCATCCCGGGCGTGTACGGCCACACGTTCCGGCGCGTGTTGCTCGACGGGAACGTGCGCGGCGGCGGGCTGCTGAGCCAGGGGGCAATCCTGCTGACGACGTCGTATCCGACGCGGACCTCGCCGGTCATCCGAGGCAAGTGGATTCTGAGCAACATCCTCGGCGTGCCGCCTCCCGATCCGCCGCCGAACGTGCCGGCCCTTCCAGAAAACGTGAACGGCCAGTCGGTCGGCTTGACGACGTCGGTGCGCGAGCGGCTCGAGCAGCATCGCGCGAGCCCGGCGTGTTCGGGCTGCCACAAGATCATGGACCCCATAGGCCTCGCGATGGACAACTTCGACGCGGTCGGCCGCTGGCGCACCGAGAGCGAGGCGGGGACGCCGCTCGACACCCGCGCGGTGCTCTTCGACGGCACGACCGTGGACAGCCCGCTCACGCTCAGGACCGCGCTCCTCAAGTACTCCGAGAGCATCGAGCGCACCGTCACGGAGAAGCTGCTCGTGTACGCGCTCGGTCGCGGCCTCGAGTACTCCGACGCGCCGACGGTCCGCCGGATCGTGCGCGAGGCGGGCGGCACGCAGGCCAGCCTCGAGGGGCTGATTGTCGGGATCGTGAACAGCCGGCCGTTTCAGATGAGGAGAGCGCAGTCATGATCGCCACACGGAAAGCCCTCTCGCGCCGCACGTTTCTTCGCGGCGTCGGCACGACGATGGCGCTGCCGGTGCTGGACGCGATGGTGCCCGCGTTCACGCCCGTGGTGAAGACCGCGGCGTCGGCGCCGCCGAGGCTGGGCTTCTTCTACATCCCGAACGGCAAGGTGGACGACAACCGGTGGACGCCGGTGACCGAGGGCGCGAACTTCGAGCTGTCGCCGATTCTCGCGCCGTTCGCGCCGGTCAAAGAGCACCTCGTCGTCCTCACCGGCCTGGCGCACCGTCAGGGCCTCGCGCTCGGCGACGGCAACGGCGATCACTCGCGCGCGACGCCGACCTGGTTGAGCGGCGTGCATCCGAAGAAGACCGAGACCGGCAACGTGCACTGCGGGATCACGGCGGATCAGATCGCCGCGCTCGAACTGGGGAAGGACACGACCCTCCCGTCGCTCGAGCTCGGCCTCGACGGCGATCAGGGCATCGCCGGCGCGTGCGAGAACGGCTACAGCTGCATCTACACGAACACGATCGCGTGGAAGTCGGCCACGCAGGCGTTGACCGCGGAGAACAACCCGGGCGTCGTCTTCGAACGGATGTTCGGCGACGGCGGCACCGCCGCCGAGCGGCGGCTGGCGATGCACGACAACCGCAGCATTCTCGATTCCGTCATGCAGGAGCTCGCCGGCCTCAACCGCGAGCTCGGGCCGGGCGATCGCTCGACCGTCTCCCAGTATCTCGACGCGGTGCGCGACGTGGAGACGCGCATACAGCGCGCCGAGCGAACGGTGGACACGGTCGCGCCGCCGGACCGTCCGTTCGGCATCCCGCTGACGTTCAAGGAGCATCTCGAGCTGATGTTCGACCTGCAGGTGCTGGCGTACCGCGCCGACGTCACGCGCGTCGTCACCTTCCTGATGTCGCGCGAGGTGAGCAGTCGCGTGTATCCCGAGTGCGGCGTGACGCAGTCGCATCACAGCGTCTCGCATCACGGCGGCAAGCCGGAGCTGATGGCGCAGATGGCGACCATCTGCACGTATCACGTGTCGCTGTTCTCGAAGTTCCTCGAGACGATGCGATCGACGCCGGACGGCGACGGATCGCTGCTGGATCACTCGCTGATTCTGTACGGCGGCGGCCTCGGCGACGGCAACGGGCACACGCACTTCAATCTGCCTGCGGTGCTCGCGGGCGGCGTCGGCGGACTGAAGGGCGGCCGGCATCTGCGGTATCCGGACAGCACGCCGATGACGAATCTGCTGCTGACGATGCTCGACAAGGTCGGCGTGCGCAATGTGGACGCCCTGGGCGACAGCACCGGACGCCTTCCGATCGACGGCGCCGGCAGCCAGCCGCTCTCCGGCATCTGACGGCGCGCCGATCGGCCGGCCCAAACGTCCGTTATCTGTAGTGCGGGCCTTCAGGTCCGCCGTGCAGATTCCAGCTACAGGATCTCGGCGTAGTTGCGGTGCTTGTAGTCGCGCCGGCGCTTGCGGGTGTCGTCGGACGTCATGTCCGCATGCGCCTGCGTCGCGCGGAAGATGTGTTTCTCGAGGTGCTTGATCGCCTTCTCGATCTGCCCGATCTTCAGGGCCGCGAGAATCTCCTGGTGCTCCACGAACGCCGGGTTCTCCGGCACCATCGGGTCAACGCACCGGTAGCGCAGCGTCTCGACGATGTCGCTGATCGTCTCGTAGGTCGAGATGAAGTAGTTGTTGCCGCTGTGCTGGACGAACGTGTTGTGGAACCGCGCGTCGCTCTGCTTGAAGGCGAGCGCGTTCTTCGACTGGATCGCGCGCGACATTTGGACGACCGCCTCGTCGAGCGCGGTGACGAACGGCACGCGCAGCTTGCCCATCGCCTGGCGCAAGGCCCCGGCTTCGAGGAGCACGCGGAAGTCGCACAGCGCGACGACCTGGTCGTGCGTCGGCGCGAAGACGTACGTCCCCGAGCGCGGGATCGTCACAACGAGGCCACGCACGCGCAGTTCGGTCAGCGCGATGCGCACCGGCGCCTTGCTCATGTTGAGCGCGTCGGCGAGTTCCTGCTCGGAGAGCGGCTCGCCCAGATCGAGCCGTCCCCAGACGATCGCGCGGCGGATCTTCTCGTACGCGACGCGAGCGAGACTCTCGGGAACGATTTCAGGAGGCGGAGGGAGCAGGTTCCGCCTTCGAGCACCGCGCCGCGATGCGCGCCGGCCGCGACCGGTTTCGACGTGCTCGGCTGACTGTCTCATGGTGATGTTCATAATTTACCACGCAGGCGCGAAGTCACGGTGTAAGACGGAGCCTGTTTTGTCGCAGGACTTGAGTAAACGACTGCCATGCCAGTTTTCAGGTAGAGGCGTCAGTCGCGCTTCTCCTTCGCCGGCGGCATCACGACCGTCCGCGACTTGAACTTCCAGCCGTCCGCCGTCTTCACGTATACGTCTTCGTAACGGCCGCCGTTGCCGAGCGGCACCACGCCCTTGACGCCGTCCGCCGCCGGCTGCAGGTCGAGATTGGGCGCCGCTCCGCCGTTTCGCGCGCGCGCGGCCCGCGCGGCGCGCTGCTCGGGGTTCATGCAGAACTCCTCGGTTTCGACCAACTGCACGAGCTTGTCGCGGCCGACGAGCGTGGCGCTCTTGCCGTACAGCTCGTGATGTTTGGCGCCGCGGAAGTCGTCGCTCGTGAACGTGCCGTCGGGCGTGAACAGCTCCGAATACTCCTTCGAGTGGCAGGTCGAGAGCGCCTGCTGATAGCGCGCGAGCAGCGCCTGGATGTCTGCGCGATCGGCCGCCGAGACTCCGGCGCTCGCGGACGACTGCGCGGAGGCCGCCGGTCCGTGCACGGCGACGCTCAATCCGACAATGGCAAACAGGGTGATGGTCCGGCTCAGCATGCGATCTCCTTTTGTTCGACCGCGCGGTCGTCGGTCACGGTTCATGGCGTGCGGCCAGCTGCCGCAGTTCGGCGACGATGTCGGTCCGGAGCAGCGTGCCCGCGCGGTCGCGATGCGCGAACGCGGCGTCGAGCGGCGTCAGTCCGGCCGTGTTGTGCATGTCCAGTCGAGCGCCCGACGAGACGAGGAAGCGTACGATCGCCTGCGATCCGCGCGCGTCGGCGGCCCCGTGCAGCGCCGTCTCGCCGTCGTCGTTGACGGCGTTGACGTCGGCGCCGTGCTCGAGACAGATCTTAATCGCCTCGATCGCGCCCTGGTCGGTACCGGAATCGCGGATTGCGACAAACGGCGGCTTCGTCGGGAAGCCGTCGCGCCAGCCCAGGCCTGCGGCCACCATCAGGGCTGTCGTGTGGTTGGCCTGCGTGAGTGCGGGGTTGGCGCCGTAGTCGAGCAGCAGCCGCATGAGCGCGACGTTCCCCGACTTGGCCGCGCGCATGAACGGCGTGGCGCCGGCGCCCAGCGACGCGTCGCTGAGCGTGTGCAGCCGCTGGAGAATCGGCACTTTCAGCGGCGCGTCCGGGTTCGCCCCCTCGTCGAGCAGCATGCGGACGACGCCGTTGACGTCGGGCGGCCCCGTGGGCGCGTGATCGGGGCGTCCGAACGGCGCCGGCAGACTCGCCGTGTCCACGGCGGCGTACAGCGGCGTCATGCCCGTCTTGTCGGCCCGATCCGGATCGGCGCCGCGCGCAAGCAGCAGCGCCACCGCGTCCCAGTGCGCGTTGACGATCGCGAGCTGGAGCGGCGTTGCGCCATCGGGGTCGGCGGCGTCGATGCTCGCTCCGCTGTCGAGCAGCGCCGCAATGCTGTCGAGCGCGCCCTGGCGCGCGGCATACATCAAGGGCGTCCAGCTGCCCGACTGTCCGCCGCGGCGGTTGTTCAACGGCGCGGATCGCCCGTCCATGTCGGCGCCATAAGCTGCCAGCGTCCGCACGGCGCTTCCGAAATTACCGGCCGCCGCCCAGATGAGGGCGGTCTCTCCGTACCAGTGTTCGCGCGCGCTCGCATCGGCGCCGTAGTCGAGCAGCAGCCGCACCGCCTCGGCGTTTCCCGTACGGGCCGCGGACATCAGGACTGTCTCGCCTTCGGGCAGCGTCGCATTGGCGTCGGCGCCCCGCGCGAGGAGCGCCTCGACGATCGCGAGGTCGCCGGTGGTCGCGGCGACCTCGAGCGGCGTGACGCCGTACCGGTTTGCCGCATTCACTTGAGCGCCCGCCCGCAGCAGCAGCCGCACGCTCTCGCCGTCGTCGGCGAGCACCGCCCAGTGGAGCGCCGTTGCGCCGTCGGCTTCGCGCGCGTTGACGTCACCTCCCGTCGTGAGCAGCGTCCGGACGGCGTCATGATCCCCGCGCCTGGCGGCATCGACGAGCGGCGGGTTCGCGAGCGCCGGCAGGCTGCAGACAGAAAGCGCCAGTGCGAACGCGCAGCGCGCCGGCGTGAAGACACGCGAGGGGTCGCGTCTAGAGCTGGACATGTCCGGTGCTCTCGCCCAGGTGATCCAGCGAGCAGTCGAAGAAGGCGTCGGCGACGTCCAGCCAGAGGTTGGCGATGGGCGTCCGTTCGGGCGCCGCGAGGTGACGGCCGCCGTCGATCGTCGCGCGGTTGCCCAGGACGACGAGCGGCAGCGGATGCGGGCTGTGCGCGTTGCCGTTGCTCATGCCCGCGCCGTAGAAGATGAGCGAGTGATCGAGCAGGCTGCCGTCGCCGTCGGGCGTCGCGCGCAGCTTCTCGGCGAATTTGGCGAACTGGCTGACGTGGTACGCGTTCAGCTTCGCGTGCATCGCGATCAGGTCCGGTTTGTTCTGGTGGTGCGAGATCGTGTGATGCGGTGTGTTGATGTCGAGGTTCGGATACGTCCGCATGCTCGCCTCGCGGCACATCATGAACGTGAAGACGCGCGTGAGATCCGCCTGGTAGGCCACGGCGAGCAGCTCGAACATCAGCGACACGTGCGCTTCGAACGAGTCG
>CAZOIK010000393.1:0-13050 GCA_964579765.1 uncultured Bifidobacteriaceae bacterium
GCGCGGACGAGGCCTACACCCGCGCCGCGCGGCTGTCGATCTGGTATCGGGGGTCGGCCACGCTCGCGACGCCCGCCGTGCCGCGGGCGCTGCGCGACTTCGCCCGGCGCGCGCCCGTCGGCACGCCGATTCACTTCACCGTCTCGATCGTGGGACAGCCGCGGCGTCCGCCGGCGAAGATCGAAAACGAGCTCCTGCGCATCGGCCAGGAGGCGATCACCAACGCGGTCCGCCATTCGAACGCGACGCGCATCGACGTCCTCCTCACGTTCGGCGATCGCGCCGTGACGCTGCGCGTCTCCGACGACGGCCGCGGCTTCAGCCTGGAGATCGAGGATGCCGGCCGCAAACACTACGGCCTGACGACGATGAAGGAGCGGGCCGAGGCGCTGGGCGGCCACCTCGACGTGTTGACCGGCGTCGGCCGCGGCACGAACGTCGAAACGGTGGTGCCGGCATGAGCGCCGCGAAAATCCGCGTCCTCTGCGTGGACGATCACCGCCTCGTGCGCGAGGGGATCGCCCTCATCATCAACCGCCAGCCCGACATGGAGGCGGTCGGCTCGGCGACGACCGGCAGCGAGGCGGTCGCGCAGTTCGAGGCCCTGCGCCCCGACATCACGCTCATGGATCTGCAGCTGCCGGTCATGAGCGGCCTCGACGCCATCAAGGCGATCCGTCAGCGCGACCCGCAGGCGCACATCGTCGTGCTGACGATGTATGAGGGCGACGAAGATATCCACCGCGCGCTGACCGCCGGCGCGGCGACGTATCTGCTGAAGGACACGCTCTCCGACGATCTCATCAGCGTCGTCCGCGAAGTGCACGCCGGACGGCGTCCGCTTCGGCCGGAAGTGGCCGCGCGCCTCGAGGAGCGCGCGTCGCAGCCGACGCTCACGCCGCGCGAAGTGCAGGTGCTGGAGCTCGTCTCGCAGGGCCACCGGAACAAGGAAGTCGCGGCGTTCCTCGGCCTGAGCGACGAGACCGTGCAGGTGCACCTGAAGAACATCTTCGCGAAGCTGAAGGTGACCGAGCGCACCTCCGCCGTGAACATCGCGCTGCGCCGCGGCATCATCCACCTGAAGTAGCGCAGGCCGTCAGGCCTCCCGGATCAGAACAGCACCTTCACGGCCAGCTGCGCGACGCGCGGGTCGCCCGCGCTGGTAATCGTCCCGAAGTTCGCGGCGCCGAGCACGGCGTTCGGCGCGCCGCACGCCGGCGAGTAGAGCGCGTTGAACAGCTCGGCGCGAATCTCGAGCGACGTGTCCGCGCTCAGGCGCACGCGGCGGCTGAGCGCGAGATCGAGATCGCGATACGCGGGACCGCGGATCGGATTGCGCGACGCGGATCCGAGCGTGAACACGGGCGCCACGGCGAACGCGCTCGTGTCGAACCAGTGCTGCGGCGTGCGCTGGTCGGCCGGCAGCTCCGGGTTGCCGACCAGATTCGGCCGCTGGACGCCGAAGCCGGCAAACGAGTTGAAGTTCGTCGCCTGCGTGACCGCGACGGGCATGCCCGATTCCAGCGTGAGGATGGCCGACAGCGTCCAGTTGCGCCACGTCCAGACGCCCGAGGCGGTGAGCACGTTCGGGATGTCGCCGTTCGAGTAGTCGCGCTCCCCCGCGCGGTTGAACGAATCCGCCACCGGGTAGTTCGCGACCGGCCCCGTCAGAATCGACGCGTCGAACACCGACGACGCGTCGTCTTTGAGCACCGACCGCGTGTAGCTGACCAGATACGAGAAGCCGTGCGACAGCCGCTGCTCGAGCCGCGCGGTCACGCCCTGGTAGAACGACGTGCCGACGTTGTTGCGATAGAGGCTGACGGTCGTGTACTCGGGGAACGGCTTCATCAGCTGCGCGACGCTGATTGTCGGGTCGCCGAGCGACGACGAGCGCGGGATGACGCCGAAGTACGGGTTCGGGACGCGCGCGAGCAGCGCGTTGCCGAGCGAGAGCTGATCGACGGAGAGCTGGTTCAAGTTGGTGTCGGGGATGCCGACGTGCGTGATCTTCGACCCGACGTACGCGACTTCGAGCGACGTGTTGGTCGTCAGCTCCCGCTGCACCGACAGGTTCCACTGCTGCACGTAACCCGAGCCCAGGTCGCGCGTCACGCCGAACACGCCCTGGCCGAGCCCCGCGTCCGGCGTCAGCCCGACGGGCGTCACGCTCGGCCCCTGCGCGAGCGTGAACGCCGGCGTGATGTTGTCGAGCGTCCGCTGCGAGACGGTCTGCAGGAACGGGAACACCGGCGTCGTGAACGGCGTCGTAATGCCGGCCTGCTCGATGAACACGAGCGCGAAGCCGCTGCTGACGACGGTCTTGTCGGCGACGTGGCCGACGAGGCCGAGCCGCGGACCGACGTTCAGCTTGTGCAGCTCGCGAGCCGCCTGCGGGTTGCCGTCGCGCCCGAGATACTCGAGCTGTCGGCTCTGCAGGTTGAAGACCGCCGCCTGGTTGTTCTCCTCGGTTGACGGGAAGTTCAGCGTGTAGCGCACGCCGGGTGAAAGCGTCCAGTTGTCCGACAGCTTCCAGTCGTCCTGCACGAAATACTCCTGGAAGTGCGCGCGGTTGCGGATCTGCTGCTGCTGCAGGTCGATCGAGAACGTCTGCACCTGGCCGAGCAGGAAGCTCGCGAGCGGCGTGCCCGTGTTCGCGACGCCCGGCTGGTCGGTGAAGAGGCTACTGAAGCTGAACAGGCCCGTCGGCGACGACGGCTGGATGACGTTGAGACGCTCCCACCGCCAGTCGAAGCCCGCCTTGAAGGCGTGGCGGCCGGTGACCCAGCTCAGCGAGTCGGCCGCCTCGGTGACCGACGTGCTGAAGTCGGACGCCGTGTTCGGCGGCGACCCGAGCTGCTGGTAGCCGCCGATCTGGAACGTCGGCAGCGTGTTCGGAAACTGCGCCTCCGCCGGAATGCCGGGGATGTCGAGCGCGGCGCCGGCCGACGTCGCGAGCTGCGCGGCCGACCGCGTCACCGCGCGGCGCGTGTCGCCGAACCGGAACTCGTTCAGCCAGCGATCCGAGAACGTGTGCTGGTAGTTGGCGGCCGTGGCCCACGCCGTCGTGTTCTGCGGCCCGAGCGTGCCGCTGGTGACGCCGCTTCCGTCGGGCAGCGGCGTGACGGGCGTGAAGCCGTCGCGGAAGTACGAGACACGGACGAATGCCTGATCGCGCGGCGTCGCGCGATGATCGATCCGGACGTCGAACTGATCCTGGTTGTCGAGCTCGTTGCCCGTGCGACGGTAGTTGTTCGCGGTGCCGGTCGAGGTCGGCGGCGGATACCGCTGCAGCAGCGAGAGCGCCACCGGGTCCATCCGCGAGAGCGGAATCGTGTTGTTCGCGAACGGACTCCGGTTCGACGCGCCGGTCGCCGGATCGAAGATCTGCGGCACGCGTCCGGCAATCGGCTCGGTGAAGACGCCCTGCCGCTGCAGCACGGTCGGGACGGTCGAAATCACCGTGCGGCCGATCGTCTGACGCTGCCCCTGGTAGTCCAGGAAGAAGAACGTCCGATCCTTCGCGAGCGGCCCGCCGAACGTGCCGCCGTACTGATTGCGCCGGAACAGGGGCTTGTCGGGGACCGTCGAGGAAAAGTAGTTGCGCGCGTTCAGCGCTTCGTTCCGGAAGAACTCGAAGCCGTCGCCGTGCACAACGTTGGCCCCGGCCTTCGTCGTCAGGTTCACGACGCCGCCGTTGAAGCGGCCGAACTCGGCGGGCGGGCTGTTGCTCTCGATCTTGAATTCCTGGATCGCGTCGATGACCGGAAAGAACGCGACCTGCCCCGGCTCGGGCTGCAGCACGGAGATGCCGTCGAAGAGGTACTCGTTGGTGCGCGGCCGGCCGCCGTTGATGCGCGGCAGCTGCGACGCGGGCGGCAGCGCGACGCCGGGCGCGAGCGACGCGAGCGTGACGAACGTGCGGCCGTTCAGCGGCAGGCCGGCGATCTTCTCCGTCGTGACGACCTCGCCAAGACCCGCCGTCACCGTCCGCAACACGGGCGCCTCCGCGGTGACGGTGATCGCCTCGGAGACCGCGCCGAGCGTCAGCGTGACATCGACCGCGACGGTGGCGCCCGTCTCGACGCGGACGCCCTGGCGCACCGCGGGCTGAAACCCGGACAGCTCGACGCGGACGTCGTAGACGCTCGGCGTCAGCCCCGCCACCGCGTAGACGCCGGCCGTGCTCGTCACGACGTCGTGCGCGGTGCCTCGCGCCGTGTCGGTCACCGTGACGCTCGCGCCCGGGACAACGGCGCCCGCCTGATCGCGAACGAGCCCGGTGACGCCGCCGCTGCCGATCTGGGCCGCCGCCCGGTTCGCCAGCCCGACGAGACAGCCCGAAAGCAGCAGCAGACAGAACCCCGCACGGGTGCGCATGGTGGGCATGCTATGCGGTTCTTTCCGCTCTATCAATTCGACTATAATCGCATCTAATCGTGACGATACTAGTCGCCCTCCTGACGATTGCCGCCGCGTCGGATCTCCAGCCGGTGATGCCGAAGCTCGTCGCGTCGTTCGAGCGCCAGACGGGACAGACCGTGCAGGTGGCGTACGGATCGTCGGGCAACTTCGTCGCGCAGATCCGTAACGGCGCGCCGTTCGACGTCTTTCTCTCCGCCGACGCCGGCTACCCGCGGCAGCTCGAGGCCGCCGGCCTCGTCGAGCCCGGCACCGTCTATGTGTACGCGACCGGCGCGCTCGTCGTCTGGACGCGGCGCGGATCGCCGGTGGACCTCTCGCGCGGTCTCGCCGCGCTCACCGACGCCCGGGTCACCCGGGTTGCGATCGCGAACCCGGACCATGCGCCATACGGCCGGGCGGCCGCCGCCGCGCTGCGCAGCGCGCACCTGTACGAGCAGGTGGGCGGCAAGCTCGTGCGCGGAGAAAACGTCGCGCAGGCCGCGCAGTTCGTGCAATCGGGCAACGCGGACGCGGGGATTCTTCCGCTGTCGCTCGCCAGATCTCCGGCCCTCTCGAGCGCCGGCCAGTACGTCCTCGTTCCCGCGTCGCTCTATCCGCCCATCGAGCAGGCGGCGGCGGTCCTGCGTTCGTCGGCGCACAAGGACGCGGCGCGCGCCTTCGTCGAATACCTGAAAGCCGCCGGTGCGCGGGCCGTGCTCGCCGCCGACGGCTTCGGGCCTCCTCCACCCGCGGCACGCTGACGTGGACTGGATCGCCCTCACGCTCAGCCTGCGCCTCGCGGCCATCGTCGCCGCCGTCCTGCTCGTCGTCGCGCTGCCGCTCGCCTACTGGCTGACGTTCTCGACGTGGCGCGGCAAGTTCCTCGTCGAAGCGGTCGTGTCGCTGCCGATCGTGCTGCCGCCGACCGTGCTCGGCTTCTACGTGCTCGTCGCCATCGGCGCGCGCAGCCCGATCGGCCGCCTCTGGGAGCGGCTCACCGGCCACGGCCTCGCGTTCACGTTCGAGGCGCTCGTGATCGCGTCGATCCTCTACAGCCTGCCGTTCGCCGTGCAGCCGATCGCGGCGGCGTTCGCGCAGCTCGACACGTCGCTCGTCGAGGCGGCGGCGACGCTCGGCGCAACGCCGTGGCGGACGTTCACGCGGATCATCCTGCCGCTGTCGATCGAAGGCGTCATCGCCGGCGGCGTGCTGAGCTTCGCCCACACGCTCGGCGAATTCGGCGTCGTGCTCATGGTGGGCGGCAACCTGCCCGGCGTGACGCGGACGGTGTCGATTGCGGTGTACGACCAGGTGCAGAGCCTCGACTACGCCGCCGCCAATCAGACGGCGCTCGCGCTGCTCGTGTTCTCGTTCGGCGTGCTCGCGCTCGTCTACGCGCTCATGCGCCGTCCGTGGTCGGCGGCGCCGTTGTCGTGAGATGACGCAAACGAGCCTCTCGGTCGCGATTCGCGCGCGCGTGTCGGAGGCGTTTGCGCTCGACGTGGCGTTCGTCGCCGAGCCCGGCGTCACGATTCTGTTCGGCGCGTCAGGATCCGGCAAGAGCACGATCCTGCGTTCGATCGCCGGGCTGCGACGCCCGGACGCCGGCTCGATCGGCCTCGGCGCGCGCGTCCTCTTCGACGCGCGCGCCCACATCGACGTGCCCGCGCGCGCGCGCCGCCACGGCTACGTCTTCCAGCACCTCGCCCTCTTCCCGCATCTCACGGTCGAGGACAACATCGGGTTCGGCCTCGCGGGCGCTCCGCCCGACCTGCGCAGGCAGCGCGTCCGCGCAATCGCGGCGTCCTTTGGCGTGGAGCAGCTGCTCGACCGCACGCCGCGCGCGCTGTCGGGCGGCGAGCGGCAGCGAGCGGCGCTCGCGCGCGCGCTCGTGACCGATCCGCAGGCGCTGCTGCTCGACGAGCCGCTGTCGGCGCTCGATCTGCCGACGCAGTCGCGAATCATCGACGACCTCCGCGCCTGGAATGGCGCGCACGCGATTCCGATCGTCTACGTCACGCACTCGCACCGCGAGGTGTTCGCGCTCGGCGATCGCGTCATCGCGCTGGAGGCGGGACGGGTCACCGCCGCCGGCACGCCGCACGACGTGCTCGAGATGCCGGAGCACGCCGCGCTCGCGCAGCTTGCCGGGTTCGAGAACGTCCTGCCGGCGACGGTCCTGAGCCGCCGCCCCGACGCGGGGACGATGCTGTGTCGGCTCGCCGGATCGAGCGTGGATCTCGAGGTGCCGCTGGCGCGCGGCGCCGCCGGCGCGCAGGTCCGGGTCGCGATCCGCGCCGGTGACATCCTGCTCGCCACCGAGCCGCCGCGCGGCCTGAGCGCACGCAACGTACTCGAGGGCCGCCTCGGCTCGCTCGCGCGCGACGGCGCGACGATGGTCGCGGTGGTAGACGCCGGCGTGCCGTTCGTCGTCCATCTCACGCCGTCGGCCGCCGACGCGCTGACGCTCACGCTCGGGCGCCACGTGTGGCTGGTCGTGAAAACGTACTCGTGTAGAATCGCTTCTGACTAAGATGATTTCAGCCGATTTACAGCGATGGCTCAACTGACGGTTCGCGAGGCGGCCGATCGCCTCGGCGTCGGCTACTCGACGCTCAAGCAGTGGATCTACCAGGGCCGCGTGCGCACGACGCAGACGGCCGGCGGACACCATCGCGTCTCCGACGCGGAAATCGACCGGCTGACCGCGCGTCATCCGTCGGCTCAGCCGGCGCGGCTGCATCCGGGCGGCTCGGGGCCGAGCCTCATCGTCGCCCTCAGCGGCCGCAACCGCCTGCGCGGCTTCGTGGAAGAGGTCCGCAGCGACGGCATTCTCGGCCAGGTCCGGCTGCGCATCGGCGACCAGACGCTGACGGCCGTCATCACCGGCGACGCCATCCACGAGTTGAAGCTGCGCCGTGGCGACGACGCGGTCGCGATTATCAAGTCCACTTAAGTGATGATCGCGCGCGAAGCCGCGGCGCCGCCGGCGCCGCGCGCGAAGAAGCGCCGGCGCTAGGAACGCCTTTCCCTTTTCAGAGCGCGCGCGTTCCACTCCGTGCGTTCGGCTGAGGGGATTGCCCACGCCTGAGGCGGGCACCAATCCTGCAGTCAGGCACGGCGTGAAGCACTTCTTCGTTCTTGGACTCGCGGCCGCGGCGGTTCTGTCAGCGGCAGTCGTTCACGCCGGCGAGAAAAGCGCGCCGAAACTGGAGCTGCAGATCACGCCAACCGTCAGCATCGCGCCCGCCTCGGTGCTGGTGCGGGTGATCGTCGAGCACGATCAGAACAACCGCCAGCTCGAAATCGTCGCGGACTCGTCCGACTTCTACCGCCGTTCCGTCATGTCGCTCGACGGCGAGAACGCCCCGAAGGTCAACGAAATCCGGCTGATTGCCATTCCCGGCGGCGAGTACGATGTCACCGCCACGCTCACGGACTCGCGCGGCGCGCAGTCGCGTGTGCACAAGAGCATCATGGTCCTGGCGCACGGCGTTGAGTAGGCGCGATCGCTACTTGGACGGCGCGGGCTTCGGCGATTCGTCTTCGAGACGGCTGCCGGGTCCGCCGTCGCCCTGCGACCCGCCGTAGACCGACCGGCCGTCGGGCAGCGTGACGCGACGCGCGTCGATCAGGTGCGAACCGTCGCGCGCGAGATAGCCGTCCACAATCAGCGTGTCACCGAGCTTGAGGTCGCCGCGCTTGAAGCCGCGGCGCGAGAGCGCCCCGGGGCCGCCGCCTTCGCACGCCCAGTTGACGACGTTGCCCTTCCCGTCCTTCACGTCGAGATAGAAGAACGAGTGCGGGTTGGTCCACTGCACTTTCGTGATCGTGCCGACCAGGCGAATCGGCTTGCTGCCGTCGAACTCGGCGGCGAACGAGTGGTGCGCCGACGCGGTGGCGGCGCCTGCAAAGACGACGGCGGCGGCGAGCAGTGTGGCTTTCATAGTCGGCGGTTTCATTCTACACTCCGCCTCATGAGACGCCAGACTTTTGCCGCGCTGCTCGTGGCCGGCCTCACGGCCCTGGCCGGCGCCGTATCCGCACAGACGCCCAGGCCCGTGCCCCGACTCGCCGACGGCCATCCGGATTTCAGCGGCTACTGGAAAGGCATGCGCGACACGGTGCCCGTCGGCAACATCGCGAAGGACCTGCCGGGGCACAAGCTGCCGTTCACGCCCGCCGGCGAAGCGGCCTGGAAGCACAACGTCACCGAGACCATCGACCCCGAGAGCCTGTGCATTCCGGGAGGCATCCCGCGCCACAACGCGAGCGGTCTGCCGTTCGAGATCCTGCAGACGCCGACACACATGGCGTTTCTCTACTTCTATTCGTATTTCCGCCGCATCCCGATCGACGCGTCGCGCAAGCACACCGACGACCCGGATCCGTCGTTCTTCGGCGAGGAGCTCGGCAAATGGGAGGGCGACACGCTCGTGATCGACTCGATCGGGTTCAAAGACGAGCAGGTCTGGGCCGACGAGAACGGCGATCCGCACAGCGACGCGCTGCACGTCGTCGAGCGCTGGACGCGGCCTGACTACAGCCACATCCACGTGGACACGCTCATCGAGGATCCCAAGTTCTACACCCGCCCGTTCCACTACACGCGGACGTGGGAGCTGGGCAAGCCGGACGAGGAGCTTGCGGAGTACGCCTGCAGCGAGAACAACGTCGATCGCGCGCACCTGCAGCCCGGGCCGGGGCCGATCCGTCCCGACGGCACGCGCGGCTATCTGAATCCCGCGCCGCTGCCGCCGCCTGTACCGAAGAAATAACGTCCGTGGTGCTTGGGACCAGGGACTACGGACGGACCAAGCACCAGGCACCAGGCACCAGGCACTAGGTACCAAGCAGTGCCGTCGGCGGCCTGAAAAGCCCGCCCTCCACCTGCCGCCCTACTTCGCGATCGCTTTCGCCGACTCCGCGTCCGCCAGACGCGACGCGCTGAGGATGTTGCGCAGCGCGTAGTTGCCCTCGTGGCAGGCGTATTCGTATGGCGGCTCTTCGTTGTTGACGGTGAGCGGGAGCGAGAAACTCCACGGCTTCGTCCACGTCGCGGGATCGTCAACCGTGACCGTCCACTCGAGCGACGTCTTCGACGTCGGCGTGAAGCGCTCGATCAACCTGAACGTCTCGGGGTTCCCGTTGCGATAGACGCTGCGGTCGCGGAAGTTCGTCGTCTCGACGACCAGCGTGTTCCCGTCCCAGTGGCCGCGCGGATCGCCGAAGTCGAACCCGAGCTTCTTGCTGAGACGCGGCTGCCCGCCGAGCGGGATGATGCGCGTGTCGTGAATCATCTCGATGCGGATCGCGACGTAGCCGGGGCCCTGGACGATCTGATACGAGTCGCCGTAGATCGCCGGCAGCAGCGAATTCGGATAGCCGCGCGTGATGCAGCGATCGTAGAGGCTGAGGCTCTCGTAGCTGTCGTAGACGCCGTTGCTGAAGCTGCTGCCCGTCGGCCGCCGCGCCGCGATGCGCTTCTGCGCGTCCGGCGTCATCGGCGGAATCCTGCCGTCGGTGTCGTCGGTGACCATCCACGGGCGGCTCGCCTTCTTCACTTCGAAGAGGTCGCGGAACTCGACCGGACCGGCGACAGCGCCGGTCGGATCGCCCGACAGAAAGCGCTCGTTGGCAATCGCACGATCCTGGCGCTGCTTGACGACCGCGGCGAGCGCGTCGCCCTGGACGTCGGCGAGCTTCTTTCCTTCGAACTCAGCCGGCTTCTCGAACGGCGTGCCCTGCTCGTACTTGTTCGTGTAGAAGCCCTGCAGATCCGGATCGCCCCACGCCGTCTTCGGCGGGACATATCCAGACCGCTTCGCCGCGGGCGCCTGCGCGACGAGGGCTGCCGACACCGACACCGTGGCCACACACACAAGAGCGAGTCGCGTGTACATCGAAATCTCCTTCAAGAACGCGACTCAAGTATAAGGCTCTTGTAAAGCTGCTCCACCGCCTTCAGACCCCGCTTCGTCCGTCCGGCGGAATCCCTCGTCTTGTTGTTCAGCCATCTGTCACGCCTCGCCGTGCCTGCGTGCAGGCGTACCAGGATCAGAACGAGACGCCCACCTGCACCTGATAGGCGCGCGGCGTGACGAAATGCGTGCCGCTGAACGTGGACAGGAAATTGTAGAGCGCCTCGGCGTTCGTCAGGTTCAGGACGGTGAACCGGACGCGCAGCTTCACCTTCTCCGTGCGCAGTAAGTTGTCCACGCCAGCGCCCAGATCGAACAGATGCCGCGGCGCGATCCGCGGCGGGTTGTTCACGTCGTCTTCCGGCGTCGGATTGGCCGGCGTCCCCGGGATCACGACACGCGCCGCGCCGTAATTCGACGCCGCGCAGCTCGTGATCGGAGAGGTCAACGTCGCCACGGCGTTGCCGCAGAACAGGCCGATCGCGGTCTGCTGATCCGCCGTCAGCGACATGGCGCTCGCAAAATCCGGCAACGAGCCGGCCACCAGGCCCGAGTCGTAGCGCCAGCTCAGCGCAACCCAGGCGCCCGTGCGTTTCTCGAACTCATACTGCAGGTTCGTCGTCGAGTTGAACGCCTGATCGTGGTCGATCCGGAAGTCGCCCGGCGGCTGATCGAGCAGAATCCCGCCGACACCGGGCGGCGAGTAGATGGCGTTGGTGTGCGCCAGGACAACGAAGGCGCTCAAGCCGCCGTGCTCGACGAGGTTCAGCTTACCGGTGAACCCGTCGATGCGCGAGTGCGCCCATGCGATCGGGAACGTGATCGGCGTGTTGAATAACACGTTGAAGTCGTAGCCGTTGTCGGTGCGCTTCACGAAATAGCCGAAGTCAGCGACCAGCCAGCGGCCAATCGCCTGCTGGATGCCGAACTCGCCCTCGTTGCGCAGGCCCGGCGGCACCGGATCGCCCGTGCCGAACAGGCCGTTCAGGCCGTAGCCGGCCGACAGCAGCAGGTTCTCGTTGTACGGCGTCTCCATCGTCCGGCCGTACGACGCACGGAGCACGGTGCCTCCCCCGCCCGGCGCATACGACACGCCCAGGCGTGGCTGGGCGAGCGTCCGCTCCGTCAGCCCGCGATAATGATCGACGCGCACGCCGAGCTTGAACGTCGCGTCGCCGGCCCTCAGATCGTCCTGGACGTACGCCGCCTGCTGCGTGATCGTCTTCGACTGGTTGTAGTCGAGGAGTTGGCCGCCGTTGGTCAGGTCGAATGGCGCGAACATCGGGTCGAAGGTGCCGTTCTCGTCGGCGAACGACGGATCCGAGGGATCCGTGACGCCGAACGTGAACTGCTCGTGCAGCGCCGTGGCCTGCACGGTGCCGCCGAACTTGATCGTGTTCGGCCCGAGGTTCACTGTCATGTCCGCCTTCCCGCCGTAATTCGTCAGCGTGCGATCCTGACTGACGGTGGCCGGCGTGTCGCTGAGGCGATTCACGCTCGGCAGATACGTCAGGTGATCGCGCCGCACGTAGCCGTTCGCCGTGAAGAGCACCTTGTCGCTCAGGATGTGCGAGTAGCCGGGCGCGACGTTGTACGTCGTGATGTCCTGGTGCTGCGTCTGCAGGATCTGGTCGTACGTGTTCGGCACGTCGAAGCCGGACTGCGCCGCCTGCACGTTCAGGTGGAACGTGCCGTTCGCCGTCGGCTTCGCGTCGAATCGGTTGAAGAGGCTGAGATTGTGGCCTTGATCGTGCAGTGCGGCGAACTCGGGCGGATCGAGAAGCCGATCCGTGCGCAGCCCGGAGAACGACACGAAGTCGCCGATCGCGTCCGACCCGCCGCCGACGTTGACGTCACCGGTCGGAGTTCGGAACGAGCCGTAGCCGAGCGTCGCGCTGCCGGTGGGCTTCGACGCGAGCCCCGACTTCGTCACGATGTGCACGACGAGGCTGCTTTTGTCGCCGTACTCCGCCGGCGCCACGCCGGTGATCACTTCGAGCGACTGCACGGCGTCCTGCGAGATCTGATTCGAGTACAGGCGGCTCTGCTGGTCGGTGATCGGCTGGTTGTCCACCGAGAACTGCGTCTGCGCGTGATCGCCGATCGGATGGAAGAACCCGTTCGAGTCGGCAACGACGCCGGGCGAGGCCTGCATGACGACCTGATTGAGCCCGCCCGACGACGCCTCGATTGGCAGCTTCGCGATGAGGCTCTGGTCGATGTCGGTGTGCGCGGTCGGGTCGCGCTCGACGAGATCCTCGGCGTGGCCGACGACCTGGACCTCGGTGCTCGTTCCTGCGAGGGTGAGCGACAGGTCCAGCGTGATGGGCACGCCCGACCGGACGTCCACGTCCTTCGTGAGCGGCTGGAACCCCTGCACCTCGACGCTGAGGTGATAGTTGTTGGGCGGCAGGTTCGTGAATGCGTACTTCCCCGCCGCGTCCGTGACTGCGGTCCGCATGAACCCGCTGACGGCATTTTCGATTTTCACTTCGACGGCCTGCATGACGCCGCCGGTCGGATCCTTCACCGTGCCCTGCAGCGTCCCGGCGCCGCCGAGCCCCTGCGCCGACGCAATCCCCGACCACGCAACCAACAACGCCATACCCACACCGAGGCGAACACCTCGGCGTCCATGCGCGTGCAACACGAGACACCTCCCGCTGCGAACAGACACGACGACCTGTCGTGCAGGCCTTTAGGCCTGCCGGGCGGACCTGAGGGT
>CAZOIK010000394.1:0-17941 GCA_964579765.1 uncultured Bifidobacteriaceae bacterium
CCTTTGGGATCTGCATAGAAGACGCCGCTGTTTCTCGCGCCCGTGACGGAGAAGTAGACGCCGCCCTTCGCGTCGGCCGTCAGATCGTTGACCACGCCGCCGACACAGTCGAGCGGCTCGCCGTTGAAGGAATTTGCCAGCATCTTGTGCGCGGGCTCGAGCTCCCGGATGCCAGACCCCAGACCGCGTTCGGCGACAAACAACGCGCCGCTCTTGTTGCGCGAGACGGCGCCCGCGGTGTTGAGGTCGCCGTACGCGACCTTCGCGAGGCCGGTCGAGGGATCGTACTGGATGACGTCGCCCGCGTCGTTGTTCGCGAACAGCACGGTGCCGTTGTCGCCGGCGATCGGGCCGTCCACGTTATTGCCTTCCCACGACCACACGACCTTCCAGCTCTCTCTCGCCTCGAGCACTCCGGGAATCGACGTCGTCGGCGGCAGGACGAGTGCGGGGGGAGGCGCGGCGGCAGCGGCGGCGTTGCCCGCGCTCGGGATCGCGAACGGCTGCGGCGGGTTCTTGCAGCTGGCGAGCGCGGCTTTGTAGCCGGCGTTCTGCCACGACTGCTGATGGCTGCCGCGATCGAACGTCGAGGCCGGCCCCTCGTTCCGCGCGTCTTTGTAGCCCTTCGCGCGCACGTCCCAGTTGCTGTTCGTGCAGAGGCCGCACGCGTCGCCGACGAACATCGTCGCCGCCTTCTTGTCGTTCTTGAACTGCCAGAGCAGCCAATTCGACGCGACGTTCGCGTATTCGCCGCCGCCCGGATGATCGACCGTGGCGGTGTGGCCGGCGCCGTGGCGGGCGCCGTAGAACGCCGGCACATTCTTGATCAGGTCGAACGTCTCCACCGACGCCGGCGTCAGGAAGTCGCGCTCGGCGCCGTTGATGAGCAGCACCGGACCGTGGACCTTCTGCAGCGCGTCCGCATTCGATTCCGCCCTGTTGGCCTGAACGCCGGAGTTGAAGACGCCGATGGTCTTCACGCGCGGGTCCGCGCCGAGGGTGATGGAAAGAAATCCTCCGCACGACTGGCCCATGACGGCGACCTGCGCGGTGTCGATCTTGCCCTTGAGCGGCGAGCCGTCGCGTGCGTTTTCCTTCTCGGCCCACGCGATCGCGCCGCGCAGATCGTCGGCGTTCTGCTGCCGGCGCGCCGCGCCCTGCACCGGCACGCTGCCGATCACCAGGAAGCCGTGCGACGCGATCGTCGTGAAGAAGCCCGAGTAGCGCGCGCTGTTGATGGCGCAGCCGCCGTCGCCCCACGCCATCACCGGCAGCTTGTCCTTCCGCGGAAACGCACTGAGATCCTCCGGGCGAAAGACAACGTGGCCGGGCGAGCCGAATGCCGGCTCGGACATGACCTTGTATGGCCCCGGAATCGCCTTCGGCGCGCCGTCGAGCGGCAGCGTCGTCCTGACCAATTCGTTGAGGTTGCCTGGGGCCTGGGCGAACGAGACACACGCGGTGAGGACGAATGCGGCGGTGAGTGCTGATTTCATGCGGCGTAGCTTAGCAGACGCACAGCGCATTGGGGCACTTGGCTAGGTGCTGGCCCTCAGCCGCGCGACGCGGACAGACCTCCGGCGTCCCCAAGCACGACGGCGGCGCACAAATCAGATTGTTGGTGAGATCAGAAGGCGGGCGGAAGGAGTATCCTCTGATGCTGCGATGTCGAGGATGCGGTGCCTAGCGGCGTGTGTAGTGCGGGTGACCGTGTGCCTCGCGATGCTCGGCGCTGCCGTGCCGGCGTCTGCGCAGCAGACCGCAACGGTCGCCGAACCGCCCGCACCGGCGGCGGCGCCCGACGCGGGCAGCACGCCGTTCCACCTGCTGCTCGGCGCCTACCTCACCGCCGCGGGCGCGGACGTGTCCGTGTCGATGTACCAGATTGGGCGCGGCACGGGCCGCGAAGTCGGCTTCGGCGCGTCGTTCCAGGACTCGCCTGTCGCGTTGAGCGTCGCGAAGAGCGCGATGAGCGCGGCCGTCGCGTATCAGCTCACACGCATGCGGCGGCACCGTCCGAAGCTGGCGTTCACGCTGCTGGCCATCACGACCGGCATCGAGGCGGCGCTCGCTGTCCACGCCGCGACCATCTCCGCGCCCGCACGTTAGAACATCCCGAGTGCGAGCGCAGGCGCGGATTGCGCCTCGGCGTCGAGCCAGTCCAGCGCGTGGTGCTCGACAAACCATTCGTACACGCTGCGGATGCCGTCGGCGAGCCCCATCTGATGTCGCCAGCCGAGCGCGTGAATTTTCGACACATCGAGCTGCTTCCGCGGCGCACCGTCCGGCCTCGACGTGTCGAACCGCAGCGTCACGCCGGGACAGACGACGTCGCGGATGTGCTCGGCGAGCTCGCGGATGGTGAGATCTTCGCCGGTGCCGACGTTCACGTGCCCCGCCTCGTCGTAGTGATCCATCAGGAACACACACGCCTCGGCCAGATCGTCAACGTGCAGGAACTCGCGGCGCTGATTGCCGGATCCCCAGACGGCCACGGACGGCCAGCCGTTGACCTTCGCATCGTGGCACTTCCGAATCAGCGCCGGCAGCACGTGCGACGCAGTGAGATCGAAGGTGTCGTTGGGGCCGTACAAGTTCGTCGGCATCGCGGAAATGAAGTTGCAGCCGTACTGCCGGCGGTAGCTCTCGCATAGCTTGATGCCCGCGATCTTCGCGATCGCGTACGGCTCGTTGGTGGGTTCGAGCCGTCCTGTGAGCAGTGCGTCCTCTGCCATCGGCTGCGCGGCGTCGCGCGGGTAGATGCATGAGCTGCCGAGATACAGCAGCTTCTTCACGCCGAAGACGTACGACGCGTGCACCACTGTTGCGTGAATCAGCATGTTGTCGTAGAGGAACTCGGCGGGACGCGTCGAGTTCGCGAGGATACCGCCGACCGTGCCCGCGGCGAGAAACACGTTCTCGGGCCGGTTGGCGCGGAACCAGTAGTGCACGGCCGCCTGATCGCGCAGGTCGAGCTGATCCCGCGTCGCCGTCAGCACCTGACGGAAGCCGGCCGCGCGAAGCCGCCGCACGATCGCGGATCCCACGAGCCCCCGATGACCGGCCACAAACACACGCGAATTGACATTCATGTGCGCACCCTTCGAGAAGAGGAACCACCGTTCACACGCGGCGACTCGTGAATCGCCGTCGCGACGAGGACGCCGAACAACAGCGCGACGCCGGGAATCTGCAGGCTGAATTCCGACGATTCCTGGACCGCCATGCCGCAGATGCCGGCAACAGCGCCCATGCGGATCCACCACGTCGTCTCTGGCTGCGGCTGCCGCAACCGGCGCCATGCGATCCGCGCGAGCAGCGCCATGGCGGCGAGCCATGGCACGCCAGCGAGCGCGCCACCTTCGACGGCGAGCTGCAGGTAGTCGTTATGCGCCTGCTCGGCGTGCACGTGCGTGTCGGTCTGCGGGTACACGAGCATCGCGGTCCCGTAGGCGTTGAGTCCGACGCCGGTCGTCCAGGCGTCGCGAAGTGGCGCGATCGTGTCGTGCCACAGCGCGAGCCGCCATTCGAGCGACTGCGTGTCGCGGTAGGACGCCCCCACAGTATCCGTACCCTTCCACGCAGCGGCGGCGCCGATGGTCAGCATGACGGCCGCGGGCACGATCAGACGGCTCCAGCCGCGCTCCCCTCGTGCCACGCCCGCGACCGCGATAATCAGGAACACGACCGCGAGGCTTGCCATCCCGGACCGCGACAGCGTCCAGACGATCGAGACGACCATCGCGATGATGCCGAGCGCCAGCAGGACGAGGCCGTGCGCCTCACGCGTTCCGATCCAGAGGAGCCGCTCTCGCGCCGTCCGTCCGGCCCGCGACGACGAGAAGCGCCCGAGCAAACACCCCGCCGACAGCGACACCGCAAGGAGCATCCAGCCGGCGAAGTGATTGCGGTTCACGAACGGTCCGAAGTAGTTGAACGACAGCTTGAACGGGGATTCCCAGAACCAGTAGATCTTCCCGTTGAACAACGCCTTCTGGGCGAGCCCGACTATGGCGACGGCCGCCCCCGTTGCCGCGATCGCAGTGGCCAGACGTCCGGCCATCGATCGCGACGACGCGAGCACTGCGCTGACACCGGCAATCCACACCGCTCCGATCGTCAGAAAGATCAGCGACCGAATCGTCATCCCGGGGTTGACCGACAGCTCGTGCCAGGCTGACCCGCCCGCCAGCGCGTAGGCGAGGTCGATTTTGCTGATGACGCGCGCGGTGCCTGGAGCGACCGCTGCGAGCACGGCGCGTGGCAGCGGCACCAGCTGCACGGCGACAGGCACGACGACCAGCGCAGCAAGTGCGATGCGGCCGCGCAGGCGTGTCGGCGCGCATGATGTGAGCCCGCCCACGCCGGCGACGAGCGCCAGCGCGAGGAGCGGCCAGTACGCCCACGCGTACACGGCGCCGAACGCGAACACGCCCCACGCGACGGCGAGCGCGATCAGCGCGGCGAGGCCCGCGGCGCCTCGGGAGTCAGCGGTCGCGTCGGACACCGGCAAGTTGCAGCGCCATGCGATACACGAAGAGCGGGTTGTTCTTGAGATAGCGGCGCCAGAGCCGCGCCGGCTCGGCGGCAAGTCGAAAGCACCACTCGCATCCCGAGTGACGCATCCACGCCGGGGCCCTGGGCGTGAGGCCGGCATGAAAGTCGAACGCGGCGCCGACGCCGATGAGCACCGGCGCGCGCAGGCGACTGCGGTGCGCCGCCATCCAGCGCTCCTGCTTCGGCGTGCCGAGACCGACCCACACGATGTCCGCATCCGAGTCGTTGATCCGGCGGACGACGTCGGCGTCCTCGTCGTCCGACAGTTCGCGAAACGGCGGCGAGTACGTGCCGGCGACCGACAGCGGACCGTGCTGCTCGCTCAGCCGCTGGGCGAGGAGCTCGGCGACGCCCTCGCGACCGCCGTAGAAGAAATGACGCCATCCTGGTCCGCGCCGGCACACCGCCGGCAGGAGGTCCGGGCCGCACACGCGATCGACGCGCCGCCCGTACCATCGTCCGACCCAGACCAGCGGCACGCCATCGGGCGTGACCAGACCCGCGCGGCTGTGAATGTCGCGCAGCTCGGCGTCGCGCGTGGACGCCATGATCCCGTGCACGTCTCGCACGCAGACGTAATGACGCTGACGTTCGCGGATCCACCCGGCCATGACCTCCACGGCGTCATCGAGCGAGAGCGCGTCCACACGGACGCCGAGCACGTCGAACGGCGAGTCCATGTCA
The DNA here is from genome assembly GCA_964579765.1 of uncultured Bifidobacteriaceae bacterium. Classification (GTDB taxonomy): domain Bacteria; phylum Acidobacteriota; class Vicinamibacteria; order Vicinamibacterales; family CAVVIG01; genus DATNBT01. The sequence goes on from CAZOIK010000394.1 coordinate 5,242, forward strand.
GTTCACCGGAGACCGCCGCGCGCGGTCGGCACAGGGATCGTCAGTAGCCGCTCGATAAACGCTCAGCAGGCACTCATAGTTGCGGGCAGCCGTGAAGCGCTCCTCGTACACCTGCCGCGCGAGCGCGCCCATGCGCGCCATCTCGTCAGGATGACGGCTCGCCCAGTCGAGCAGGCGCGACAGCTCGAGCGCGCTACCGGGTGCGAACAGCAGGCCCGTCCGGCCATCCTGCACGAGCTCCGCCAGTGCGCCGATGTTCGCGGCGACGACGGGAAGACCCGACGCGAACGCTTCGACGATGACCAGCGGAAAGGCTTCGTAGCACTCGGACGGCACGACGAGCGCCGTCGAGGCGAGCATCTCGCGCCGCACGCCGCCGGCGTCGAGCTCGCCCACGGGCACGAACCCCGAGCGGCGGCAGCAGTCGCTCATCGGTCCTTCGCCGACGACGCGCAGCGGCGCGCGGACCGCCTCGGCCGCCCGCATCAACGTCGCCACGCCCTTCTCGGCGCTCAGCCGACCGACAAACAGCAGTCCCGATCGTCGGTGCACAGCCGGGCGTTCGGACCAGAGGCCTCCGGCGAAGTTCGGCTTCACCACGATCCGATCGAGCGGAAAGCCGGCCGACACGAACTTGTCTCTCGTGAAGGCAGACGGTGTGATGAACCGATCGACGGAGCGCTGCCACACGCTCCGGCGGGCGTTACTGGCAACCATCAGCGCGGCGGCGGCGGACGCCGCGACGCTTCCGCGATAGCACCGGTGCGCGACGGCGCGCACGGGCAGCCGTCCGACGCAGTCCTCGCACGGCCGTCCCTCGCGCGTGAGGTTTGCGCCCGGGCACAACGGACGGTAGTTGTGCAGCGTCTGCACGACGGGAATGTCGCGCTCGGCGCACGGCTGATAGATCGACGTGCTGAGCTGCGGGAAGACGTTGTGCACATGGACGACGTCGGGCCGGCTCGTGCCGAGCCGCGACGCCATCGCGCGTCGCGACGCCATGTTGTCTCCGGCGCGCAGGCCGACCGCGAGCATCTGCATCCCGCTGAGATCGTGGTTGGAAACGATGAACTGATCGACGCGGTGGCCGTGCGCCTCGAGCAGCGCCGCCTCGGCCGCGACCACGGCGTCCTCGCCACCCCGCCGCCGGTAGCCGTTATGCACCTGGAGGATGTTCACGCCGCCCGCCGCCCTGCCGCATTCGCTCGCACTGGCGAATCTGCCGCCTGGCATCCGGCCCAGGCGCTCAGCACCACGACCATCGGCAGCGGCAGCACGATCGTGGTGGGGCTCGCTTCCGTCACGCCCCTGACGAGACAGAACACCCACATCGCGAGGATCAGCGCCGCGACGTCGTCGCGCCGATTCCGCCTCGCATGCAGCACCTCCCGGAGCATCACGGCATAAACGGCGGCGACGAGGACGACCCCGACGATTCCGAGCGTGAACCACGTGTTCAGCAGCTCGTTGTGCGCGTGGACGAGCCGCTGGTTCAGCACCTGCGGCATCTGATCGCGAAACGACATGAACCCGTAGCCGAGCCATTTCGCCTCTCGAATCTGCTGCCACGTCTCGTCCCACAGCGCCGTGCGTCCCGTCAGCGTTTCGAGCTGGCCCTGGGCCAGATAGCCGGATACGTAGTCGGCGGCGCCGTTTCGCACGGCGATGACAGTCGCCGTCGCCGCCACCGCGACGCCGCTGAACCACGCAGTCCCGCGCCGGAAGAGCATGAGCAGAAACGCGGCCAGTGCGATCGGCAGCGCCAGCATCACCGTCTTGCTGAACGTGCTCACGACAACGCACGTCAGGAAGACGCCGACGAGGCCACTGAGCAGCCGGTTCGTCTCGCGCGACGTGTAGAGCGCGGCCGCAATCATGATCCCGATCGCCGCCCAGTGCGCGATCAGGTTCGGGTGCAGCACATCGACATCTCCCAGCCGGCCCGCCGCCGTGCCGAATCGGCAGATCGCGACGAGCGCCAGAACCGCCGTCCCCGTGACGACGCCCTGCGCGAATCGCACGCAGCCGACAGCCGGCTCGCTTCGCCGCAGCAGCATGCCAACGCCGAGCACTTCGGCCGCCGCGACCACCCAGTAGCCCATCGCCGCCGTGCGGTCGTCGGCCGCCGTCCAGAAGAGCGAACACGCAGACCAGAGCAGGAACAGCGCGGTCGTGACGAACACCGCGCGGGGCAACACGCGCACGCGCGCCACCGGAGGCCGGCACAGCAGCGCTGCGGCGAGCAGGCCGAGCACGACGACGCCGTGAATGCCCGTACTCACCGAGAGATCGCTCACGGCCGCCAGCGGTCCCCACGACGCCCAGGACGCCAGCACGAAGCCGGCGCACCACAACAGCCGCGGCGCGGCCGCGCCCGGGCGCGCCGGCGACGTCGTCCCGCGGGTCCTGGTCAGCCGGCGTAGCATCCGGTCACCGCGCGAATCGCCACGCGCAGCCCTCGCGCCGCCGCTCGCCGTACGGCGCGCGCGCCCGCACTCTCGGCGGAGTAGTACCGCGATCGAATCAGCAGGTCCTCGCGATCGCTGACGTGCCTGAGACGCTGGTTCTTCTGCGCCGCGTAGAACCGCATGCGCGACCAGACGCGGCTGACGTGCGCGAATCGCGCGCCGGCGTCCGAGAACCGGATCCAGAGGTCCGCGTCCATCGCGAGATCGAACTGCGGCTGCAGCCCTCCGGCTTTCTCGAAGATCGTGCGGCGCCAGAAGACGGACATGCCGGGCAGGTAGTTGTAGGTGTTGAGCCAGACGAACCGGTTGAACGGCATCTCGCGCTGCCGCTTCAGCAGCCGGCCGTCAACGTCGATCCACTCGGCGTCCCCGAAAACGACGTCAACGCGTGGATGCTGTTCGAAGAAGGAAACGACTTCGGTGAGCGTCCCCGGCATGAGCAGGTCGTCGCTGTTCAGCCAGCACTGGATGTCGCCGGTCGATCGGGCGAAGCCCTTGATCAGCGCGTCGGTCTGACCGCGATCAGGCTCGCTCACCCAGGCGGTCAACGACGGCTCGTAGCTGCGGATGACATCGACCGTGCCGTCGGTCGAGCCGCCGTCGATCACGATGGTCTCGACGCGCGGATACGACTGGCGCTGGATGCTCTCGAGCGCGTCGGCGATGAACCCCGCCTGGTTGAACGACGGGACAACGACGCTGATTTTCGGCCACACGGTCGTCACCACAACCAGTCCGCGCGGTGCCGCAGCAGCCGCGCATACTCCTTCATCACCCCACTACCCTCGTTTGTCCCGTCGTCGGCCTCGAGATACGACGTGGCGGCGTCGAGCAGGTACGCCAGGCACTGCCGCGACGCAAGCGCTGGAGTCTGCTGCCATCGCCGAATTGCCAGGCGAGGCGACGGCGCCAGAACCCGCGCGAGGTCGGACGGCCGGAGTCGCCGCCGGACGGCGAGCGGAAAGAGCGTGAAATGCAGGTAGTCGTACATCGGCGGACAGTCGCCGGCAGCGCTTTCCCAATCGACGACGCACATGCGGTCTCCGTCCGTGAGCGTGTTCCACGGAGTGAAGTCGCCGTGCGCGACGACTCGCGACGACACGGTGGGCCACGTGCACTGGAGATCGCGTTCGGCGGCCGTGAGCATCTCGATGAGCGCCGGCGAGACGGCCGACGCGAGTGTCGTCAAGCGGCGCGCGATGCGCGACGGGAGCGTCTCGCCGTGCTGTGCGTATCGCTCGCCATTACTCTGCAGTCGATCGAGAAAGCGCTCGTGGCATTCGGAAAATACGGAGACGTGCCTGCCCGAAGATGCGACCGGACGAAGCTCCAGGACGTTGACGTCGTCCATGGCCCAGTGCCGCACCGGCACCGGCATGCGCCCGCGGAGATCCGACAGGTTGCTCAGCCGCGACAGCCACGTGCACTCGTTCGACATCGACGCGCTCGATCGCGGACCGACAATCTTCACGAACACGGCCGGCCTGGAGTCCCGGTCGAGCAGCGCGGCGGTCATGCGCGCCTCGCAGCGCGCGACGGCAGTCTTCGCCACGAGCGGTGCGCCCGCGGGATAGAGCGACCGCACGTGCTCGAGCACGGGTCCGTCCTTAAAGTACGCTGGGCGTCCCCATCGGCCGAACACCGTGCGAATCGTCGTGCGAACGCGCGCGGCTCGCGACAACAGCAGCCGCTGCGCGGTGGCCATCGCGTGTGCGTTGTCGAGCGGCACCAGCAGCGTCGATCGGTTCGTGTCCGGATACCCCACCGAGATCGCACGCGTGCGCGACGCGGGCATCAGCACGCTAGATGGCAGAGCGTTCATCATGGATAGCGCTCACCTGGTCGAGGCGCAGCAGCGGCGCGAGGCGACGTGTCATGCCTGCGGCGGTCACACACTTGCCGACGACGATGCCGAAGATGGCGAGGAGAGGGGCGACCGTCGCGGTCAGCACGAACCAGCACGCGGCGACCGCCGCGCCGGCGATCGCGGACGTGAACACCTCGGCCGTCCGTCCGCACGCACGCAGGCCGGCGCCGGCGGGGATCGCGAAGAACGCCGCGGCGTAATACAGCGCGTACACGGCCAACACGTCCCCGCTCCCGGCGAACGCACGGCCGTATACCAGCCGCACCAGATGCTCACGCTCGAACGCAATCGCCATCGTCGCAAGCAGCGTCATGCCGCCCCACGCGAGCGTGAGGCGTGCGAGGTATCGCGAGAGCGGCGCGACGCCAGCGCTGCGCCTGAGCGCCGACGCCGCGGACGGCACCGAGTTCTCGAGTCCCTGAAACCAAAGGTGGCAGACGCCCATCAGGTTCTGGCTCGCCTTCATGCCGGCGGCGAGCGCCGGTCCCCACACGGCCGACGCCGCAAGCATCGCGCCGCCGGTCGTGACCCACTGCGCCGCCGCCGTGCCAATCAGGAACCCTCCCTCACGCAGGTCACGGGCGACGCGGTCGCGCACGTCACGCCAGTTCCAGCGTCCAACGCGCCAGATCGGCCAGGTCGTCGCGGCGCCCGCGATGGACGTCGCGCCAATCACCTCGATGCTGCGCACGAGGTCGAGGCGTCCGGTGCGATAGAGCGCGAGCAGCCAGACGACCTGCACGCCGTAGCTGACGGCGTCGCTCCCGATCGCGAGACGATGTCGGGACACGACGAAGCACATCCGGCGGGCGAAGTCCTGGAACAGCCAGGCCGCGGCGACGATCGCGCACGACAGCGGCACGTGACGCAGGTCCGCGGTGAACCGGGCCACCGCCGCGAGGCAGACGGCTCCGATCGCGGCGCTCGCGAGAGCGCGGCAGAACGCGGCGCCCACGAACTCGCCGTAGTCGTCGTGTGACGGACGGACGCCGGCGGTCATCAGTGGGCCGATGACGCCGGCGGCCTGAATGGAGAGCCAGAGGCCGACGCTCGTCGTGAAGATCGCGAACGCGCCGAACGCCGAGACGCCCGCGGCCCTGGCGATGACGATAGTCGAGAGGAACGTCGCGCCGCTGACCAGGGCCTGATCGGCGACGGCAAGGCAGTCTGGCGCGAGCCATCCGTCGAGCGCGATCCAGCGCCTCACGAGAAACGACGCCGGCACGCGTAAATCAGGTTCTGCGACACGCCGTCGAACACGCCGGAGGCGTGCATGAGGCGGTCGAACGCGCCGGCGACCGGAGCGATGCCGCCGCGATACAGCGATCGGGGCAACACACCGACGCCCCAGCGTTCGACAACTTCGAGACCGGCGCGGCCAATCGCGGCCTCGACCTCGCGCCCGGACATTTCGTTCATCGGCGCGGCGCTGGCGTGATGACGGTAGCGCGCGAGGTGCCTGACGCTGTGCCGGTTGCCGTGCACGTTGAACACCAGGAGCGACGCGCGCGACGCCAGGTTGGCCGCGAGCCTCGTGAGATAGCCATCGCGCGACGCGGGCTCCACGTTCAGAAAGAACCTGAACGCGGTGATGAGATCGAACGGCGCCTCGGCGAGGGGGCCGTCGGCGGTCAGATCGTGCACGCGGACTGTCGCGGCGGTGACTCGCTGCCGCGCACGCGCGACCATCTCGTCCGATACGTCGATGCCGACGGCGGTCGCGGCATGCGGGGCACCGATGGACAGGATCCGCCCGGTGCCGCGCGCGACATCCCGATAGCGGACAGGGCGTGTGGCGGCCAGCTGACGAGCGATTCGCGTGAGGATCGGCCGCTCAAGCGCGTGCAGATGCGAGTCGTGCGATCCGCTCGCGTAAACGGCATCGTCGTACTGTCGCGCAACTTCGGCACTCTGAAAGCGGACGCGATACGTGGTCTGGGGTTGACTCATGAGGGTGTGCTCTTCAGTGCGAGTACCGAACCGTGAAGTCGTTCCGTGAATCCGTCTGCCAGCGGTCGAGGTACGGCGAGTACGTCCGGACGGCGATCGTCTGCGTGGACGGCTGCACGTGCATCAGCCGCAGGTAGCCGCTGCCGCCGCCGGCGTCGAACTGATAGTTGGACAGCATCTGCGGGACGAGGTTGCCGTGCGCTCCCGCGTCAACGCGCGAGGCCACGGCGCCAGCGCCCGTGCTGCCGCCGGCGTGACCGCTGACGACCGCAATGACGTTCGGATGCTGGCTCGCCAGAGCCGTCCAGATGCCCTCCCCATCCGCCGCGTCTGTCATCCGATACGCGGACGGTCCGGGGTTGGTGACCGTCTCGTGCCGGCTGCCCTCGGCCGACAGATACGCGTGCGTGACGACGATCGCCTGACGATCGGCGTTCGCGTCGAGCACGCGCCCGGCCCACTCGAGGGCGGCGCGGCGTGGGAACAGTTCGAGCGTGATCGCCAGGAACTTGCTGGTGCCTGCGTCGAACGTGATGAAGGCGTTCTCACCCGACCCGGCCGGGTACGTGCTCGCGCCGTACCACGGATGCGTCGCGTATCTCGCGGTGCCGAAGTGCCGGTTGAACGCCGCCAACGCCCGCGACGACAGCCCGCCGGCCGTGCACCACGCGTCATAGTCGTGGTTGCCGACGGCGACAAGGTACGGCAGACCGCGGCCGTCGAGGATTCGGAAGCTCGCCTCGGCCCTCTGCCATTCCGATTCGGCGTTGCCGCACTCGGTCGTGTCGCCCAGGCTCAACACCGCGGCGATGCGCAGGCGATCCGCGTTCCGGGCAATCCATTCCGCGCCGGCCTGCAGCATCTGCGGCGCCCCCGCCGGCCGCGCCCCGCACGAGCCCGGGTGTTCGGGCGCGCCGCCGGAGGTGTAGCATTGCGTGTCCGGCAGCACGACGACTGTGAATCCGTCCTCGACCGCCGGCACCTGAGCCCCGGCAACCGCGATCAACGCTGCCGCGCACACGAGCGACACTCTGCATGCGGTCATCTGGACACTTCCTGCCGCGCGCGATCGCTGTCGCCGCCGTCGCAACGCTTGCCTCGACGCCGGCCTGCACGCTCCGTGGCGATCGAGACGCGGCGCCGCGCACACCGGGCGTGCATCCGCTGTCGATTGAACTGTTCGGTCTGCACATCCACCGAAGCACCACGACCACCGACTGGCCGCGGCTCACGTTCGGGACGTGGCGGCTGTGGGACACGGCTCAGTGGGCGGACATCGAGCCCGAGCGCGGCCGGATGGACTTCCGTCAACTGGACACGCTCGTCGCGCTGAATGCCGCGCACGGGAACAAGGACCTGGTGTTCGTGTTCGGCCGCGTTCCGAGCTGGGCGTCCGCGAAACCGGCGGCGCCCTGCGCGTACGCCAACGGCGCCCGCGCGCCTATCGCCGTGCTCACTCGCGGCGACGGCATCGTCACCGTCCGGACCACAAGCGCGATCGACGTCCGCGCAGGCGAGGGCGTTGGCATCGGCGGTGTTGCGGACACGTCGTTCGACGGCGGCTTCACGGCGCAGACCACAGCAAATGCACGGACGTTCACGTACCGGCAGCCCGGTCCCGATCGCCGGACCACAGGCGGGACGCTCTTCCGACAGGGCGGCTGCGCCGGACCCGTCGCCGATGTCGAGGATCTCGCTGCCTTCGCGCACGCGCTGGTGCAGCGGTATTGCGGCGTCATCAGATATTGGGAGTTGTGGAACGAGCCGAACCAGCCGGAATTCTGGGCCGGTTCGCTCTCCGCGCTCGTGCGCCAGTCGGCGGTCGTCTACCGCACGATCAAGGACCAGAACGCCTGCAGTGTCGGCGGGCGAAATCCCAACGTGGTGCTGTCGCCCTCGCCGAGTGAGATTCGCTCCACGTGGCTGTACGACTGGCTCACGCAGGGAGGCGCCGCGTACTCCGACGTCATCGCGTTCCATGGCTACACGTTCACCCGCGAGCCGGAAGCCATGCCCTTCTACATCCGCCGCGTGCGCGCATGGGCGGACGCGGCTGGACGCCGCGACGCCGATTTGTGGGACACCGAGGGCAGTTGGGGCGACGACGGCGGCGTGGACGCGCGGCAACGAGCCGGCTGGCTCGCTCGCGCCTACGTGCTTCACGCGGCGAGCGGCGTGAGCCGGTTCATCTGGTATGCGTACGACAACGCGCGGTTCGGCACGCTGTGGGAGCAGGGTCGAGGGCAGAGTCAGTCGAGCGACGCCTTCACACAGGTGCAGCAATGGCTGACTGGCGCACGCCTCGAGCCGTGCGAGACGCGCGCGGGCACATGGACGTGTCGTCTCAGCCGTCCCGGCGGCTACGCGGGCGCGATTGTCTGGAATCCGCAAGCCGCGGCCCCCATACCGATGCGCGTTCGCGATCTGCTGCCGAGCGCCAGGGAGTGGCGCGACCTCAGCGGACGCAGGCACGTCGTGTCCGGCGAGACCTTCGAGGTCGATCGCCAGCCGCGTCTGCTCGCCAACAGCCACAGATTCTGACTGCACGGCTTAGTACGCCCCCCGTCTGAACAGCGTCGGAATCGTGCACAGCAGGATGATCACGTCGTCCACGAGCGACCACCACTGGATGTACTCGCTCTCGAGCCGCACGACGTCCTCGAAGTCGAGGATCTCGTTGCGTCCGCTCACCTGCCACGGACCGGTGATCCCGGGGACGACGAACAGCCGCTGCATGTGATGATCCGAGTACTGGCTCAGCTCCTCCGGCAGGCACGGCCTCGGGCCGACCAGGCTCATCTCGCCGCGCATCACGTTCCACAATTGCGGCAGCTCGTCGAGCGAGCAGCGCCGCAGGATGCGCCCGAGCTTCGTGATCCGCGGATCTTCTTTGATCTTGAACAGCCGTCCGTCCGGGTATTCGTTGAGGTGCCGCAGCTGCGCCTTCTCCGCATCCGCTCCGACGCGCATCGTCCTGAACTTCAGGATCTGGAACGGCTTGCCGCCGACGCCGGCCCGCGTCTGCCGGAAGAGCACCGGTCCCGGCGAATCGAGCTTGATGCCGATCGCGATCACCAGGAACAGCGGCCACGCGACGAGCAGACCGGCCGTCGTGAGCACGACGTCCATCGTGCGCTTGAGCGCAAGCTGCGGCACTCCCAGGCGCAGCGGGCAGATGTCGAGCAGCACGCCGATGCCGCTGGATCGGACCTCGACATGGCAGGCGCCGAGCGAGCCGACCAGCCGCGGCAGCATCGAGACGCCGACTCCGCACGTGAAGCAGTCGAAGATCATGGTCCGGAACGCCTCGAACGGAATGCTCGGCGCGATGAGCACCATCTGCGCGCCGGCGTCCCGCACCGCGTCGCGAATCGCCGTCGGTCGATCGAGCGCGGCGTCCGGCGAGAGCGATCCGACGATGGCGACGTCGCAGATGCCGCCTGACGTCGTGCGCTCCCGAAGTTCGCGTACTTCGTGCCTTTCGCCGACGACGAGCGCACGTCGCTGCAGCAGTCCCGCCCTCAGGCCGGCCTGAATCATCATCTGCACGCTCTGCCGCAGCAGCCAGATGGCGGCCACGATGAGCGCGCCCGAGTAGACGTACGCCGTCTTGTTCGGCAGGTCGGGTGTCATTTCCCCGAACAGCCGCGCCTGTACCCACCCGACGAGCGCGCTGATCGCCACGCCGGCCGCGATGCGCTCCAGGCTGCGCCATCCCCTGCTCGAGTACGCGCGGGTGGCCGCGAGGGCGAGCGGTTGGATGCAGAAGACCATCGCGACGAGCGGAATCGCGCTCGGCAGCGGACGCAGGCCGTCGTTCGAGACGGCGCCCCACGTCAGCAGCGCGGTGCAGACACCGGCGAGTCCGGCCGTCGTGTCGGCGGCGAGCAGCACGCCGACGCGCGCCGCCCGGCGCGAGACCTCCGTCCAGCCGCGGCGGACCGACTCGTCGAGCGCGGTGCGGATATCGTGTTCGGGCAGCGGCGTCCCGATGGGGCGCGCGGGAAGGCGAAACGGGTTGGCCGAGACGGACAGCATCGCCCTACGCCACGCTCACGTAATAGCGCGCGTACTCCTTGCGGTAGTACTGCGAGTAGTAATAGGCGTTCCCCTCGAAGTCAACGCGATTGAGGACGGCGCCGACCAGCGTCGCCCGCGCGCGCTCGAGCTGATCGAGCGCGGCTTTCGCGCCGCTGCGGTTGGTGCTCTGCGCGCTGACGACGAACACGACGCCCGACACCGCGTGTCCCACGACCGACGCATCGGTGACGGCCATCACGGGCGGGGTGTCCACGACGATCCAGTCGAAGTCCGCGGAGAGCGCGTCGAGCAGATCGCGGAAGCGCGCCGATCCGAGCAACTCGGCGGGGTTCGGCGGAATCCGCCCAGCCGGCAGCACGAACAACCCGTCCACTGAAGTCGCGCGCATCGCGTCGCGTGTGGCGGTCGCGCCGACCATCGCGTTCGAGAGGCCGGGCTCCTGCGGCAGCCCGAACACCTCGTGCACGCGCGGGCGGCGCATGTCCGCATCGACGAGCGCGACCCGCTGCCCCGCCTGCGCGAACCCGATGGCGAGATTGCTCGCCACCATCGTCTTGCCCTCATGCGGCCCCGTGCTCGTGACCGCGATGCTGCGCGCGCCGGCCTCCGCCGACGAGAACAGCACGTTGGTGCGCACAGTGCGGAACGCCTCGGAGAAGCTCGCGTTGACCTCGCCGTCGATGAGCGGCTCGCGCGCGTCTTCCGCGGCCCGCTCGCCCGTCGGAATCATGCCGAGCGGCGCGATGCCGAGGCATTCGCGGATCTCGTCGGGCGTCTTGACCCGGTTGTCCAGGTACTCGAAGACGAAGGCGAGACCGATGCCGGCGCACAACGCGGCGCCGAAGCCCGCGAGCATGTCGAGCAGCCGCTTCGGACTGGCCGGCGCAACCGGCGTCTTCGCCGGATCGACAACGCGGATGTTGATCGTCTTGAGTTCGGACGAGACGCCCGTTTCCTTCGCACGCTGGAGCAGGTTGTTGTAGAGCTGGCGGTTGCTCTCGGCGTCACGCTGCAGGACGGCGTACTGGATGCCCTTCCGGTTCATCGCGAGCGCTTCGATTTTCTGCTGGTCGAGCGCGGCGACGAGGTTGTCTTCCTGCACCTTCGCCGTCTCGTATTCGGCGCGCACGGCCGACGCCACTTTCTGCACCTCGACGCGCAGCTTGCCCTGCGCCAGCTCGATCGCCGCCTTCGTCTTGACGACGTCGGGATGCTTCGCCCCGAACTTCTCGCTCATGAGCGCGAGCTGCTGCTGCAGTGCCGACACGTCCGTCTTCTGCTGCTGGATGAACGCGTTCGTGAGGATGCTCGGAAACGTGTCGAGCGCCGCCGGAGTGCGCTCGAATTCCTGGAGCTGATGATAAACAGCCTCTTTCTGAATCCGCTCGGTCTTGGCCCTGGTGACGGCGGCGTTCAGATCGGCGAGCTTCTGGACGACGATGTCCTGGCGCTGGTCGAGCGAGAGCGCGTCGTTCTGCTCGAGATAGTGCTGCAGCGCCGCTTCGGTCTGTTCGAGCTTCGCACGCTGTTCCTTGAGCTGATCGCCGAGCCAGTCGCTCGCCTGCTTCGACGACAGAAACTTGAACTGGAGGCTCTGATTGATGTACCCGCGCGCCACTTCGTTGGCGATCCGTGCCGCCAGCCGCGCGTCGAGCGACCGGAACGAGACGTCAACGAGCCGGCTGTTCCGCACCGGCGAGACGTCGAGCCGATCGAGGAACGCGTCGATGGTGCGCGCCTGCGCCGGCGACTCGTCGCCGGCCGCGGACGACTGCGACGGTCCGGTCGCGCTCCGCATCCAGGCCCAAAGGCGCGCCAGCCCGTGCGCCTCCGCGCCGGCGCCGAACTCGGCGTCGTTCCACAGCCTGAGCGCGTCGATCGTCGTGCGCGCGAGCTCGCGGCTCTGCAGCAGCTTGTACTGAGTCTGGTAGTAGTCGGCGCGCGCCTGATCAGCGTCAACGACTTCCTTGAAGCTCACGACGTTCGGGTTCTCTGGCTCGATCAGAATCTCGACGCGTCCTTCGTAGCGCGACGGCGCGGTGAGCACGTACAGGCCCGTCCCTGTCAGCGTGACGACGAACGCCGACGCCGCGATCCAGCGGCGCTTGGAGAGGACGCGGAGGTAGTCGAGCAGGCGCGGTTCGTGATCCATCTAGAAATACCTTTCGGGCACGGTGACCGTGTCGCCGGGCCGCACGACGTCGTCCAGCTTCACGGTGATCTCGAGCTTCTGACCGTTGACGAGGCGCACGACCTTGACCCGTCCCCGGGCCGCGGCCGGCGTCAGCCCGCCCGCGAGCGAGAGCGCCTGCAGGACCGTCGTGCCGGTTCTGATCGGGTAGGCGCCGGGGTTCTTCACTTCGCCGAAGACGAA
>CAZOIK010000395.1:0-13016 GCA_964579765.1 uncultured Bifidobacteriaceae bacterium
CATGGAGTTCACCGAGGCGGCCGACGGCGTCCGGTCGTCGATCAAGGACGAGCCGACCGCGTTCAAGTCGAAGGTCGAGACGCGGCTGAAAGCGGCCGTCGACGCGGCGCAGCACGTGTCCGACATGAGCGGAAAGACGACCGACGGGGATAAGCTGATGACCGAGCATGCGAAGGTCGTGAAGGCGATGAACGCGGTGTTCGATCTGTTCCCGGCGAACCTGCGTCCGGATCCGAACGCGCCGCCGCCCGGTCGCCGCGGCCGGCGAGGCTAGAGGAGAGCGACGTGGACTACGTCAGGCTGGGGAATACCGGGCTGCAGGTGTCGCGCATCTGCCTCGGCTGCATGAGCTACGGCAAGGCGGTCACTCCCGGCGTGCTGCGCTGGGAGTGGACGCTGACCGAGGCGGACAGCCGGCCCTACCTTCAGCGTGCCCTCGAGATGGGCATCAACTTCTTCGACACCGCCAACGTGTACTCGAACGGCGAGAGCGAACTGGTGCTCGGCCGCGCCCTCAAGGACTTCGCGCGCCGCGACGAGGTCGTCGTCGCCACGAAAGTGTGGGGGCCGGTGCGCACGGGACCGAACGGCAAGGGCCTGTCGCGGAAGGCGATCTTCGCCGAGATCGACAAGAGCCTGACGCGGCTCGGCATGGACTACGTCGATCTGTACTGGATCCACCGCTACGACTACGACACGCCGCTCGAGGAAACGCTCGAGGCGCTGAACGAAGTCGTTCGCGCGGGGAAGGCGCGCTATCTCGGCGCCTCGTCGATGTACGCGTGGCAGTTCATGAAGGCGCTCGGCCTCCAGCGCGCGCACGGCTGGGCGCCGTTCGTCGCCATGCAGAACTACTACAACCTGCTCTATCGCGAGGAGGAGCGGGAGATGCTGCGCCTGTGCGCGTCGGAGCGCATCGGCGTCACGCCGTGGTCGCCGCTCGCGCGTGGACATCTCGCGCGGCCCTGGACGGCGACGCCGCAGACCGAACGCGCGAAGACGGACGGGTTCGGGAAGACGCTGTACGAGAAGACCCTGGACATCGACCGGCCGGTGATCGATCGCGTGCAGGAGATCGCGCGCGAGCGTGGCGTGCCCGCCGCGCAGATCGCAATGGCGTGGCTGCTGCGTAAGCCCGTCGTCACGTCGCCGATCGTCGGCGCCACCAAGCCGCATCATCTCGACGATGCCGTGGCGGCGCTGTCGGTCGGGTTGTCCGACGAGGAGATGCGGCGCCTCGAAGAGCCATACCAGCCGCATCCCGAGACGGCGGCGTTTTCGTAGGGTCGTACGTCGAACGCGGGCGAGCTCTGCGTCGATGCTCGATCAGGCCACGACATGCTGACGCTGCTGCTGCAGGAGCCAGCCGCCGGGTGTATTCTCGCTGTCGGCGTATGAGGCGTTGGCTGTGCGTCGCGTGTGCGGTCGCGATGGTCCTGGCATCGCCCGTTGTCGCGCTGCCGCAGACTGCGGCGACGGCCGCGCCGGAGCAGCACGACGGCACGTCGCCACCTCACATCGACATCGCCGTCGATGTGAAGCCGACGACCACCGAGATCGCGGATCGCCAGATCCACCAGCAGGAGCAGCAGCGGGTGCTCGGCGTGATTCCGAATTTCCACGTCAGCTACGATCCGCATGCCGTCCCGCTCGACGCGCGCCAGAAGTTCCAGCTCTCGTGGGCATCGGTCGCCGATCCCGTGTCCTTTCTCGGAACCGGGATCGTCGCGGGCGTCCAGTACGCGCGCGACGATTTCAGCGGATTCGGGCGCGGCGCCGACGGCTACGCCAGACGCTACGCGGCCTTGTACGCGACGCGCGTCACGAGCACGATGATCGGCGGCGTGCTGCTGCCGGCCGTGTTCCGGCAGGATCCGCGGTACTTCTACAACGGCACCGGCAGCACGCGCTCGCGCGTCGGCTATGCGATCTCGCGCGCCGTCGTCCGCAAGGGCGACAACGGACGCTGGCAGCCTGACTACTCGCGCATCCTGGGGCACTTCGCCGCCGGCGGGATCTCCAACCTGTACTACTCGCCCGACGACCGGCGCGGCGTCGGGCTGACGCTGACCAACACCGCCATCGGCCTCGGCGGCGCCGCGCTCGGCAACCTGATGCAGGAATTCGTGCTCCCGCGGCTCACGACGCACGCGCGCCGTGCGCGCAAGCGGTGTAGCCGCCCGTCCTGAGTTCCTGGTGCTTGGTTTCCTGGTCCGTCCTTGGTCCTGTGGTCCCTGGCGCGCAGCCCGCAGGGACGGTGGACGCAAAAGGGCCCTCTAGCGCGGCTCGTTCGTGTTCGTCGGCGGCCACTCGGACCACGCGTTGCCGCGCGTCGCTTCAATCGGGACCGGGCCGACCAGCGAGAAGCCGGGGACGATGCCGGGCCGCGGCGGCGGCGCCGGCCGAAAATCCGTGGACGTCACGCAGCGCAGCTCGTTCCAGCCGACGTGACACGTGAAGAGCTTGTAGAAGGGGAGGTCGCCGTCGCCCCAATCCTCGTGGAGCAAGTTGAACTTCAGCGTGTCGCCCTCGATCCGGACATCGTCGAGTGCCGCCATCGTGTACGGGTTGTCGCACGTGCCGCACACCATCCCGCGCAGCCGGTTGCCGGACTTCTTGATGATGAAGTACTGCTTCGGCGAGCCGACGCCGAAGCCGAACCACACGCCGACGACGTCCTGCTCGCTCAGCGCCGGCTTCCACGGGCCTGGCTGGATGTAGGGCAGCCCGTCCGCGCCGTCCGGATTGCGGCGCGCCGGGTTGCCCGGCACTGGCGGGTGATCTTTCGGCAGCACCGACACCTTCACCGGAATCGGATCGGGGCCGTGCGGATCCTTGATCATCGTGTACGTGAACGTCTTGCCGCCGCTCGTGCCGGTGACGATCAGCCGGCCGTCGCTGTATTTCGCGACGGCCGTGTCCTTGTACGCCGTCGAGCCGTCGGGCCTGACGTGCGTGACGGTGAACGTGATCCCGCCAGGGCCGAACGTCCCGTCCACGAACGCCAGCGTCGTCGCATCCGCGCAGTAGGTGCAGGAGATGCCGCGCACCGTCGCGCCGCGGATTGAGAACTCGTACGTGTGCGGTTTGCCGCCGTCGGTTCTCCAGCCGCCGCGATAGTCGTCCGCGGTCTGCGCTGCAGCCGTGGGCGCAAGCGCGAGGAGCGTGATGAGCATCAGGTGTTTCATGGCTGGCTCCTATTCTGCGCTATCCTCACTGCACTCTTGCGGATTCGATTCTGGGCCGTTGTCGCCGCCTGCGCCGCCTGCGCGTGCGGATCCGGGTCGGCGCCCGCGACGTCGCCGTCATCGACGGCCTCGACGACCACGCCGGCGAGCCAGCCGGTCGCGCAGTCCAACCAGCCGCCGCTGCTCGTCAAGCACCTGGGGGTGGAGCTCGATTCCTACGATCCGGCGACGATGCGAGCCGGCGATTTCGTGTTCACGTCCGGACGGCTCCAGTTCAACCGGATCTGGATGGATTTCGGGTTCGTGATTCCTGCCGGCAACTCATCGACCGGGGCCGACAAGCCGAATCCGCAGCCGACATTCATCCTGCCGCTCGGGACGAGGGTCCACTCGCTCGTGGACGGCGTCGTCTTCGCCGTGCCGGCGCTGTACAGCGGCGACTTCTCGATTCAGGTTGGCGACGGTCAGAACAGTCAGTGGCTGTACGAGACCGAACACGTGCTCAACCCGCTCGTGAAGCCGGGCGACCGCGTTCAGGCCGGACAGGTGATTGCCGAAGTCAGCACGTGGAGTGCCCAGGGGAACAGCGGATTGGGGATGGTGGAAATCGGGCTGCTGCACGGCGGCGTTCAGCCGGAGCACGTCTGTCCGTTCGCGTACCTCGACCCGTCGATCAAGACCGATCTGCTCGCCAAAATCAGGGCGCTCTACACCGCATGGGAGTCGTTCAGGAACGACGCGTCCTTGTACGACGAAGCTGGATACGCCACGCCCGGCTGTCTGACGCTGGCGGCGATTCAGGGCTGACGACCTGGGACGGCCGCGCCGGCGGCTGGGCGATTGGGAGTATTCTCCTAGGTCATGAGACGGCGGTTCGGTCTCGGAATCGGCGTCGTGCTGCTGACGGCGTCCGTCGCCGCGCAGAGACCCTACGCTCCTCCGAAGACGCCGTGGGGCGATCCGGACATCCGCGGCACCTACACGAGCGACAACTCGATCGGCGTGCCGTTCGAGCGTCCGGCGCAATACGGCGACCGCGCGACGCTGAGCGACGCCGAGTTCGAGGCGCGCGACAAGGCGAACGACGAGCAGATTGCCAAGGACAAGAACGAGCGGCCCGAGGCCTCGTTCGAGGAAGACACGGCGGCCAACAACGCGCCGCGCCACTGGCTCGAGCGCGCGTCGAATCCCTCGCATGCGACGTCGCTCGTCGTGGCGCCGGCGAACGGACGCATTCCGCCAATGACGCCAGAAGGCCGCCGGCACCTGGCCGAGTCGCGGCTTCGCTTCGTCCGGCAGAACGACGCCGCCGAATTCCACAGCTACTACGACCGCTGCATCACGCGCGGCGTCGTCAGCTCGATCCTGCCGGCGATTTACGGCAACGGCACGCGCATCCTGCAGGGCCCGGGCTACGTCGTCATCCAGAACGAGATGATTCACGAGGATCGCGTGATTCCGATCGACGGCAAGGCGCCGCGGCTGGGGAAGAACATCCATCTCTACATGGGCGATCCCCGCGGCCACTGGGAGGGCGGCACGCTCGTCGTGGACTCGACGAACTTCACGGACAGGATCGGCGTCGGCTTCGGCACCGTCAACAGCACGAGCCTGCACCTCGTCGAGAAGTTCGCGAAGACCGCGCCCGACACGGTGCACTACGAGTTCACGGTGGACGACCCGGTCACATACACGGCGCCGTGGACGGTCGCGCTCGATCTGAACAGCAAACGCGGGTATCAGATTTACGAGTACGCCTGTCACGAAGGGAACTACGGTCTTCGTAATATGCTCAGTGCGTCGCGCGCAGAGGATCGCGCCGCCGCGCATTGATTCGCAGGCCGGGCCGTTCAGGGCCGCCGCCACCATGAGGGTCATATGAAACGTGCACTTCTTCTCTCGACCGCGCTGCTGTTCGCCGCTTCGATGGCTGCGGCGGCGATCACTGAGCCGGTGAAACTCGATTCGGGCCTCGTGTCGGGCGCGGCCGGCAAGGACGCCGCCGTCCGCGTGTTCAAAGGCATTCCGTTCGCGGCGCCGCCCGTCGGGCCGCTGCGCTGGAAGGCGCCGCAGCCGCCGGCGAAGTGGGAGGGCGTGAAGACGGCGGCCGAGTTCGGCCCGCGCTGCATGCAGGGTGGCGGCGGTGGTGGACGAGGACGCGCCGGCGCGCCCCCGCCTCCGCCGACGAGCGAGGACTGCCTCTATATCAATGTCTGGACGGCGGCGTCCTCCTCGAGCGCGAAGCTGCCCGTCATGGTGTGGAGCTACGGCGGCGCGTTCACCGGCGGCGCCGGCTCGGTGCCCGGCTACGACGGCGAGGCGATGGCGAAGAAGGGCGTCGTCTTCGTCACCTACAACTACCGTCTCGGTCCGTTCGGCTTCTTCGCGCATCCCGAGCTGACGAAGGAGTCGGGACACAACGCGTCGGGCAACTACGGCGTGATGGACCTGCACGCGGCGCTCAAGTGGGTGCACGACAACATCGCGGCGTTCGGCGGCGATCCCGGCCGCGTGACGCTCGTCGGCGAGTCGGCGGGCGCGGCGCTCGAGTCGGTGCTCGTCGGATCGAAGGAAGCGCGCGGGCTGTATCAGCGCGTGATTGCCGAGAGCGCGTCGTGGTCGGGCGTGCGCATGGACAAGATGCAGACACTGGCCGAGGCCGAGGCGGCCGGGAAGGAGAGCGCCGAGAAGATCGGCGCGCACACGATCGCCGACCTGTGCGCGAAGCCGGCGGCCGAGATCATGAAGATGGCGCCGGGGCGGCCGATCGTGGACGGCTGGTACGTCACGGAAGATCTCTCGAAGACGTACGCGCAGGGGCGCGAGGCCGACGTGGACGTCCTCGTCGGATCGAACCAGAACGAAGCCGGCTTCGCGTTCTTCGGCGTGCCGAAGGGCAGCGCGGCGGACTTCAAGGCGCAGGTCACCGATCGCTTCGGCGATCGCGCCGGCCAGTTCCTGAAGATCTATCCGGCGAACAACGACGCCGAGTCGAACGCGGCGCAGGTCGCGAGCTTCAACGACGAGGTCGCCTGGAACATGCGCTCGTGGGCGATGTCCGAAGCGAAGCGCGGCAAGGGCAAGGCGTACCTGTACTTCTTCACGAAGATCCCGCCGGCCAACGGCAACCAGCCGAGCCGCGGCGCCATCCACACGGCGGAAATTCCGTACGCGCTCGGCAACGCCGCGCGCAACTGGACCGACGCCGACCGGAAGCTGTCCGAGGTCATGACGAGCTACTGGGCGAACTTCGCGGCGACGGGCAATCCCAACGGGGCCGGCCTGCCCGACTGGCCCCAGTTTCTGCAGCAGTACGGCAACGCGATGATGCTCGGCGACCAGGTCTCGCCCGTGCAGACGCTGACGGCCGACAAGATCGCGCTCTACGACTACGCGTTCGCGCGGCTGATGACCACGCCCGCGCCGCGCGCGACGTCAGGCAACTGATCGATGCGTGCCCGCATGCCTCGCCGTTCGGCGCGGCTGGCCGCAGTCATTCTGCTGCTGGTCGCGCCGGCCGCGGCCGCCGACGACCTCACCGTCGCGACTTCCGGCGCGTTCACGGCGGCGATGCGCCAGCTGGCGCCGACCTTCGAGCAGCGCACGCACCATCACGTGACGCTGGTGTTCGGCGCGTCGATGGGCGACACGTCGGACTCGATTCCGAACCGCCTCAAACGCCACGAGCCGATCGACGTCGTCATCCTGGCGGACTCGGCGCTCGACGCGCTGGTGAAGTCGGGACAAGTCGTAGCCGGAAGCCGCGTCGATCTCGTGCGATCGCGGATCGCCATGGCCGTGCGCAAGGGCGCGTCGAAGCCGGACATCAGCTCCATCGACGCGCTCGTGCGCACGCTGCGCGCGGCGAAGTCGATCGCCTATTCGTCGAGTGCGAGCGGCGTGTATCTCTCGACGGTGCTGTTCCCGCGCCTGGGCGTCGCCGACGAGGTGCGCGGCAAGTCGAAGCGCGTCGGCACGGAGCCGGTCGCCGCGGTCGTCGCGCGCGGCGAGGCGGAGATCGGGTTTCAGCAGGTGAGCGAGCTTCTCCCCGTCCCCGGCATCGACATCGTCGGCCCGCTGCCGGACGGCGCGCAGAAGATCACGGTGTTTTCCGCCGGCGTTGTCGCCGGCGCGCACGCCGCTGCGGCCGCCAGCGCGTTGACGGCGTTTCTGTCGTCGCCCGCGAGCGCCGATGCGATCCGCGCGACCGGCCTCGATCCGATCACGCCGTCCCCCGGCGGTCGATCGCAATCACCCGGCCGGTGAGGTCGTGCGGGGCTGAGGTCGATCTGATCTAGAATCCGCGCGGAGGAACGGCCATGCGCACGCGTGTCCTCGTCACGGGCTGTCTCATGCTGGCGTCGATCGCGGGCGCGGCCGCGCAACGCACGTCGCCGCAACGCGCGTCGCCGGTTCCTGCCCGGACGCCCGACGGCGCGCCGAACCTCGCCGGCATCTACTCGTTCAGCACCATCACGCCGCTGCAGCGGCCTCAGGCGCTCGCCGGCAAGGAGACGCTGTCGGACGCCGAAGCCGCGGCGTTCCAGGCCGAGGAGAACACGCGGCTCAATCGCGATCTGTTCGATCCCGAGAAAGGGCAGCCGAGCGCGGGCTACGCGCCGCGCGCGCAGGGCGGCGTGCTGTCGTACAACGAGTTCTGGTACGAGCGGGGCAGCACGCTGACGAAGGACAAGCGGACCTCGCTCATCTACGACCCGCCGAGCGGCGTCATTCCGTTCACCGAGGCCGCGCGGCGGCGCGTGGCCGCGATGCGCCAGTGGTCGGACTCCGGCCTGGGCGATTCCTTCGCGGACCGGCCGCTCGCCGACCGATGCCTGCAGGGCTTCAACTCCGGCCCGCCGATGACGCCCGGCTCGTACAACAACAACGTGCAGATCCTACAGGCGCCGGGCACGGTGGTGATCCTGAACGAGATGGTGCACAACGCGCGGATCATTCCCACCGACGGCCGCCCACACACGAAGCTGCGCCAGTGGTCCGGCGATTCGCGCGGCCACTGGGAAGGCGACACGCTCGTCGTCGAAACCGTCAACTTCCGGCGTGAGACGAGCCTGCAGGGATCGACGTCCGACACGCGGCTGATCGAGCGCTTCACACGCGTCGACGCCGACACGATCCGGTACGACTTCACCGTCACGGACCCGAATGCCTACACGCAGCCGTGGAGCGCCATGGTGCCGCTCACCAGGACTCCCGGGCCGATCTACGAGTACGCGTGCCACGAGGGGAACTACGCGCTGCCGAACATCCTGGCCGGCGCGCGGGCGCAGGAGAAGGCCGCGGCCGCCAGGCCCGTCGAGTAGTCACCCGATGAACGACCCCCGCGACCTGATGGCCCGGTCGCCGCTCGGCGCGCGGCAGATGCTGGTCATCGGCATCACGTTCGCGCTCAACGCGCTCGACGGCTTCGATGTCGCGTCCATCAGCTTTGCCGGGCCCGGCATCGCCCGGGAATGGGGCATCGAGCGCGGCGCGCTCGGCATCGTGCTCTCGATGGAAGTCATCGGCATGGCGCTCGGGTCGCTGTGCCTGGGCGCCGCTGCGGACAGGATCGGCCGCCGGCGTACGATTCTCGGCTGCACCACCGTGATGGCGCTGGGCATGTTCATGGTCCCGGCGACGCACGGGCTCGTGGCGCTGTCGATCTGGCGCGTCATCACCGGCCTGGGCATCGGCGGCATGCTCGCGGCCATCAACGCCGTGGCGGCGGAGTTCGCGAACGCCAGGCGCCGGGACATGAGCGTCGCGTTCATGTCGACCGGCTATCCGTTCGGCGCGGTGACCGGCGGCCTGATCGTGCAGCGCCTGCTCGCCGTCTACAGCTGGCGATCGGTCTTCTACCTCGGCGCGATCTCCACGACGATCCTGATTCCGGTCGTCTTCCTCTTCGTTCCCGAGTCGGTGCACTGGCTGACGCAGAAGCGGCCGCCCGGAGCGCTCGAGCGCATCAACCGGACGCTTCGCCGTTTCGGACATGACGCGGTGGCGAGCCTGCCCGACGTCACTCCGGCCGCACGTCCGCCGTCGATCGCGGATATCTTTCGGCCGGGCCTCCTGCCGATCACGATTCTCGTGACGCTGGCCTACTTCTTTCACATCACGACGTTCTACTTCATCATCAAGTGGGTGCCGAACATCGTGGCGGATTTCGGATTTCCGGCGTCCTCGGCAGCCGGCGTGCTCGTCTGGGCGAACGTCGGCGGTCTCCTGGGCGCCGTCGTCTTTACGGCGTGCACGCAGCGGTTCGAGGTGAGGCCCCTCACGATCGCGGCCATGCTCGTCGCGACGGCGATGGTGTCGCTCTTCGGGTTCACGCCGCACGATCTCACGATGCTGTCGATCGTCTGCGCGGTCGCCGAGTTCTTCATCAACGGCGCCATCGTCGGCCTGTACGCGCTGTTCGCCCGGGCGTTTCCCACGCACGTCCGCGCGTTCGGGTCTGGCTTCGCCATCGGCCTGGGCCGCGGCGGCTCGTTCGTGGCGCCGATCGTCGCTGGCTTCCTGTTCCAGTTCGGCTATGGCTTGTCCGTCGTCGCCGTCGTCATGGCCCTGGGCTCGACGCTGGCCGCGGGCACCTTGTTGCTGCTGAAGCGGACGACGATGGGCGATGTCGAAACGCCGCTGCCGGCGGTTGCACTGGGCGACGCGTAGCCGGACGTCTGACGTTCGGATCGTCCGGCGCCGTTGTGATGCGCCGCGACCAGCTCGCGCGTGTTCAGCTTGCCTCGTGGGGGTAGTTCGAGAATCCTTGCTGTTGATCTGAAATCCGACTGGGTTTGTTCCGCGACTGAAGTTCCTTAGCCAAGCAGACCTGAAGGTCTACACTACATCAGGCGCAGAGATTCAGGACGCGGTCATCCCGCCGTCGACCGCGAGGATCTGTCCGGTCACGTAGCTGGCGGCGGGCGCCGCGAGGAACACCGCCACTCCGCCCAGTTCGCCCGGCTTGCCAATCCTGCCCATCGGCGTCGCCTTCTCGACCCTCCCGCGCGTCTTCTCGAGCAGCCCGTGCGAGAGGCGCGTGTCGAAGAATCCCGGCGCGATCGCGTTGACGCGGATGCCGCGCGCCGCCCACTTCACGGCGAGATCGCGCGTCAGCGCGACGATGGCGCCTTTGCTCGCGGAGTAGCCGACCGCGTCGAGGATGTCCGCGTCGATGCCCGCGAGTCCGGCGACGGAAGCGACGTTGACGATCGCGCCGCCGTGGCCGAGCCGGTGCATCTCGCGCCCGGCCGCCTGCGACATGAGGAAGCAGCCGACCGCGTTGGTGTCGAACACCTGCCGCCATTTCTCGAGCGGCATCGTCTCGATCGGCTCGCCCCAGCTGATGCCGGCGTTGTTGACGAGGATGTCGAGGCGGCCGAAGCGATCGACGGCCGCGCGCACCGCGGCGTTCACCTGCTCCGTATTCGAGACGTCGCAGGTGATCGCCAGCGCGGCGACGCCTTTCGCGCGCAACGCTTCTTCCGCCGGCGTCAGCCACTGCTCGCGCCGCGCCGTGATGACGACGCTCGCGCCCGCCTCGCCGAGCGCCGTCGCCATCTCGAGGCCGAGTCCGCGTGAGCCGCCGGTGACGAGCGCGACTGTGCCGGTGAGATCGAAGAGTTGCCGGACGTTCATGGGCCGCTATCGTAGCGAAAACGCTCGTGTTTTCGGGGTCCGGCCTGAGGCTATACCCGGTTGATATGGGCTCGAGGGTGCTCTACACTCTGCGAATGATTTCCTTAACAGTGAACGGCAAACCGTACCACGTGGACGTCGCGCCCGAGATGCCTCTGCTGTGGGTCATCCGGGACGTGATCGGCCTCACCGGCACGAAGTTCGGCTGCGGTCTCGCGCAGTGCGGCGCGTGCACGGTCCACCTCGACGGCACCGCCATCCGCTCGTGCACGACACCCGCGTCGGCCGTGGCCGGCAAGAAGGTGACGACGATCGAAGGCCTGTCGCCGACGTCGAGCCACGCGCTGCAGATCGCGTGGATTGCCGAGCAGGTGCCGCAGTGCGGCTACTGCCAGTCGGGGCAGCTGATGTCGGCCGCCGCGCTGCTCACGAAGACGCCGAAGCCGACCGACGCCCAGATCGACGCCGCGATGAACGGCAACATCTGCCGCTGCGGCACCTACCAGCGCATCCACCGCGCCATCAAGCGCGCGGCGGGCGTGCAGGCATAAGGGAAGGAGCAGACTCATGACTCTCGATCGACGCACCTTCCTGAAGACGACGACCGCGGTGGGCGGCGGCCTCCTGATTGGCGGCTACTTCGCCGACGTGCTCGACCCCAACTCCGAGGCGCTCCTCGCCGCTGGAGCGTTCGAGCCGAACATCTGGCTCAAGATCACTCCTGACGGCACCGTGCGCATCATGCTCACGCAGCTCGAGATGGGCCAGGGCGTGATGACCTCGATGCCGATGCTCGTCGCCGAAGAGCTCGACGCCGACTGGTCGAAGATCACCACCGAATGGGTGGGCGCCGACGCGAAGTACGGCAACCCGAACTTCGGCGGCCAGCAGCTCACCGCCGGCAGCAACAGCGTCCGCGGCATGTGGAAGATCCTGCGCGGCGCGGGCGCGACGGCGCGCGCGATGCTCGTCACCGCCGCCGCGCAGACGTGGAACGTCCCCGAGAACTCGCTGACGACGGCGAAGGGCGAGGTGACGCACAAGGCGAGCGGCCGCCGCCTCAAGTACGGCGCGCTCGCGGACAAGGCGGCGTCGCTGCCGGTGCCGAAGAACGTGACGCTGAAGGACCCCAAGCACTTCACGCTGATGGGCACCAACGTGCCGCGCCTCGACATCCCCGCGAAGGTCAACGGCTCGGCCATCTTCGGCATCGACGTCAAGCTGCCGGGGCTGCTCACGGCGCGCGTCGCACGTTCGCCTGTCTTCGGCGGCAAGGTCAAGACCTGCGACGACGCGAAGGCGAAGGCCGTGGCCGGCGTGAAGCACGTCGTGCACATCAGCAACGGCGTCGCCGTCGTCGCCGACAACTATTACTCGGCGACGAAGGGCATTCAGGCGCTCCAGATCGAGTGGGACGAAGGCCCGCTCGCGACGCTCACGAGCGACGCGATCCTCACGCACTACGCGGAGCTCGCGAAGAAGCCCGGCAAGATGGCGCGCGCGCAGGGCAACGCCGACGCCGCCTATGCCGGCGCGCCGAAGAAGTTCGAGCGCGTCTTCGAAGCGCCGTTCCTCGCGCACGCGACCATGGAGCCGATGAACTGCACGGCGGACGTACGAGCGGATCGCTGCGACGTCTACGTGCCGACGCAGGGCCAGACCGCGTGCCACATGGCCGCGATCGCGGCGTCGGGCCTGCCGATGGACAAGGTGAAGATCCACACGACGTATCTCGGCGGCGGCTTCGGGCGGCGCGGCGAAGCGGACTACGTCACGGAAGCCGTCGAGATCTCGAAGATGATCAAGACGCCCGTGAAGGTGATCTGGTCGCGCGAGGACGACACGCAGCACGACTTCTACCGTCCGATCAGCTACGCGCGCATGCAGGGCGCGGTTGACGAGTCGGGCAAGGCGGTCGTCTTCACGCAGCACCTGGTCCAGCAATCGCTGATGAAGCGGCTCGGATCGCTGCCGCCCAACGGCGTGGACTTCATCTCGATGGACGGATCGGCGACGCTGCCGTACGACATCCCGAACCTGAAGATCGAGTACACGGAGCAGGATCCCGGCATTCCGTACGGCTTCTGGCGATCGGTCGGCGCGTCGTTCCAGGGCTTCGCGGTCGAAGCGTTCATCGACGAGCTGGCGGCCGCCGCGGGGAAGGACCCGTATCAGTTCCGCCACGAC
>CAZOIK010000396.1:0-13910 GCA_964579765.1 uncultured Bifidobacteriaceae bacterium
CGTGTCGCCGTCCCACGCGCCGACCGAGTAGCCGCTCCATGACGGGTTGGGATCGCGCTCGAGCGGGCGGCCGTCGGTGAAGATCTGGCGATAGAAGGCGTTCCGTTCGTTGAGGATGACGAGCAGCGCCGGCGTCTGCACGACCTTGCGGTACAGCGGCGTCGTGTGCATGCGGACGATGCCGGTCGGCAGGCAGCGCGAGTTCGGGTCGTCGAGGCGGTTGCGCGACATCCGCTGCTTCGTCAACGCGGCCGCCCATGGCTGATACGGCAGGCCGCCTGTGACGGCCCAGCCGATGTCCACGAATTCCTGGCTGACGACCATGTCGTTGCAGCCGGCCGGCGGACAGGGACGGTTCTCTTCGGGTTTCCAGATGCCGGAGAAGTCGGGCCGGCCCTCGGGCGTGCGCGGCGCCGGCGCCGCGACATCGACGGCGCCGCTTTTCGTGCGCGGCACGCCGGCCGCGGGGTACTTCACCCACTGCGCCTGCAGCGGCAGCGCGGCGACAAGCACTGACAAGACGCCCGCGCCGAGCGAACAGCGTCCGATCACGCCGGGATTATAGTCCGCGCGTCCGCTTCGCGGTCACACCAGTCAGACTCGTCAGCGCATCTCGGGAAACCACTCGCAGTCGGTAGGCCATGACGGTGTCGCTGACGACGCCCCGCCCGACCGAGCGAACGTCAACGACGCGCACGACGCCCACGAGCTGGCGCGCAGCTGCCGGAGACGCCGGCACTGCGTCGTCATGCTCGCGCGCAGCGCATCACTCTGTGCGCGCAGACGCGCGGATTCGTCGAGGAGGCGCGTGACCTCCGCCTGCCACACGATCATGCGGGCCCACGATCGCATTTACGCCACCGGCGGTGAGAAGTCGAGCATCGCGGCGTTGCCTCGCAGTGTGCGCCGTGTCGTCCCGAAAAGCTGTACGAGACTTGACCTAAGGAATTTCTGGGGCGAAACCAGATGAGCCTGCCATGAGGCATGGCAGGCTCGATATAATCCGCGCTATGGCACGCACCACCCTCACCGTCAACGGCAAGCCGCATGTCGTGGACGTCGATCCGGACTGCCCGCTGCTCTACGTCCTGCGCGATACGCTCGAGATGAACAACCCGCGGTTCGGGTGCGGGCTCGGCCAGTGCGGCGCGTGCACCGTGCTCATGGACAACCGCGCCGTGCGCTCATGCTCGGTGCCGGTCTCGCGCGCGGCCGGCGCGAAGATCGTGACGATTGACGGCCTCGCGACCGCCGGCCGTCCGCACCCGGTGCAGCAGGCGTTCATCGACGAGCAGGCGTTCCAGTGCGGCTACTGCCTGAACGGCTGGGTGCTGACGGCGAAGGCGCTGCTCGACGTCACGCCGAAGCCCACCGACGCCGACGTCCGGCGCGCGTGCGAGAGCCTCGTCTGCCGCTGCGGGAGCCACACGCGGATCTTCTCCGCGATTCAGAAGGCGGTGAACGCATGAAGCCCCGCACGTCCGGACTGACGCGCCGCGAATTCGTCCGCGATGCCGGCGGACTCGTCATCGGCTTCAGCCTGCTCGACACTTCGCTCGCGCCGCGCGTGCTCGCGCAGACCGCAGCCCAGACCGCCGAGCCGCTGTCGCCCGCGAAGCTCGAGTCGTGGCTGCACGTCCTGCCCGACGGCAGCGTGCAGGTGTTCACCGGCAAGCTCGAGATCGGCATGGGCGTTGACACCGCGCTCACGCAGATCGTCGCCGAGGAGCTGGACCTGCCGACCGCGCGCGTGACGTTCGTGCTCGGCGACACGTCGATGACGGTGGATCAGGGCGGCGTCGGCGGCAGCACGTCGGTCAGCCAGGGCGCGAAGCCGCTGCGCAACGCGGCGGCCGCCGCGCGCGCCGACCTCGTGCGCCGCGCGTCCGAGCGTCTCGGCGTCCCCGTCAACCAGCTCGACGTGCGCGACGGCGTCATCTCCGTACGGAGTGCCGGCCTTCAGGCCGGCGCCACACGCCAGATCAGTTACGCCGACCTGGCGGGCGCGATCGCCGCCGACAACGATCTCAAGGTGACCGGCGCCGGGTTCGCGCTCAACATCGACGGCGGCGCGACGCCGAAGGATCCCTCGACGTACACCGTCGTCGGCACGTCGGTGCCGCGCCTCGACATCGCGCCCAAGATCCTGGGGACCTATCACTACGTCACCGACGTCCGCGTGCCGGGCATGCTGCACGGACGCGTCATCCGTCCCGCCGGCGTCGGCGCGACGCTCGTCGGCGTCGACGACTCCGCGGCGAAGAGCATCGCCGGCTTCGTGCAGACCGTCGTCGAGAAGAACTTCGTCGGCGTCGTCTGCGAGACCGAATGGGCGGCGGTGCGCGCGTCCAAGGCGGTCACCGCGACGTGGTCGGCGCCCCTGCAGGCCTTCCCCGAGCAGAAAGACCTGTATGCGCACATGCGCGCGACGGCGCCGAAAGCGACACGCCAGCGGCCGAAGACCGGCGACGTGGACGCGGCGCTCGCAGGCGCCGCAAAGAAACTCACCGCGAGCTACGACGTGCCGTTCCAGTCGCACGCGACGATGGGACCGGGATGCGCGGTGGCGGACGTGCGGAAGGACGGCGTCACCACGGTGTGGTCGGGCGGCCAGAAGCCGCACGCGCTGCAGAAGGGCTACGCGGAGCTGCTCGGCGTGCCGCGCGATCGCGTCCGCGTCGTGTGGACGCAGGACGCCGGGTCGTACGGCCGTCCTGGATTTGAAGACGCGGGCGCCGACGCAGTGCTGCTGTCGAAGGCCGTCGGCCGTCCCGTGCGCGTGCAGTGGATGCGGCACGACATGACCGCCTGGGGCGCGAAGGGCCCGGCGTGCGTGTACGACCTCGCCGGCGCGATCGACGCGCGCGGCAACGTCACGGGCGTACGCTTCGTCTCGCGCGCGTTCTCGGGCGGCGAAATCCTGTACCTGCCGGACTCGGCCGGCAACTACCTCGGCGCGCAGCTGACCGGCGTGAAGAACACGAGCGGCGTGGACGAGTTCGCCGACTGGGGCAACGCCGCGCCGCCCTATCGCTTCCCCAACCTCGACGCGTCGGCGCACGTGCTCGCCGGATTCCACGACGTCGCGTCGCCGCTGCGCTCGACGCACCTGCGCGATCCCGAGGGACCGGCGACGTCGTTCGCCGTCGAGTCGTTCATCGACGAGCTCGCGGCGGCCGCCGGCGTCGATCCGATCGACCTGCGTCTGAAGCACATCGACGAGCCGCGCGCGCATGCGGTGTTGAAGGCCGCCGCCGGGAAGTTCGGCTGGGATGGACGCGTGTCGCCGAAACCGAAGTCCTCGGCCAGCGTCGTCACTGGCCGCGGCGTCGCGCTCGGCACGCGCGGCGGCACCTACGTCGGCACGATTGCGGAGGTCGAAGTCAACCGCAACAGCGGCGTCGTCAGGGTGACGCGGATCGTCTGCGCGCACGACTGCGGCCTGATCGTGAACCCTGAAGCGCTCAAGGGCACGATCGCGGCAAACCTCGTGCAATCGCTCGGCCGGACGCTGAAGGAAGAAGTGACGTTCGACCGCAGCAGCGTGACGAGCGTGGACTGGAACAGCTACAAGGTGGCGCGCGCGTCGGACGTGCCGGCCGTCGTTGACATCGTGCTGCTCAATCGGCCCGATCTGCCGCCGGGCGGCGCGGGCGAGCCGTCGAGCCGTCCGACGATGGCGGCGATCGCCAACGCGGTGTTCGACGCGACGGGCGGACGAGTGCGGCAGATTCCGCTGACGCCGGAGCACGTCAAGGCGGCGCTGGCGGCGATCTAACGCCTGTGGGCTCGGCGGTTCACGCGATCTGCGATGTAATCAGGGACCACAGGACCAGGGACGGACCAGGAAGCCAAGCACCAAGAACTCAGGACGGCGGCGACACCGAACCGAAACGCGCTCTAGCGCCGCCTTGCCAGGAACACACTGATCGACGTCAGCGCGAGCCACAGCAGGTTCGCGACATCCGGAAGTTTGTCGCTCAAGACCGCGTTGCCACCGCGTCAACTCTAGCATCGCCAAAAAAGCTGGCCGTGTTGCAGAACTTTCGCAGTAAACGCGAAGTACACTGACTTGCGAACGCGCGACGTTCGCTGAGCAATCCCTGTGCCCGACACCCATCACAACTTCATCGGCGGACGATGGACGCCGTCGCGCGGCGGCGCGACGTTCGGCGACGAGAACCCTGCGCATCGCGGAAGCACGCTGGGCGCGTTCCAGTCGTCAACGGCAGACGACGTGCGCGAGGCGATCGACGCCGCCGCCGACGCGTTTCGATCGTGGCGGCGAACGAGCGTCGCCGAACGACAGCGGTACGTCGCCGCCTTTCTGAACCTGCTGAACGACGCGCGCGACGAGATCGCGCGGGTCGTGACGCTCGAGAACGGAAAGACGATCCGCGAATCGCGCGCGGAGGTGGATTCAGCGCTGCTCGAGGGCGGCTACCACCTCGAGCACGTCGCCGGGTTCTTCGACGCGGCGGCACGCGAGTCCGCGGGCCCGCTCCGCACGTGGGTCAGGCTCGAACCGGTCGGCGTCGCCGGGATCATCAGCCCGTGGAACTTCCCGATGAACGTGATGTGCCGCAAGACGCTGCCGGCGCTGCTCACGGGAAATACCGTCGTGTTCAAGCCGGCGACGTTCACACCGTGGTCCGGCGTCTACATGACGCAGCTGTTCGAGCGGGCTGGTCTGCCGCCGGGCGTCTTCAACTGCGTCACCGGCCTCGGAGCGTCGATCGGCAACGCCATCATCGACGATGCCCGCGTCCGGGCCGTGTCGTTTACCGGTTCGACCGCGGTCGGCAAGCAGATTCAGGCGCGGGCGGCAGCGAACCTGACGCGCACGCAGCTCGAGCTCGGCGGCAAGAACGCGCTCATCGTGATGGACGACGCCGACCTGGCGCTGGCGATCGAAGCGGCGATCACGGCCGGCTTCTCGAACGCCGGCCAGTGGTGCACGTCCACGAGCCGCGTGCTGCTGCACCGGCCGATCGCGCGGACGTTTCTCGACGCGCTGTCGGCGCGTGCAGACCGCATGGTCGTCGGCGACGGGTTGAGCGACTCCACCGACATGGGGCCGGTTGCCGGCCCGCAGCAGCACGCCGACGTCACTGCGGCGGTTCGCCAGGCGATCGCGGACGGCGCGCGCGTCGCGGCCGGCGCCGACGCCTCGTCGCTGCCGGACGAGGGCTACTTCGTGCGGCCGACCGTGCTGACCGGCGTGACGCAGGACATGGCGGCGTTTCGCGACGAGATCTTCGGCCCCGTGCTCGCCGTCTGCGAGTTCTCGTCGATCGACGAGGCGCTCGCGCTCGCGAACCAGTCCGTCTACGGCCTCTCGTCGGCCATCTACACGTCGAGCCAGGACACGGCGGCGGCCTACATCGACGGCATCGAGGCCGGGCTGGCGCACGTCAACGTGCACACCGGCTACAAGGAGCCGTCGCTGCCCTTCGGGGGGACGAAGCAGTCGGGCGCCGGCCTGCCGGAGAACGGCGAGACCGGGCTCGAGTTCTTTCTGGATCGAAAGGCTGTTTACGCGCGGCTCGACCGAGGCACGAACACGTGGCCGCAGGCGTCGCAGCGCATGTAGGTCAGGACAGGTTTCTGCGACTGTCCGATGATCTTCGTCCGCGTGCTGTTGCACTTCGGACACGTTGACGTGGACGCAGGCGGCTTGTCCATGGGGGCCGGGATGGTCGTCGCAATTTGCGTTCCGCGCAGCACATCCGGCCAAATGCAGCCGTGTGCAAACGCGACTGTCTCAAGACAAGGCAGGCCCCCACAGATATGCAATTCCAAACGAGCATGCTGAACAAATGCCTCTGCGACTGAGCGTTCTCGATCAATCGCCCATTTCGCGCGGCCACACGGGCGGCGACGCGCTGCGGAACTCCGTGGATCTCGCGCGGCACGCCGAGCGGCTCGGCTACACGCGCTACTGGTGCGCCGAGCACCACGCGACGCCGATGCTCGCGTGCGCGAGCCCGGAGGTGCTGATCGCGGCCATCGGCGCCGCGACGTCGTCGATCCGCGTCGGCAGCGGCGGCGTCATGCTGCCCCACTACAGCCCGCTCAAGGTCGCCGAGACGTTCAGCATGCTGACCGGCATGTATGGCGAGCGGATCGACCTTGCGATCGGACGCGCGCCGGGCAGCGATCCGATCACCGCGTTCGCGCTGCAGCGTGACCGCCGTACGGCCGCGCCAGACGACTTCCCCGATCAACTCGCCGAGCTGATGGCCTACGTCAACGGCACGATGCCCGTGACGCACCGCTTCGCGCGGCTCGCGAAGCTGCCGGGCGGCGCCGCGCGGCCGGACGTGTGGCTGCTCGGCTCGTCGCCGCAGAGCGGCGTCTGGGCCGCCGAGCTCGGCCTGCCGTACGCCTTCGCGGACTTCATCAACCCGAACGGCGGCACCGACATCACGGCGTACTATCGCAACCGGTACGTCCCCTCGAAACAGCATCCCGATCCGCGCGTCATCGTCGCTGTCTGGGCGCTCTGCGCGGACACCGACGAGGAGGCGAACCGCCTCGCCGCGAGCAGCCGCATGGCGTTCACGCTCTTCCTGCAGGGCCAGCTGATGCCGGTGCCGCCCGTCGATGAAGCGCTGACGTTCGTCGCCGAGCACGCCGACGAGGTCGCCGCGCTCGGCCGGCGACGACGCTGGCTGGTCGGAACGCCGGACACGGTGAAGCCCGGCATCGAGGCGGCCGCGGCGGAGTACGGCGCCGAAGAAGTGATGATCGTGACGATTACGTACGACCACGAGGCGCGCAAGCGATCGTACGAGCTGCTGGCCGACGCATTCTCTCAGACGTAGTGCGGACCTTCAGGTCCGCCTGAAGGCGGACACTACGTACTGTCTGTTCTACGCTCGCGCGTAGTACCTGCCGTCGCGCTCGACGACGGACACGGGCGCGCCGAAGACGTCGGTGAGCGTCGCGTCCGTCAACATCTCGCGCGTCGGGCCGTCGTATGCGACGGCGCCTGCCTTGAGCAGAATCACCCGCTCGACCGACGGCACGATCTCCTCGACATGATGCGTCACGACGATGAGCGTCGTCCCCCCGCGGCCGACCTGCTCGACCTGCGCCAGAAAGCGATGCCGCGAGACGACGTCGAGGCCGGACGTCGGCTCGTCGAGGACGAGCGCGCGTGGCTTCGTGACGAGCGCGCGCGCAATCAGCACGCGGCGCGCCTCGCCGGTGGACATCTCGTCCATCATCTTCGGCGCGAGGTGCAGGGCGTCTACTCGGGCGAGCGCCGCCGCGGCGAGGCGGCGCGTCTCCTCGTTCACCTGATCCGGCCGGAGAAAGCCGTGCGTCACGAAGAGCCCCGAGATCACGACGTCTTCCGCCTTCAGCGTGCCCGCGCTGTTGCCGACGACGAAGCGGTGGTGCATGTCGGCGGAGATGACGCCGAGCTGGGCGCGCAGCTCCGTGACGTCGGAGCGATCGCTCCCATACACGCGCACCGGCGGCGGCTCGTCGTCGGCGGCGGCCCACGCGTACTCGTGACGGGTGAGCAGCCGCACCAGCGTGGATTTGCCGGAGCCGTTGGGACCGACGATCGCCGTGTGCTCGCGCTCGTGAATCGTCAGGTTCAGCGAGCGCAGCACCGGCGTGCCGCCTTTGACGACCGTGGCGTTGACGAGCTCGAGAACCGGAGTGCGCGTCACGCGAGCGTCTGCAGCAGGTCGCGCGTGAAGGTGGTGACCTCGCTGGCCCGGCCCGCGCGGATCTTCGCGGCCCACGCCGGGTCGGCGAGCAGCGCGCGTCCGACCGCGACCAGGTCGAACTCCCCCGCCTCGAGCCGCGCGATGAGGTCGTCGATGCCGCGCGTGCCGGCCGCCGCGCCGCCGAACCACGAGATGAAATCGTCGGTGAGCCCCACGGATCCGACGGCGATCGTCGGTTTCCCTGCCAGCTTTTTCGTCCAGCCGGCCAGGGTCAGGTTCGAGTCCGCGAACTCCGGCTCCCAGAACCGGCGCGTCGAGCAGTGGAACACGTCGGCTCCGGCGTCCACGAGCGGCGCGAGAAACCGCGACAGCTCGTCGGGCGTCGTGACGAGCTTCGCGTCGTAGTGGTTGCCTTTCCATTGCGAGAAGCGAAACACGATCGGGAAGTCCGGCGAGGTGGCGCGCCGGCAGGCGCGGACGACCTCGGCGCCGAAGCGGGTGCGCGCGACGAGATCGCCGCCCCAGGCGTCGGTGCGCCGGTTCGTGAACGCCCAGAAGAACTGATCGACGAGATAGCCGTGCGCGCCGTGGATCTCGACGCCGTCGAAGCCGAGCCTCCGCGCCTCGCCGGCGGCGCGGCCGTATGCGTCGATGATGGCGAGGATCTCGGCCTCCGTCAGCGGCGGCGTGATCTGCTCGCCGGCCACGTTGACGCCCGACGGCCCCACCGACAGCGCCTCGGGACGGGGGCCCGTGCCGGGCGCGCGCCGCATGCCGACGTGCCAGATCTGCGGCATGATGCGTCCGCCGGCCGCGTGCACCGTGTCCGCCACGTTCTTCCAACCGGCCAGCGAGGCGGCGCCGAAGAACCTCGGCACGCGCACGCTGTCGGTCGAGGCGGGATGATCGACGACCGTGCCTTCGGTGACGATGAGACCGACGCCGTTTTCGGCGCGGCGCCGATAGTACGCGGCGACATCGGCGCCGGGCACGCCGTCGGGCGAGAAGTTGCGGGTCATCGGCGCCATGACGACGCGGTTGGGCAGCGTCAGCGGTCCGATCGTCAGGGGACGGAAGAGCGCGTCCGCGCTCACGTGGGCCATCCCTCCATTATCTCAGCACCACGCATCCGCGCTTCTCGAGCCGCGCCAGCCACGACGGCGAGTCGGTCATCGGCGTCCAGCGCAGATCGAGCTTCTGCAGTTTCGGCAGATCGCCAAGGCTCTCCGGCAGCGACGTGAACGCGTTGGCGCGCAGGTCGAGGTAGAGCAGGTTCCTGAGGCGGACGATCGACTCGGGAATCGCCGCGACCTTGTTGTTCCGCAGATCGAGGATGCGCAGCTGGCCGAGATCGCCGACCGACGGCGGCAGCTGTCTGAGCGCGTTGTTCGCCAGATGCAGTTCGCGAAGGTTCGGCAGCGATCCGATCGCGTCCGGCAGCGACGTCATGCCGTTGTTGTAGGCGCGCAGCTCGACCAGATTCCGCAGTCCGACGATCGCATCCGGCAGCGACGGGATGTGATTGTGCGCGATGCCGAGATATCGCAGCAGCTTCAGGCTCGTGACGGCGTGCGGGAACGCGTCCAGCCGGTTGTCGCCGAGGTACAGGTACTCGCAGAGATTCGGCAGCGTCCCGATGGCGGCCGGAATCGACCGCAGCTCGTTGTGCCCGATGTCGAGGGCGCGCAGGTGCGTCAGGCGGCCGATCCGCTCGGGAATCTCCCCCAGCCGGTTGTCCGACAGGCAGAGAAACTCGAGCTCCGTGCGGTCCCACACCCAGTCGGGAACCGCGGTGAGCTCCTGAAATCGCATCACGAGGCGGCGGTCGAGGTCAGTCACGTTTACGAGCGGCGTAATGATATGTGAGTTACGTAAGGCGATGCGCGTCTCCGCGCGCAATGCGGCCTGAAAACGCGCGACCGCACCGGCAGTCCGTTTGCGATGTGTTCACCCGACACACATGCGTAAAGGAGATCCGATGCGACTTGCCAGACTGTTCTTCCTCGCGGCGCTCGCCGTCACGGCCGGCGCCTGCGGCAGCAGCTCTTCGTCCACGACGTCGCCCTCGACCACGCCCTCGACGCCCAGTCCCACCCCGAGCGGACCCTCGGTCACGGCGAGCATTCCCCGGGGCGCCGACACGTTGACGACCACGGCGTTCGGCGCAAATCCGCTGACCGTGTCCTCGGGCACGACGGTCGTGTGGACGAACAACGACTCGATCGCGCACACGTCAACGTCCAACAACGGGCAGTGGAACTCGGGCACGATCAACCCGGGGCAGTCGTTCCGCTTCACGTTCAGCACGCCCGGCACGTACGCGTATCGCTGCACGATTCACCCCAACATGGTCGGCACCGTGACCGTACAATAGCGCGCATGAAGCCCGCGGCTGTCGGCGCGCTCGCATTCGCGGCGTGCATCACGCTCGCGGCCGCCGGCCCGCGCACGTTCGTCGTCGATCCGGCGCGCAGCCGCGCGCTCGTCGAGGTCGGCAAGGCGGGCGCGTTCAGCTTCGCGGGCCACACGCACGAAGTCGAGGCGCCGCTCACGAGCGGCGTCGTCCATCTCGATCCGGACGCGCCGTCGCGGTCGGACGTCCGGCTCGAGTTCGACGCCGGCGCGATGCGCGTCACGGGAAAAGGCGATCCGCCGGACGACGTGCCGAAAGTGACCGAGACCATGCTCGGCACGCAGGTGCTCGACGTGACGCGGTTTCCGTCGATCGCGTTCGAGAGCACGCGCGTGAGCGCCAAGGGCGCGCTGCCCTCGCTCGATCTCCAGGTCGCCGGCCGGCTGACGATTCACGGCGTGACGAAACCCGTCACCGCGCCGGTGGCCGTGCGCCTCGACGGCAGCGGGCTGACGGCGACGGGCAGCGTCGCCGTCAAACAGAGCGAGTTCGGCATCAGGCCCATCTCAATCGGCGGCCTCGTCAAGGTGAAGGACGAACTGCACATTACGTTCACGATTGCGGCGCGAGAGCGATAGAATCGCCGTCGCATGAAGACACTCGCACTCGCGACGCTCGCGACGTGTGTCGCCACGACCGCGTTCGCGCAGACGCGCCCGAACGCCTGCGACGGCGCGCGCGATCTCCGGCTCGTCAACGGGAAGATCGCGACCATGGACGGCAGGAGCTCGACCGTCACCGAGGTCACGATCCAGCACGGCGTGTTCACCGCGGTCGGCCGCGGCAGCGGCCGTCTGAGTCCGTGCACCAAGACGATCGACCTCAAGGGACGCACGGCCGTCCCCGGCCTCGTGGACAACCACAACCACATCCTGCTGCTCGGCCTGCGCCCCGGTCACGACACGCGGCTCGAGACGGCCGCCTCGATTGCCGACGTGCAGGCGGCCATCCGCGCGCGCGCGAAGGCGGTTCCCGCCGGCGAGTTCATCACCGCGATGGGCGGCTGGAATGTCGCGCAGTTCGCCGAGAAGCGGATGCCGACGCTCGCGGAGCTCGACGCGGCCGACGCGGGTCATCCGGTGATTGTCTACCAGTCGTTCACCGGCCCGGCGGCGGTCAACAGCAAGGCGCGCGCGTTCTTCACCGAGCGCAAGATCACGGTGTCCGACACCGGCGCGATTGCCGCCAACGCGCCGTCGATTGCGGCGCTCAACGCCCTGCGGTCGATCCAGACGTTCGCGGATCAGGAACGCGGCACGATCGACGCCCTCAACTACTCGGCCAGCGTCGGCGTCACGACCGACGTTGACATGGGGGCGTTCCTCATCCCCGGCCTGCCGGACATCCAGGACTCGTTCACGGCCGACACGCTCGCGAGCTTCGACCCCTTCAAGCTGTACGACGCGATCGCCGCGCTGCACCGCGACGGCCGCATGCCCGTTCGCGTCCGCGTGTTCTTCCTGTCGATGGACACGCGTCCCGACATCCCGATGCTGAAAGAGCGGCTGCTGAACAGCTTCCAGGGCTTCGGCGACGACATGCTGCGGCTCTCCGGCGTCGGCGAGTTCGCGACGAGCTGGCCGCTCTTCGGCAACACGCCGCCGGGCAATTACCTCACCGCGCTCCAGTTCGTCGCCAAGCAGGGCTGGGCGTTCCAGCAGCACTCGCTCTCGCCCGCCGAGGACAAGCTGACGATCGACACCTTCGAAGCGGTGAACAAGACGACGCCGATTGCGCCGCTGCACTGGTCGATCGCGCACGCGCCGCGCATCGACGCGGCGACGATCGACCGCTTCAAGGCCATCGGCGCCGGCATCGCGATCCACCCCTACACCTATCTCGCCGGCCGTCCCGGCGCGGGCCCGCCGGTGAAGACGATCGTGGACAGCGGCATCCACGCCGGCGCGGGATCGGATTCGGCGCAGATCTCGACGCTCGATCCGTGGCTGATGATCTACTTCATGGTCACCGGCAGGAACGCGGCCGGCGAGCTGATCAACCCAGGGCAGACGATCTCACGCGCGCAGGCGCTCCGCCTCTACACCGCCGACAACGGCTGGTTCCTGCACGAAGAGAGCACGCTCGGTTCCATAGAACCCGGCAAGCTCGGCGACGTCGTCGTCCTGAGCGACGACTACTTCGATCCGGCGAAGGTCTCCGACGAGGGAATCAAGAAGCTGCACTCCGTGCTGACCGTCGTGGGCGGTCAGGTCGTGCATGACGAGACGAAATAGGCTGCGGATCTAATCGGAGTCGCCGGGGCTGACGTTGCGCACCTTGATCAGCCACCGGCCGTTGACCTTCACCAGCTCGTCGAGCTCGTGGCCGGCGGCGGCGACGCGCGGCTGGCTGCCGCGGCCGGCGGCGCCGAACACGGTCATCCAGTACGCGTGATAGAGGGCGCGATCCTTCGCCGGGAATTCCACGTGGACGTTCGTCTCGACGTGGAACATCGGCGCCTGCATCTCGCCCTTCTTCTCGCGCTCCTCGCGGTTCTTCTTGAGGTCCGCGACCATCTTTCTGAGCGCCTCGGTGCCCTTCGTCGCGTTGGCGCCGGCGCCGAACTGCCCGTCCGGCGTGTACGCCGTCACGTAGGCGTCCGCGTTGAACGTGTCGAGCGCCCGCGCGTAGCGCCACATCAGCGCTTCGATGTCT
The DNA here is from genome assembly GCA_964579765.1 of uncultured Bifidobacteriaceae bacterium. Classification (GTDB taxonomy): domain Bacteria; phylum Acidobacteriota; class Vicinamibacteria; order Vicinamibacterales; family CAVVIG01; genus DATNBT01. The sequence goes on from CAZOIK010000396.1 coordinate 12,754, forward strand.
TCGCGGTCCTTGTGGTGCGCGTCTGAATCGGCCGCGAACAGGTGAATGGCATTCGGGACGACGAGCAGCGCGGCGGCGAACGCAATCAGCAGACCGATTCGTACGAAGCGCATGGCAGCTCCTTCAGTCCGCCTGACGGCGGACACCACGACACACGAATGCCCCGAACGTCCGGCTGAACGCTACGTCCGGGGAGGATGAAGACGAAGTGAACGGACGCCGATCGCGAACCAGACGACCGCGGATCCGAGCAGGACGGGGGCCGGCGGCGGAACCGTCGGATTCGCGTTCGCGTAGCGCAAGACCATCGACAGCACGCCCAGCGCGATGAACAGGAATCCAGAGACCACCGGGCGGCGCGGGAACGTCAGTCCCGCTGCCGCCAGCAGTGCAAGCCACGCCGAGAATTCGAGTATTCCCACTGCTCCTCGTCGTCCGCCTGAAGGCGGACCCCACATCTGAACCCGCGAACCCTTCGAACCTCCGGAACCTCGTTATGCCGTCAACATCTCCGGCTTCACCGGAAGCTTGTAGATGCGCTTCTTCGTCGCCGCATAGATCGCGTTGACGAGCGATCCGGCGGCGAGCGCCGTGCTCGGCTCGCCGATGCCGCCCGGCTCCTCGTAGCTCGGGACGAGGTAGACCTCGATCTGCGGCATCTCGGGATGCCGGACGACCGGGTAGTCGTTGAAGTGGCGCTGGACGACGCGGCCCTTGTCGATCGTGATCGCGCCCTTGAGTGCCGCGCTCAGTCCGTACACGATGCCGCCTTCCATCTGCTCCTTGATCGTGTCCGGGTTGATCACCCAGCCGCAATCCACGGTGCAGACGACGCGATGCACCTTCACCGCGCCTTTTGCATCCACCGAGACCTCGGTCACCTGCGACAGGATGCTGCCGAAGGCCTCCATCACGGCGATGCCGCGCGCGCGGCCCTTCGGCGGCGGCGTGCTCCAGCCGGCCTTCTCGGCCGCGAGATCGAGCGCGGCGCGATGCCGCGGCGATTTCGTGAGCAGGTCGTGGCGGAACTGATACGGGTCCTTCCCCGCGGCGGCCGCCAGCTCGTCGATGAACGCTTCGACCGCGAAGCCCTGGAACGACGCGCCGACCGATCGCCAGAAGCCGTACGGAATGCCGGGATCCTGCTCCGTGTACTC
>CAZOIK010000397.1:0-13292 GCA_964579765.1 uncultured Bifidobacteriaceae bacterium
AGCAGATACGACTCCATGTTCGGGTTGACCATCTGGCCCGTCACGCGATCGAGAATCCGATCCTCGAACAGCGCGAAGTTGAGCGAGCCGATGATGCCGCCGTGGATCTGGCTCTCGGCGGTCAGCCGGCTGACGATCAGCCCGCAGTCCTGCACCGTCAGGATGCGCTTCACCTTGACGATGCCTGTCTCGATGTCCACGTCAACCTCGGTGAACTGCACGCCGCTCGTGCCCGTGGACGACAGTCCGTCTTCCCACTCGCCGTCAACCGACACCGGCTCCGCGCCCAGGCGACGGCACGCGTCCTTCCACGTCATGCCCTTGGACGCATTGCCCTTGACGGAGACCCGGCCGCCTTCGGCAATCAGCGCATCGGCATCGACGCCGAGCGCCGGCGCGACGCGCGCGAACAGCTGATCGCGCGCCTTACCGGCCGCGATGCGAATCGCCGGGCTGATCGACGCCGCCGTCGTGCTGCCGCCCGACGCGCCGCACACCGGGTAGATCGTGTCGCCGATTTCCGGCGTGACCGCACTCACCGGCAGGCCCAGCGTCTCGGCCGTCAGCATCGCGACGAGGGTGCGCGTGCCGGTGCCGAGATCCTGCGTGCCGACTTTCATCACGACGCTGCCGTCGGGCGCGATGTCGCAATGCGCGTGACCGCCGCGGCCGCCGCCGCCCCAGCGGTGCGCCGAGACGCCGAAGCCGTTCTTGATTGGGCCGGGCCTCGGATCGCCGGTCGCGTGGCGCTTGTCCCAGCCGAACGCCTTCGCGCCCTGCCGGAAGTAGTCGCCCCACGCCTGCGACAGCGTCGCTTCGGGCAGGTTCTTGACGCGGAACTCGACCGGATCCATGCGGACGCGATCGGCGAGTTCGTCCATCAGGATTTCCGTCAGGAAGCAGCCCTGTGGATGACCGGGCGCCCGCATCGCGCGCTGCTGCCCGGCGTTGATGTAGACGTCGGTATGCGCGCGGCGCCGGTTCGGGAAGTTGTAGATGTACGGCAGCGGGAAGTTCGACGTCGCGCCCGCGCCGCCCGTCCCCCAGCTCTGGCCGTCGAACGCCGTCAGCCTGCCGTCCGCGCTGACACCGGCGCGGATCTTCGCGTATGCGGACGGACGGTTGCCGGTGTCGAGATGCTCCTCTTTCCGATCGAGGAACAGCTTCACGGGTTTCCCCGCCTGCTTCGCGAGTTGCGCGCAGATGAGGCCCTGCGCGTCGGGTCCGAACTTGCTGCCGAAGCCGCCGCCCATGTACTGCGTGATGACGCGGACGTTGGCGCTCGGAATCTTCAGGCCCTGCGCGAAGCCGTCTTTCGTCCCGTGCACGCCCTGCGTGGTCACCCACGCCGTGAGCTTGTCGCCGTCCCACTCGCAGACGCAGCCGTGCGTCTCCATGCAGACGTGCGTGATGACATGCGTCGAATACGTCTGCTCGACGATGTGCGCGGCCTGCTTGAAGCCCTGCTCGATGTCGCCGACTTCTTCGGTGTTGGCCTTGCGCGTGTTGCCGTTCATGAAGACGACGGGCGCGTCGCTCGCCATCGCCTGCTCGACGTTCGCGACGTGCTGCAGCACGTCGTACTGCACTTTCACCATTCGGGCGGCGTCTTCGGCGAGCTCCTCCGTGTCGGCCGCGACGGCGGCCACCGGATCGCCCTGATACATCACCTGCGCGCCCTGCTCCTTCCAGATCAAGGTCGCACGCACGCCCGGCGCGCGCTGCGCGCCGCTCAGGTCGATCGAGACGATGCGCGCGTGCGGATGCGGTGAGCGGACCATCTTGCCGTAGATCATCCCGGGCCGGTTCATGTCGAAGCTGTACTTCGCGCGGCCCGTGACCTTGTCGGGGCCGTCGAGGCGCTTGACGCGCGTGCTGAGCACGGCCGGCTTCGCGGGCCATGCGTACTTCTTCGCGTCGGCGGTCGGTCCCGACGGGGCCGGCGGCGGCGCTCCCTGCTGTGCCCTAGCCACGAGCCACCCCCTTCGTCGCCAGCTGACCGCTCGCCGTCATCGCGGCTTCCATGACGCGGACGAACGTGCCGCAGCGGCAGATGTTGCCGTCGAGCCCCTTCTTCACCTGATCGGCCGTCGGCTTCGGATGCTTCTCGAGCAGCGCGACGGTCGCCATCACGAAGCCAGGCGTGCAGAAGCCGCACATGAGCCCGTCGCGATCGCAGAAGGCCTGCTGTACTGGATGCAGTTTGCTGCCCTCGGCGAGGCCGTCCACGGTCCGGATCTGCTTGCCGACCGCTTCAATCGCGAGCGTCGAGCAGGAGTACGCCGTCTTCCCGTCGATGATCATCGTGCAGGCGCCGCACACGCCGCGATCGCAGCCCTTCTTGTTGCCGGTGATGTCGGCGCGGTTGCGGATGGCGTTGAGCAGCGTGACGCGCGGCTCGACGCGGAGCGCGACGCGCTTGCCGTTCACCATCAGCTCGATCGGCACCTCGCCGGGACCGACAATCGCCGGACCGGTCTGCGCTTCGGCGACAGCTGCGCCCGCCACGCTGGCCGCGAGCGGCGCGACACCGGTGGCTTTCAGGAACCGCCGCCGGCCCTGATCGATCGCCTCGGGTTTCCTGGGATCGTTCGTCTTCTGAGCCATGACAAAACCCTCAGACAAAGGGAGACGTGAGACCGCGAAAGTATACCGCTCCGGGCGCGAGTTGCGGCGCTAGAACTGCCAGCGGACGCCGACGCGCGGCCGCAACATGACGCCGCTGACGTCGCGGAGGCTGAACATCGTGGCATGGACGGCCGCGACGAGCGACAGCCGCCCGGCCACCGCCATCGCCGCATCGATCCCGATGGTCGGCGCCGCGCCGTAATCGATGAGTTCCTGCGGTCGCGGGATGAGGGACGCCGGCGTGCCCTCGGGAGCCATGGTGTCGAACCGGCGCTGCAGCCGCGCGAGGCTCAAGCCGGCGAGATAGCCGAACTGCACGCGCCCGCGCGGCAACGGGCGATAGCGGACGAGCGCCGCGACGCTCATCGCGCGATTCTTCGTGCGCGATTCGAGCGTGATGATCTGCCGCCGAACGGTCACGGACGTCGACTCGGACGTCGACGTGAACCGCGGGACGTCGACACCCAGCTCGACGTCCCACCGCGCGCCAAGCGACGAGCCCACCGCCACGCTGCCGCCAACGCCCTGGCCGTCGAGCGTGTTGGTGGTGGGATCGCCGGAGAACCACTTGAAGTCTCCGAGCACGCCGACGCTGACGTACGGCGTCTGCCGCGATTGCGCAGCCGCGAATGTCGAATGCGCGATGAGCAGGATCGCCGCGACACCAGCACACGCCCACGCGCGTCGTCGCCGGATCATCATCTGGCTGACATCTCGCAACTCGGCCCCTATACTTCTCTCGAAACCATGGGATGTCAATCGTTGCTGCTCACAGCACCCGGCCGCGTGCTGCGCCGGACGATCGCGGCGGCCGGCGCGATTGTGTTCTTGCTGTGTGCCGGCAGCCCCTCCCGGCTTCGAGCCAGCGGCGCCGGCGGCGCCTTCGTGGCGTCGGATGCCGCCGGCGGCATGTGGACCATCGGCAACGACGACATCCTCGTCAGGTTCCGGCTCACCGCCGCGGCGGGCCTCACGCTCGACGAGATCCGCAGCCCGAAAACCGGCCGCACGCTCAGTGCGACGCCGGGCGCCGACAACACGGTCACGGTCAACGGCACCACGTCACAGCTCGGCGCGTCCGCGTCGGGCTGGACGCTCGAGAGCGCGGATGCGTCCGAGACCAACGGCGGCGTCCTGCTCGCCCTCGCCTTCCGCTCGGCGAAATCGCCGGTGACCGTCGTGCGATCCTACGCCTGCTATCCGGGCTCTCCGACCATCGAAATGTGGACGACGTTCCGCGCCGTGGGCTCGGCTAGCGTGACGGTGTCGCAGCTGAGCGTGTGGACGGTCACCGCGTTCGCGAGCGCCCTCCACTACACGACCGGCCTTCGGCAGGACGCCGCCGGGGCGCCGGTGGACGACGCGTTCACGGTCGTGACCGATCCGGTCAGCTCCGGCAACGCTCTGGCGCTCGTCGCGCGCAATCGATCGACCTCCGAATATCTGCCGATGATTTCGGCCGACTCGCAGAACGACGAGTTCTTCGGCGGCTTGTTGTGGTCAGGCGCGTGGCAGATCGTCGCGACACGGCTCGGCGGCGCAGTTCGCGTCGACGCCGGCCTGCCCACGGTCAGCCGCACGGTCGATGCCGCAAATCCACTCGAGACGCCACATGGATTTTTCGGCGTCACCGCCGGCGGGAGCGGCGACGTCGCGTCAGCGCTCAGGGCATTCGTGATCCAGGGCGTGCGTCAGGGACGCGGCTTCACACCGCGTGTCACCTACAACACCTGGTTCGCGTACGGCACCGACATCGACGAACAGTCGATGATGAACGAGATGACGCTGGCCTCCGTGATGGGCGTCGAACTGTTCGTCGTCGACGCCGGCTGGTATGTCGGCGCCGGTCACGGCACGGACTTCACGTCGGGGCTCGGATCGTGGGAGGTCGATCCCGCGCGTTTTCCGAACGGCCTCGGCGCGCTTCGCGCGTACGCGCACTCGCTCGGCTTGCAATTCGGGCTGTGGGTCGAGCCCGAGCGCGTCGACCTGTCGACGGTCGGCAAGCCGGGCCTGGCTCGCGAGGAGTGGCTGGCAAAGAACAACGGGAGCTATCAGGCGACCGGCAGCGCGCAAATCTGCCTGGCCAGCCCCGCGGCGCGGCAGTGGGTGCTCGACCAGCTGACCCGGTTGCTCGACGACGTGCAGCCCGACTACCTGAAGTGGGACAACAACCTGTGGGTGAACTGCAACCGATCGGGGCATGGACATTCTACGACCGACGGCAACTTCGCCCACGTCACCGCGCTGTACGACGTGCTGGCGACGCTGCGGGCACGCTATCCTCGGATGCAGATCGAAAACTGCTCGCAAGGCGGCAACCGCCTCGACTTCGGCATGCTGCGCTACTCGGATACCGCGTGGATGGACGACCGCACCTCGCCCGCCGCGCACGTGCGCCACAACCTCGAGGGGGCGATGACGTTTTTCCCGCCGCAATACCTTCTGTCCTTCGTCATCGAGGACAGCGGCGAGCCGCTCGTCAACGCACCGGATCTCCAGCTGTACATGTCCAGCCGGATGCCGGGCATTCTCGGCCTCACCTATCGCGCCGTGGATCTCAGCCAGCGCGACCGGGACGCCATCGCGGCGCAGATTGCGACGTACAAGACCCTCCGCGCGGTCCTGGAGAATTCGAGCGGGAGATTGCTGACCGACCAGGTGACGGGTGCCGGCGACGCGCCGCCATGGGACGGCGTGCAGCAGCTGGCGGCGGACTCAGGCGATGCCGCGCTCTATGCCTTCCAGAACGATCCGTCCGTGCCTCGCGTGTCGCTGCAGCCTCAGGGACTGGAGAGCGCTGCCACGTACACCGTCAGCACGCCGGATGGTACGCTCGTCGGCGCCGCCACGGGAGCCGAGCTGATGGCTGACGGCGTCGAGGTCGATGCCTCGCCTGAATCGGCGGCGCATGTGTTCCTCCTGAAGAAAGGCCGGTAACCGGTCCGAACGGCAGTCATGGCTCGCATTGTCGTCGCCACATCGCATCCGCCGTTCGCAGAGGGAGGCCACCTGGTCGTCGCCAGGGCTCTTGTCACCGCGCTGAACGAGTACGGGCACCAGGCCGGCCTCATCACGACGCCGCAGAATCGGTTCGGCCGTCAGCTTTCCGCGTACGGCGCGACCCGGCTGACCGACGTCGGTCTCACCTGCGACGACCGTCCGGTCGATCAGCTCATCAGCCTGCGCTATCCGAGCTACGCGCTGCGCCATCGCGTGCACACGCCGTGGCTGAACCACCGGATGCGCGAGTACTACGATCTCTGGGAGCAGACGATCGCACGGCTCTCGACGACCGCGCGTCTGAAGGAACAGATGCGCCGCCGTCTGATCCACGCGGTGGATGGGCGCCTGCTCGCACGCGTCACCAGGCTGTATGCGCAGTCTCAGACGATCCAGGCCAGGCTGGCGCACAGCGGCCTGGCCTCCGAGGTGATCTATCCGCCGGCGCCGCACCGGCCGTACGCCTGCGAGGGATACGGCGACTGCCTCTTCGCCGTCTCGCGGCTCACCCCGCACAAACGCGTCGATCTGCTGATACGGGCGCTGGCCGAGCCGGCGGCGTGCGGCGTCCGCTGCACGATCGCGGGCGACGGAGGCGAGCTGCCCAACCTGCGCCGGCTTGCGGCGGAGCTCGGCGTCGATAGGCGCGTCGAATTTCTCGGCCGCATTGACGACGCGATGCTCGTCAGGCGCCTGGCGACCTGCCGGGCCGTGTGCTTCACGCCGTACAACGAAGACTACGGGCTCGTCACGGTGGAGGCCTTCGCGTCGCGCAAGGCCGTGATCACCTGCACCGACAGCGGCGGACCGACCGAGCTCGTGGAGCACGGCGTGCAAGGTCTGGTGAGCGATCCCAACCCGCCGGCGCTGGCACGGGCGATACGCGCGTTGATGGAGGATCGCCGGCGCGCAGAGGCGATGGGCGACGCCGCGTTCCGCAAAGGCGCGACGATCTCGTGGCCGTCGACCGTCGAACGACTGGTCCTCGTTTAGCCTCTGCGGACCTTCACGCCGGTCTCGCCGTCTGCCCGCGGAAGCGAAACACGCGCTAGTACAACGGATACCAATTCACGAAGAGGGTCACGAACAGCGCGAGGAACAGCGAGGAGATCACCAGGATGGCCTCGTGCACGACCTGCGATCGAATGCTGCCGAGCAACATGAAGATCGGAAACACGACGGACATGTAGCGCCCGATGCCCTGCAGGTCGCTGCCCGACAACGGCACAATCAGACTCACGATGGTGTAGACGCCAAGCGCGACGCCGAGCCGTTTGAAGATCGAGGGGATCAACGCGAGCACGAAGACCGCCACGGCGCCGTGAATGAACTGATACGGGGCGCCGATCGAGGTGAAGAAATAGTCGTAGAAGCCGCGGTGCTCGATCGCCGAGACAAGGCTGAGAAGTCGCCGCCACGGCAGATCACCGACGGAATAGAACCAGTAATGTTGGGCATCGAGCCAGGCCAGCGGATTGCCGGTCAACATGTATACGTACGCACAATAGAGGCCCAGGCCGACGGGGACGAGGGCGATCGCGCCCGCGCGCGACGCGAGCGCCCGGACGCCGGGGCGGTCTCTCACCGCCAGACACGCGAGCGGCAGCGCCACGAGGATGCCGTTCGATCGCGTCAGCGCCGCCAACGCTCCCGCCAGCCCGGCCCACCACCACCGCCCGTCGTACGCCGACGCAATCGCCAGCACGGACAGGAGGAAGAACAGCGACTCGGTGTAGACACGCGTGAAAAAGAGCGAGAAGGGGAACACGGTGACGTAAAGGATCACGCGCCGGGCCGCCTCACGATCGCCCAGGACCCGTTCCGAGAACCGGTGCAGGACCAGGAGCGCGGCGACGAACGCCGCCATGGAAATCGCGACGCCCGCGATCCAGATCGCTCGTTCGGATCCGCCGAACGGGGCCGCCAGCACGCGCATGAGCAGCGGATAGAGCGGAAAGAACGCGATGCTGCTCTGTCCGGCCGGATTGAAGTAGTAGCCCCGCCGTGCGATGTCGAAGTACCAGCCGGAGTCCCAGGCGGCGAAGATCTCCGCGAACTTCGCGGAATGGAACGGCAGCGCGAACGGACGGAAGCGGTTGTCTGGAAGGATGACGTTGCCGAGAAACGCCAGGACGACGGTCGCCGTCCGGGTCACGAGCACGGCGACGGCAACGTCCCGCAGCGCGGCCGGAAACCGCACGCGGTCCCGCGCGGTGGTCGTGGTCCGATACCAGGTCCGCGACGCGATTGCGCGCTGGTAGGGCGGCACGGGCAGAGCGACCCGGATCGCGGCCGAGGCGAGCAGGATCAGAAGCGGCTTGGCGGCCTCATGCGTGCTGGCCCACGCCCAGTTGAATCCGCCGCCCAACAGCAGCGCCGCCAGGACGAGAAGCTCAACGAAGATGACAAGGTCCAGGGCCGCGGTGACCAGGGCGGCCGGGCCGAACCGGCGCAGACCGTGCGACGCCGCCATCAGGCTCCGCATGAGACGCGGTGCTGATTATGAGGACGATGAAGGTTTTGTCAACGGATCCTTCTGAAGGATCTCAATGGTGTCGGCCAGCTCGGCCATCTCCCGCTGGGCAGAATGCAGGATGGCCCGCCGCTCCTGCAGCGTCGGCATCGACCAGTCCTCGCCTTCGATTCGCACGCGGCCGTCGCCGTCGATCTCGACCACCACCGCGTTCATCGTCTCGACGAAGAGCCTCACAGCCCGGCCGCCATGGACGCGCGCATCACGTCATCGACACCCAGTACCACCGACGCGGTCAACGCACGCTCCCCGACGCCCGAATAGGCGTACTCGACGTTGACGCCGGCGTCCGCCACGAGCCGCAGCACGCCGGCGAGCGCGCCGGGCGTGTCGGGAACGGCCGCCATCAGCACGTCGCGCTCGGCGACCTGATGGCGCCGTTCGCGCAGCGCCGCCGCGCCGCGCACGTGGTTGTCCACGACGAGGCGCAGCCAGCCGCTCGCGTCGAGCGCCATCGCGATCACGTTGACCCGCTCGTCAGCCAGCAGCTGCCAGACGCCGGCAAGCGCACCGGCGTTGTTTGGCAGCCGCAGGCTGAGCTCGACGCGGATCACGCTACCCCAGGACGCGGATCACCACGCGGCGGTTCTGCGCGCGTCCGTCCTTGGTCTTGTTGTCGGCGGCCGGCTTGGTCTCGCCGTAGCTGATGACGTTCATCTTGTGGAGCGGGATCTGATGCTTCTCGTAAAGATACATCTTCACCGCTTCGGCACGCTCCATCCCGAGCTTCTCGTTGAACTCGGCGGTCCCCACGTTGTCGGTGTGGCCCTCGATCTCGAAGTAGACGTTCTTGGGATCCTGCTGGAGCTTCGAGATCAGCTGGTCGATCTGTCCCTTGGCCTCGTCGGGCAGATCGGTCTTGCCGAACTGGAAGTTGCCGGAGCTCTCGCTGATGACGACCTCCAGCACGAGGCGACGCGACGCCTTGTCGAACGCGTCGAGCTTGCTGCCCACCGCGTTGGCGTTGTTGTTTGCCGCGGTCGCCGCGTTGTTGGCCGCCGACGCGGCGCTGTTGGCCTGCTGCGCCGCGTTGCCCGCGTTGGTCGCCTTCGTATCGACCTCGGCGATCTTGGTCTCGTTCTGCCGCGTGCGCTCCTGCGTCTGCTCGACGGTGCGCCCGAGCGAATCCACCTTGTCGTTCACTTCGCCGACGCTCGTCCGGACGAACTTCTTGGTCGCACATCCGGTCGCCCCGGCGGCTACCGCCACGACGGCGAGCGCTGTCATGAATGTCCGCATGTTCCAATCCTCCTATTGCACGCCCGGGCGTGATTGCCCGACGGCATATCCACTCCGCGTGTGCGCGGTGAGATTCCTGTTTCGCATTCTTACGGTCACCGGATGCCAACCCGGCTCGACGCCGGCGTCGATCGCGATCAAGTACTGATGGCGCAGCTCGTCCACGATCGCGTGCGCCGCGAGCTTGCGCTGCGGCGCGCCGCTCGCGACCCACGCCGCGCCGCCCGTCCACGCGGCGAGGTTCGCCAGGTCACCCGAGAGCGCTGACTTCCTCGCGCCCGGCGTGGCATGTTCCGACGTCGGGTCGTCGAGCGGCGAGACGATGCCCACGACGTACACCGGCACGTCGATGGCGCTGGCCGCCGCCGACACCTGCGGCGGCGTCAGCCGGCTCGCGTTGTCGAGGCCGTCAGTGAACACGATGACGGCGCGCCGCCGGTCGTCACTGCGCGGAAGCCGTTCGGCGGTCTGCGCGATGGCGTCGAACAGCGACGTCGCCCCGAACGGCACGAGACGCGAGATCGACGCCGGCAACTCGCGGAGACCGCGCGTGAACGGTGCGAGCTCCTGCAGCCGGGTGTCGAAGTGAAAGACGGCGGCCTCGTCGCTCCACGAGTAGAGCGCGTCGAGCACCATCGACGCCGTCTCGCGGGCCGGCGCCAGACGCCCTTCCATGCTGCCGCTCGTGTCGAACAGCAGCGCCACGCTGAGCCCGGCGATCTCCTGACGGAAGTCGGCGATCGCCCGCGTGTGTCCCTCGTCCCGCACGTCGAAGTCGCGGGCGCCCAGATCTCGGACGAACTGGCCCTTCTGATCGCGCACGGTGACGGCAAGCCGGACGACGTCAACCGAGCTGTGGAAGAGGGGCGGCGGTATCGCCTGGGAGACAGCCAGCGCGGCGATCGCAAAGATAACCGTGCGGGGGAGCACAGTGAGCATTGTGGCACCTCATCAGTTAGCAATTAGCCTGCCACGAGATTTCGCGGGATACGGGCGGATCTCACCGTCTTTCACGAGACCGACCATGTAAAAAATGCCGCCCGTTGTATAGTGGCGACGTGACGATGTCCAAGACGGCCAGCGCCCAGCCCGTATCCGTCGCGCACCGCGTCAACACCTTCAGCTACGCGATCCGGAACATCGTCGTCGAGGCCCAACGCGTCGAAACAGCGGGGACACGCGTTCGTTATCTCAACGTCGGCGATCCGAACGTCTTCGGGTTCAAGACGCCGCCGCACCTGATCGCCGCCGTCGAGCGCGCGATGCGCGACGGCCACAACGGGTATGGCCCTTCGCCGGGCATTCCGGCGGCGCGCGAGGCCGTCGCCGCCGAGTTGACGGGACACGGCTTTCCCATCTCCGCCGATCGCGCGCTCATCACGGCCGGCACGTCGGAAGCGATCGACCTCGTGCTGAGCGCGCTCGTGGACGGCGGCGGCGACGTGCTCGTGCCGATGCCGACATACCCGCTCTATACGGCGGTGCTCGCGAAGATCGATGCCCACGCGAAGTTCTACCGCTGCGATCCGTCGCGCGGCTGGCAGCCGGATCTCGATCATCTCAAAAGCCTCGTCACTCCGGCGACTCGCGCGCTCGTCGTCATCGACCCGAACAACCCGACGGGCGCGACGTATCCGACGCCGACGCGGCGCGCGCTGATCGAGTTTGCCGAACGGCACAACCTCGTGCTGCTCGCCGACGAGGTGTACGGCGACCTGGGCTATGACGGCCCGGTCGATCCAATCGGCGCGCTGGATCCCGACGCCGCGATCATCACGTTCTCCAGCCTCTCGAAAGCGTATCTCGCCCCGGGATGGCGCACCGGGTGGCTCGGCGTCGGCCGAACGCCGCGCCTCGACAACGTGCTGACGGCGATCAAGAAGCTGGCGGACGCGCGGCTGTGCAGCTCGCACCCGATGCAGTACGCCATTGCCCCTGCGCTGCTCGGCGATCGATCGCATCAGCCGATCTTCCGCGCCGAGCTCAAGAAGCGCGCCGAGATCACGGTGCGCCGTCTGAACGCGATGCCGGGCATGTCGTGCGTGGCGCCGATTGCCGGCTTCTACGTCATGCCGCAGCTCCAATTGCCGGCGGGACGTACCGACGAAGACTACGTCCTCGGCCTGCTTCGGGCGACCGGCGTGCTCTGCGTCTACGGCTCCGGGTTCGGCATGCCGGCCGAGGGCGGCTTCTTCCGCATCGTGTTTCTCGCGCCGCCGGACGAACTCGACGAGATCTACCGTCTGATGGCAGATTACACCGCGTCGTTCCTCGCCAACGGCTGAGTGCGATGCGACGCGATCCGCTCGCGTATCTCACGGCGGAGCTCGACAGCCTGAAGCAGCAGGGCCTCTACCGGCATCTGCGCGTCCTCGAGGACGGGCAGAAGCCGAAGACCACGGTCGATCACCGCAGCGTCGTCAACCTCTCGTCCAACAACTATCTCGGCCTGACAACCCATCCGCGCCTGCGGGAGCGCGCGCTCGAGGCGATTCGCAAGTACGGCGTCGGCACGGGATCGGTTCGGACGATTGCGGGCACCATGGACATCCACATGGAGCTCGAGCGCCGCCTGGCCGCGTTCAAGAAGACCGAGGCGGTCGTCGTGTTCCAGAGCGGATTTGCCGCGAACGCGGGCACGGTCTCGGCGGTGCTCGGCAAAGACGACGTCGTGATCTCGGACGAACTGAACCACGCGAGCATCATCGACGGCTGTCGGCTCAGCCGCGCCGCGATCAAAGTGTTCCCGCACAAGGATGTCGACGCGGCGCGAACGATTCTGCAGGCGCTGCCGGCGACGCAGCGCAAGCTGCTCATCACCGACGGCGTCTTCAGCATGGACGGCGACCTCGGGCCGCTGCCGGCGCTCTGCGCGCTCGCCGAGGAATTCGGCTGCATCATGATGGTGGACGACGCGCACGCGAGCGGCGTGTTCGGCCAAAACGGCCGCGGGACGATCGACCACTTCGGCATGCACGGACGCGTGGACATTCAAGTCGGCACCCTCTCGAAGGCGATCGGCGTGCTCGGCGGCTACGTCGCGGGCTCGCAGGCGCTCGTCGAATTCCTCTACCACCGCGCGCGTCCGTTTCTCTTCTCGACCTCGCATCCGCCGGCGGTGGCCGCCGCGTGTATCGCCGCCATCGACGTTCTCCTCGAGGAGCCGCATCTCGTCGATCGGCTCTGGGACAACACGCGGTTCTTTCAGTCGGGCCTCAAGACGCTCGGTTTCGACACCGGCGTCAGCGAGGGTCCGATCGTTCCGGTCATCGTCGGCGACGGTGCGCGCGCCATGACGCTCTCCGATCGGTTGTTCCAGGCCGGGGTGTTCGCGCAGGGCATCGCCTTTCCGACGGTTCCGGTCGGCAAGGCGCGCGTCCGTACCATCGTCACGGCGACGCATACGCGCGACGAGCTGCAGTTCGCGCTCGACGCATTCGGAAAAGTCGGCCGCGATCTCGGAATCGTGCGGTGAGCCCGCGCCTTCGCGACTTCGTCTCGACCTATACGCGCGATCTGAAGGCCGAAGACCTCCAGCGGCTGTTCACACGCGACGCGCGCGAGGCGTATCAGTTCTTCGCCCGCACGATCGACGCGAAGGAGCTCGAGGGCCTGCCGTGGCACCGGCGTCTGCTGGTGCAGCTGCGGCTGTTCTTCATCGCGTTCACGATGAAGCTCTCGCCCGCGCGACGTATCGTCTACGCCGCGTCGATCATCTTTGCCGTCGTCGGCGTCTTCAACCTGATGCAGCTGCAGCTGCGGCTCGGACAGGTGTCGGTGGGCCGCGTGAACGCCGTCGTGCCCTACACGGTGATGCCGAACGGCCTGCTGTCGCTCGTCGTCGCGTTCGTGCTGGTGAACCTGATCGTGCTGCTCGAGGTCGCCGATC
>CAZOIK010000398.1:0-2094 GCA_964579765.1 uncultured Bifidobacteriaceae bacterium
CCGGCGTCTGAGAGCGCCTGCTTGGTCGGGCCGACCGTGCGCTGCAGCAGGTCGTCCACGAGCTGCTCGAACTTCGCCCGCGTCAGCTTCATCTGCAGGTGCTTGGGGCCGCTCGCGTCGGCGGTGATGAACGGCAGGTTGATGTCGGTCTCCATCACCGAGGAGAGCTCCATCTTCGCCTTCTCCGCCGCTTCCTTCAGGCGCTGCAGCGCCATGCGGTCTTTGCTGAGATCGATCCCGTCGGTCTTCTTGAACTCGCTCGTGATCCAGTCGATGATGCGCTGGTCGATGTTGTCGCCGCCGAGGTGCGTGTCGCCGTTGGTCGATTTCACTTCGACCACGCCCTCGCCCACTTCGAGAATCGACACGTCGAACGTGCCGCCGCCGAAGTCGTAGACGGCAATCGTCTCGTCCTTCTTCTTGTCGAGGCCGTACGCGAGCGCCGCCGCCGTCGGCTCGTTGACGATGCGCATCACCTCGAGCCCGGCAATCTGCCCGGCGTCCTTGGTCGCCTGGCGCTGCGCGTCGTTGAAGTAGGCCGGCACGGTGATGACGGCCTTCGTCACCGCTTCCCCGAGGTGGTCTTCGGCCGCCTGCTTGAGCTTCTGCAGCACCATCGCCGAGATCTCCGGCGGCGAGTAGTCTTTGTCGTTCGACTTGACGCGCGCGTCGCCGTTGCTGGCGCGCACGACCTGATAGGGCACCATCTTCATCTCTTCGTTCACTTCGTCGTACTTGCGGCCCATGAACCGCTTGATCGAGAAGACGGTGTTCTCGGGGTTGGTGACCGCCTGGCGCTTCGCCACCTGGCCCACCAGCCGCTCGCCGGCCTTGGTGAACGCGACGACCGACGGCGTCAGCCGGCTGCCCTCGGGGTTGGTGATGACGACTGGCTCGCCACCTTCCATGACGGCGACGACGGAGTTGGTGGTGCCCAGGTCAATGCCGATGATTTTGCTCATGAGTGCCTCAACGCTTCAGACGTCTGTAGTGGCCGGCGTCAGCCGGCGATTGATCTCTCTAAAAGTATAAAATGTGAGTCCGGTTCAGGCAATGCGAACCGCCGGACAATCGCGCTAAGATGAACATACTGTGGCGCATATTGTTCTTCGCGTCGCCAGGAACGCCACGCTCGTCCTGGCGTTCGTCGCCGCCGCGGCGGCCGGCGTCGCAAGCGGCGTGCTCTTCGCCTATGCCGGCGACCTCCCGCAGGTCACGGCTCTCGACAACTACTCGCCCAGCACGATCACGCGCGTCTACGCCGCCCAGGGCCAGCTGATCGGCGAGTTCGCCACGCAGCGCCGCATCGTCGTCGGCTACGACGAGATCAATCCCCTGCTGCGCGAGGCGATCATCGCGACCGAGGACGCCGACTTCGAACGCCATGTCGGCATCAACCTGTGGCGCATGGTCAGCGCCACCATCACCGACATCCTCGAGCGCCGCCGCGCGCAGGGCGCCAGCACGCTGACGCAGCAGCTCGCGCGCAACCTGAAAGAGCAGTTCGGCCTGACGAAGGAGAAGTCGTTCGAGCGCAAGATCCGCGAGATCATCCTCGCGGTGCAGATCGAGAAGCGGTACACCAAGAAAGAGATCTTCACGATCTACTGCAACCAGATGTACATGGGCCACGGCGCCTACGGCGTCGAGGCCGCCTCGCGACTCTACTTCAACAAGTCGAACATGCAGCTGAACCTCGAGGAAGCCGCGCTGATCGCGGGCCTCTTCCAGCTGCCCGAGCGCCAGAGCCCGTTCGTGGACATGAAGCGCGCGACCAACCGGCGCAACATCGTGCTGCAGCGCATGGCCGACGAAGGCTACATCACGCAGGCGCAGGCGGACGCCGCCAAGCAGACGCCGATCGTCACGCACGGCCAGCCGACGCAGCCGCCCGGCATCGCGCCGTTCTTCGTCGAAGAGGTCCGCAAGCACCTGGAGCGGCAGTACGGCGCGAAGGTGCTCTACGAAAACGGTCTCTCCGTGACGACGACGCTCGACGCGAAGCTGCAGGATCTGGCGAACCGGACCATCGAGCACGGGCTGCGGACCTACGACAAACGGCACGGCTGGCGGAAGCCGGCGCGGAACGTCTTC
>CAZOIK010000399.1:0-33420 GCA_964579765.1 uncultured Bifidobacteriaceae bacterium
GTTGCGGCCGACGCCGTGCTCCGCGAGCGGGGCGCCGCCGAGCCGGATCGCCTCGCGGCCGAAGTCGAGGATGGCGGCCTTCCCGGCCTTCACGTCCTCGAACGAGCGCGGACTGACATTCGGATGCAGGTTGCCGTCGGAGATGTGGCCCCAGATGGCGGCGTCGTGTCCGCGGGGGCCGAAGCCCGTCTCGTAGATCGTCTGCAGCTCCCCGAGCCGGTCGAAGGGGACGATCATGTCGGCGGCGGTCTTCTCGATGCGCGGGTCGATGGCCTGCTTCGCGCGGCCTACGCGCAGGTTGACGGCGGCCGGCACGGCTTCGCGCACCGCGAGCAGCTGCGTCGCGCGCGCGAGGTCGCCCGGCACCGCGACCTCGACGTCGTCGAGGACGCCGGCCGCGTCGAGCAGGCGGCAGAAGCGACGGAGGGGACCGTCGGGCCCGTCGGCGTCGCGGGCGCCGCCGATCTCGTCGAAGGCCTGCTCGGCTGTCGTCGCCAGCGGCAGCTCGAGCGTGACGAGCAGCGCGATCTCGGAGCCCGCGGGAATGGCGACGCCGTGCAGGCGGTCGATGCCGTCTTCGCGAAGGAGCTCGAGGCAGCGCGCGTCCATGTGTTCGATCGCGGACACGTCGATGCCGTGTGGATCGCGCGTGCGCCACGTGTCGCGCGCGAGACCGCGGAGCTGGCGCACGAGGGCGAGCGCGGAAAGGCGCGCCGGAAACGGGACGAACGCGAGGCACGTCGCGGGACGCGCCGGCAGCACGCGGAGCGTGGCCTCGGTGATGACGCCGAGCGTCCCTTCGGCGCCGATGAACAGGTCGATGAGATCCATGCCGGGTGCCGCCAGGTAGCCCGCGGCGAGCTTCGCGACCTGAGGCGCGCGATAGGACGGCACGGGGACGCGCATCGTGCCGCGATCGGTCTCGATGTCGAAGTAGCCGTCATGGTGCGCGAACACCTGCCCGCGCTCGACGTCGAGCACGTCGCCGCTTGCAAGCACGACCGTGATCGCCTTCACCCAGTCGCGGGTCGTGCCGTACTTGAACGTCGCCGCGCCGGCGGCGTTGGTCGAGATGGTGCCGCCGACGAACGCGCCCATAAAGGTCGGCGTCGGGGGATAGTACTTGCCGGCATTGCGCAGCGCCGCGTCGAGGTCCGTAAGCGTCACGCCGGCTTCGACGCGCACCGAGTCGTCGTGGATCGCGATGATGCGATTCAGGCGGCTGGTCGTGACGAGCACTTCGCCCATCGGCGTCGCGCCGCCGGTGAGCGACGACTGCGCGCCGACGCCGAGCACCGGCCCGGATCCGCGCAGGAGGTTCGCCACGTCGGCTTCGCAGGTGGCGGCGAGCAGGCCGTCGGCGTGCCCGCCTGGAAAGTGCGCCGCGTCTTCGAGAAACCCGGAGAGCACGTCGGGATCGCGCTGGATGCTGTCGGCTTTGACCGCGCCCCTTGGTGGACGCGCGCGGATCGACCACGAGGCCATCACGCTATATTAGTAAAACGATGAGGGTTCGCGAGGTGCTCGCCGTGCTGGTCGTCGCGTCGGCCGCCGCGCTCGTGTATGCGCAGGCTCGACCGGCCGCCGCCGCTCGTCACTGGGCGCGCGGCAGCGCGATCCGTCTGTGGATTGACCCCGAGTTCACGCCGCCGAACGGCGCCGAGCTGGTCGAGAAAGCGATGCACACGTGGACCGTTGCCGCCGACGGCCGGTTTACGCTCGTCACGGCGTGGGAGTCAACCGCGCCCGTCCGGCTGCACTTCATGTCGGCGGATTACCGCTACGGCGTCACGGCGCCGCGCGT
Organism: uncultured Bifidobacteriaceae bacterium; assembly: GCA_964579765.1. GTDB lineage: Bacteria > Acidobacteriota > Vicinamibacteria > Vicinamibacterales > CAVVIG01 > DATNBT01. The sequence goes on from CAZOIK010000399.1 coordinate 1,805, forward strand.
GAATCCGGAGACGGGCCTGATCGTGAAGGCCGAAGTCGCCGTGGCCGCGGACGCGGGACGCGATCCGCTCGAGCGGCAGATCATCGTCTACCTGACGGCGCTGCACGAGATCGGCCATGCGCTCGGCCTCGAGCACACGAACGACATCCGGTCGATCATGTATCTGTTCCGGCAGCCCGGCGACGGCGAGAAGTTCTTCGGCGCGTATCGGCGGAAGCTGAAGTCGCCCGACGACATCGGATCGCCGCAGGCCACGGGCCTCTCGCCCGACGACGTCGTGACGCTGCGCGCGCTGTACGACCAGAAGTAGTGGACCTTCAGGCCCGCCGGGTCATGGCAACCCGAACGCAATGATGTTCGATCCGGCCGCGATCGCGACGTACTGCTTGTTGTCGAACACGTACGTCATCGGCGACGCTTTCCACAACGCGCTCGTCTGAAAGCTCCAGAGCGGCTTGCCGCTCGCGGCGTCGGCGGCCATGAAGGCGCCGCTGTCTTCGCCGAAGAAGACGACGCCGCCGGCCGTGCTGAGTACGCCGCCCCACGAATTGACGGCGCCCGTCTGCGGGAGCGTCCACACGGCCTTGCCGGTGTTGATGTCGATCGCCCGCAGCAACCGCTGCGCCGGTTCGGGCGCCGGCGCGAACGACCCGCCCATGTAGCCTTTGCCCGCTTCCCAGTCCGCCGGCACCTTGGTGAAGACGCCGCACTTGTCGTTCGTCTGCACGTAGTAGAGCTTCGTGATCGGGTTGAACGACGTCGAGTACCAGTTCGACGCCCCGTCGAGCGACGGACACACACGCTTGCCGTCGAGCGTCGGCTCCATGCCCGCCACGCGTTTCGGCCGTCCCTTCTCGTCGAGACCGGTCGCCCAGGTCACGGTCTTCACATACTGCGTGCCAAAGAGGAATTCGCCGTTCGTGCGATCCAGCACGTAGAAGAAGCCGTTGCGATTGGCCTGCACGAGCAGCTTGCGCGGCTGTCCCTTCCACTGCGCGTCGACGAGCGCCGGCGTCTCCTCCGCGTCGTAGTCCCAGACATCGTGCGGAGTGAACTGGAAGTGCCATTTCATCGCGCCCGTCTTCGCGTCGAGCGCGACGACCGAGTCGGTGTAGAGGTTGTCGCCGAGACGGTCGTCGCCGATGAGATCCGGTCCGGGGTTGCCCACGGTCCAGAAGACGAGATCGAGCGAGGGATCGTACGCGCCCGTCATCCACGTCGATCCCGACGGGTGATCGAGACCCTTGCCCTGCCACGTCTCCGATCCCGGCTCGCCGCGTTTCGGCGTCGTCCAGAACCGCCAGACCTCCTTGCCGGTCGCCTGATCGAATGCCGCGACAAAGCCGCGCACGCCCTCGTCGCCGCCCGACGTGCCGGTGACGACGAGATTGCCGACGGGCAACGGCGCGCCGGTGGCGTTGTAGTTCTGATGCCAGTCGGCCATCTCGGTCTCCCACAGGAGCGCGCCCGTGAACTTGTTGAGCGCGATGAGATGCGCGTGGTCCGTCACCATGAAGAGGCGATCGCCGGCAATCGCCACGCCCCGATTGACGCCGCCGGCGGCGTTGCCGACGAGCCCTTTCGTCCGCGGGCGCTGGTAGTGCCAGATCTCACGCCCCGATCCGGCGTCGAGCGCGTAGCACTCGTTGGCCGCCGTCACGTACATCACGCCGGCGGAGACGGCCGGCGTCACCTGCAGGTTGTTCGTGTTCCGCAGGCTGAACATCCATTTCGGCGCGAGCGCACCGGCGTTGCGCGCGGTGATTTGCGTCAACGGGCTGTAGCGGCTGCCGGCCGGGCCGCCGTTGTAGCTCGTCCAGTCGCTCTGCGAGGTGACGGCGCGCATCCGCGGGCCGTCCGTGCGCAGCAGGTGAAGCCTGCGATCGTCGCCGAGCATCTGCAGGTCGAGCTGACTCTGATTCAGCACGAGGCCGGAGAGGGACGATCCGCCCACGGTGACCGTCGCGTGCGCGGGCGCGCTGCCCGCACGGGGTTTCAGCGTGCGGAGAAACTGAATGAGCGATGCGACGTCGCCGTCGCCGAGCGTCGCGAACGACGGCATGCCCGACGCCGGCAGCCCCTGCCGGAAGAGCGACGCCAGCTCCTGATCCGTTCGCGTCGGCACCCGCACGGCAATGCCCGGACCCAGCTCGCCGCCGTTGCCGTCACTGCCGTGGCAACCGGCGCAGCGGGCGGCGAACACCTGACGACCGGCGTCCTGCGCAAACGCGCCGACACCGAACAGAACGACACAGACGACGAGGACGGGGAGTTTCATCGCGCACAGTCTAGCGCGAGCCGGCCAGCGGCCGGCTTCGCAAGAACTGCCAGGCTGGCCGACGGCAGTGATTGCAGGATCTGCAGCGCGCGACGTCGGATCGCGCGAATTCTCGAACGAATCGCGGCGGCACGAACCGTGCTGTGGAGACGACGATGTACAATCGGGCCGTGGTGGCCCGCTGGAGGGAGTTCGGCGCCATGCCCAGCCTGGAAGAGCGGGTCGCCTATCTCGAGGGCCGTTTCGGAGAGCACGCGGAGATCACCGATGGCCTGCGCGAAGACATCGGCGGTGTCCGCGCCGAGATGATTCGCCTGTTCGACCAGGTCGATAAGCGGTTCGAGCAGGTCGATAAACGCTTCGAGCAGGTCGATAAACGCTTCGAACAGGTCGATAAACGCTTCGAACAGGTCGACAGGCGGTTTGAGCAGGTTGACAAGCGGTTCGATGTCATGGAGCGCCGGTTCGATCGCACCGACGCGCGGCTCGACGCCATGGACGCCAAGATCGACCGTCACTTCACGTGGCTCGTCGGCATTCAGATGGCCGGGTTCCTGGCCGTGTTCGGGGCCCTCGTCTCGCGGCTCTTCAAGTAGTTCCCGCTATACTGCGCTCCATGCCGTTCGCGCCTGAGTACATCGCCTGCGTACTCAACGAGAACTTCGACGACGCCAAGGCGCTGTTCTTCCAGACGCTGATGGCGGTCAACTACGCCCACCTGGTGATGCTCGCCGACCGCGGCATTGTCTCCACCGGCGATGCGCACGCGATTCGCGAGGCGCTCGACTCGGCCGCCCGCCGCGAGCCGCGCGCGCTCACGTACGACGGGAGCTGCGAGGACCTGTTCTTCTACGTCGAACGGCTCATCGTCGATGTCTGCGGTGAGGACGTCGCGGGGCGGCTGCACACCGCGCGCAGCCGCAACGACATCGACATGACGATGTACCGGATGCGCCAGCGCGAGTTCATCCTCGGGCTGCTCGGCGCCAGTCTCGATCTCAGGCAGTGTCTGCTCTCGCTCGCCGACCGGCACCGCGAGACGATCTTCGCCGTTCACACGCACACGCAGCGCGCGCAGCCGACGACCGTCGCGCACTATCTGCTCGCCGTCGTCGAGCAGCTCGAGCGCGACGCAGCGCGCCTGAGGGCGGCGTACGAACGCACGAACCGCTGCCCGCTCGGCGCGTGCGCGATCACCGGCACCGGGTTTCCGATCGATCGCCAGCTGACGTCGGATCTGCTGGGCTTTCTCGGGCCCACCGGCAACACGTACGGCAGCATCGCGACGGTGGACTATCTGCTCGAGAGCGCGTCGGCGGCGTCGGTGCTGTTGGCCGGGCTCGGCCGGTTCGTGCAGGACCTGCTGTTGTGGTGCACGTCGGAGTTCAACTACGTGCGCTTCGGCGACGGCTTCGTCCAGTCGAGCAGCATCATGCCGCAGAAGCGCAATCCGGTGGCCGTCGAACACGCGCGCGCCATCGGCAGCAAGGCGCTCGGACAATCGCAGGCCGTGCTGACGGCCGTGCACAACACGCCGTTCGGCGACATCGTGGACACGGAGGACGACCTGCAGCCGCTGGTCGCGTCGATGTTTCGCGACGCCACCCGGACGGTGACGCTGGTGGCGGCGGCGATGGCGACGGCGGAGTTCGACGCGGCCCGCCTCGAATCGCGTGCCGGCGACGGCTGGACGACGCTCACCGAGTTCGCCGACACGGTGGTGCGCGAGCGCGGCATTCCGTTCCGGACGGCGCACCAGATCGCGGCGACGCTGGTGACGGCGCGGCAGGCCGATCCGTCGGCGCCGCTGTCGGCGCTGGTCGCCGAGGCGTCGCGCGCCTGCCTCGGCGCGCCGCTCGATTACTCGGACGCCGCCCTCGCCGACATCCTGAGCCCGCGTCACTTCGTTGACGTGCGCCAGACCCGCGGCGGTCCCGCGCCGGCGGAAACGGCGCGGGCGGCGGCGGCCTCACAGCACACGCTCGCCGACGATCGGCACTGGTGGACGCGGGCGGTCGACGCGCTCGCGTCGGCCGAGCGGCACCTGTCCGATCGGAGCGCGCAGCTGTGACGCGCACCTACGTTCGCGTCGTGATCCTCGAAGCCGCAATCATCGCGGCGCTCGTCGTACTCGGACGCCTGTTCTCCTGAGATGCGCGCGCTCGACTGGGCCGTCGTCGTCGCGTATGTCGCGTGGATTGTGTACGACGGCCTGCGCCGGGCCAAGGGCACCGACAAGGTCGAAGGATACTTTCTCGGCAACCGTTCGCTGCCGTGGTGGGCGATCGGCCTGTCGGTCATGGCGACGCAGATGAGCGCCGTGACGCTCGTCGGCACGACGGGACAGGCGTACGCGACCGGGCTGCGGTTCATCCAGTTCTACTTCGGCCTGCCGCTCGCGATGATCGTGCTGTCGATGACGGCGGTGCCGTTCTTCCACCGCGCGAAGGTCTACACGGCGTACGAGTATCTCGAGCGGCGCTTCGACGTGCGCGTGCGGACGCTGACGAGCTTCCTGTTCCTGATGGGGCGGGCGTTCTCGCTGGGCGTGACGCTCGCCGCGCCGGCCGTCGTCATGTCCGCGATTCTGGGCTGGCGGCTCCCGGTGACGGTGCTGGTCATCTGCATCCCGATGATCCTCTACACCAGCCTCGGCGGCGTGCAGGCGGTCGCGTGGACCGACGTCAAGCAGATGTTCGTCATCGTCGCCGGCATGGTCGCGGCGGTTGTCGTGCTGGTGGCCGGCATCACCAACCACGTCGGCTTCAGCCAGGCCCTGCACCTGGCTGGAGCGACAGGACGGCTCAACGCGGTGGACTTCAAGTTCGATCCACGCGAGACCTACACGTTCTGGTCGGGCATCGTCGGCGGCCTGTTCCTGATGCTGGCCTACTTCGGCTGCGATCAGAGCCAGGTGCAGCGCTATCTGACGGCGAAGTCGGAGAACGAGGCGCGCGACTCGCTGATGATGAGCGCGTTCGTCAAGATTCCGCTCCAGCTGCTCGTGCTGTCGATTGGCGTGCTCGTGTTCCTCTTCTACGTCGTCCAGCCGCCGCCGATGCTCTTCAACCGCGCGTACGACGCGCAGGTGGCCGCGAGCGCGAACGGGCCGGAGTACGCGCGCCTGCAGCAGCGGTTCGATCAGGCGATCGCCAACCGCCAGCGCGCCGCCGAGCGCGGCAGCCGCGACGAGTTCCTCCAGAGCGACGAACTGGTCAGGAACATCCGGACGCGCGCCGTCGAGATCGTGAAGGAGACGACGGGCGACTCGCGGTACGCGGACATCAACTACGTCTTTCCGACGTTCGTCACCACGCGCATGCCGGTGGGGCTGGTGGGCCTGCTCATCGCGGCGATTTTCGCCGCGGCGATGTCAGCAAGCGCGGGCGAGCTCAACGCGCTGGCGACGGCGACTATCATCGACTTCTATCGACGCCACTTCGTCACGCGCGGCTCCGACACGCACTATCTCGCCGTCTCGAAGCTGGCGACCATCGGCTGGGGCCTGTTCGCGTGCGTCGTCGCGATGTACGCGGCGAACCAGGGGTCGCTCATCGAGGTCGTCAACCGCTATGGGTCGTTCTTTTACGGCTCGCTGCTGGGCGTGTTCATCCTCGCCATCGTGAGCAAACGCGCGACCGCCACCGGCGCGCTCGTCGGGCTGGTCGCGGGCATGGCGGTCGTGCTCACCGTCGCCTTCTCACCCTGGACGCGCGACATCGCGTTCCTCTGGCACAACCTGATCGGCGCCGTTGTCGTCGTCGTCGTCGGCCTCGTGGTGAGCTTCAGCGAACGTCGTATGGCGCCGGAAACGGCGACAAGTCGAACGTGACGAGCGGGCCGGCGGGCATCGGCACGTCCCAGCCGCTCTGCGCCGTCGGCATGCAGTCCGCCGGATCGCCGGTCGTCGAATAGCCTTGGAATGTGTCGGTGGCGATCGGGTTCCCCGGATAGAACGCGTGCGGGTCGGCGGGATTCAGCCGCTGCAGCAGCCGGAACAGCGGCGCGGGAGTCGTTTCCAGAATCGCGTATGGCTGGCCGTCGCAGGTCGCGCTCTTGTACAGCACGGGGAAGGCCATCGCCTGGACGGTTTCCGTATCGACAAGGATTGCGAGCCAGACGTCGTTGTCGCGACGTGCGACGACAACCGGATCGGCGCCGTTCAGCTTGGTCACGCCGACGATCGTGCCGAGCGGCGTGCCATTGGCGGCCACGACGGTGAGTCCCGATCCGGCGGGCCCGGGGACGCCTTGCGGTCCGATCGGCCCTTCGGGTCCTTGCGGTCCAGCCGGTCCCTGCGGTCCGGCGGGGCCGACGCCGTCGATTGTCACCGGAAAGCGCGCATCCTCGCGCCACTGACGAATCACCACTTCATAGGTGCCGGGATTCCATGAGGGCAGCGCCGCGCGGATCTGATGGGAGGTCGTTGACAGCACGCGCAGCGGCACGCCGTTGAGTTCGACGCTCGCCGTCGCCCGAAAGCCTCTGCCGCCGACGGTCAGGACGTGCGAAGCGGCGTCAGCGTACGTGCTGCCGATCCACAGGGAATCGGCCTTCACGCGTCCTGACAGGAGTACCAACGCGGAAACCACCACGACGACCGCCACCTGGCGGCGTGTGCGTTCGCTCGACATGACTCCCTCCCTGACCGCCTATTTGCCGGGCCGCGTCTCCTGCGAGTAGCCGGTGATGTTGACGTCGCGGAACACCGGCGTAAACGGGGGGAGTGTCGCAGGATTCAAGAAGTCCGTATCGAAGTTGTAGTTTCGCGTCGGAGCGCCGTAAACCGTCGAGCAGCACTTGTAGACGCCCGTGGCCTGCCGGTTGTAATAAAACGTGGCCGTCGCGCCGAGGTAGTTTACGGTGCCGCCGTTCTCGAGCAGGCGCAGGAAGTTGTGGGCGCCGCCGTCCGTGCCGAAGTCGCTCGGCGGACTGCCGGCCGACGGCCACGGGAACGCCGCGCCCTTGCCGGCGATCACGGCGACGCGGTACCACGTCGTGTTGCGGCCGCGCGCGCCAGGGCTGTACGGGTTGATGAACGAGTTCACGTCCGTCCACTCGTTCGAGAGCAGCGTCACCGCGTCCGCGATGACGGACGTCTCCGCGTTCGGCTCGCCGAAGCCCGCCTGATTTGCGTTCCAGTCGCCCTGGATGTAGACCGGGTTTTCCGTCGCGATCGTCAGCCCGGGCTGGACGATGTTGCCCAGTCCGCCGTTGACGAGCTTCACGGCGCGGCGGAAGAGATATGCGCGGTTCGACATCATCGCGCCACGCCCGGCCGTCGCCCACGGCCGCACGTTCGTCGCGGTGTTGAAGGGCGCGACGCCTCCGGTCGGCAGCGTGTTCTGCACGCCAAGAAAGCTCGGATATTGACCGTAGACGTCGAGAATCGCGTTCGCGTTCACGTCTTCGCCGGTGTCGAGGGCGCCGTTCCTCGTGCCAGCGGCGCTCGACGGGTTGACGAAGTCTTCAAAGCCGTACTCGCCGGTCTCCAGACTGTTCGCGTCGCGGTTGTTGCGGCGATCGGAGATGTAGATGCCGTAGCCGTTGTTGCTGTAGGCGTTCGCGCCGCTGCCGGCGGCGTACGGCGCCTGGCCCGTGAGCCACTTCGACAGGTTGGCGACGTCGATGGCGATGTAGTGCATGACGCCGGCCAGCGGCAGATCGACGTTGCCCGGGTTGACGTCGCGGTTCAGCGCTTCGCGCGTGTCGAACAGCGTGTTCGGCCAGTAGTCGTACGAGTTGGTGCTGCTGGCATACGTGCACCACGTCGGGTTGCTGCTGTCGCGCAGGCGCTGCAGGCGGATGATCGCGTTGGGCGTGGGATCCGCGCACGCCGCGCCGGCCTGGTTCTTGTCGGCGAAGCCCCAGTTCAGGATCTCGGCCGTGACGTCCTGCCAGTTGTTGGCGGTGTCCTGCATCTCGATCTTGATGTAGCCGCCGATCGTGCCGGTGTCCTGCGCCACGAGGCCGGCGGTCGTGATCACGCCGGCGCCGGCATTCGTATGCGGCACGCCGCTGCACGTTGACAGCGACGTCACGCCGAATGGCCCCGCGTTCGCCGTGTTGCTGGTCGTCGTGAGGCCGAGGCACGTCACCAACGACCACGAGTTGTTGTCGATGCTCTGCATCCAGAAGCTGTTCGTGACCATCGCGTCGTTCGCCGCCGTGCTCGTCACCACGTAGTTTCTGGTGGTCGTGTTGTTCGACGTGCTCGACACGGCCGCGTTGGTGACGAAGTTCTGCGTCTTGCCGTTGAGGTCCGTGACGATGAACGTGGCGCCCGAGGGCACGGCGAGGAGGCCGCCGCTCGCATCGGCGCGCAGGCACGATCCAAACGTGATCGTCGGCGAGGCGGACGTGCCTGTCGCCGTCGCCGTCAGGCAATTCACTCTCTGCAGGTCGCTGAGCGGACTACCGGTCTGGATCTGGAACTGCATGCTCGACGCGCCGAGCGTGCCGGGAACGTTGTACACGCCGCCCGGGTTGGCGCCGCCGATCGCAATGGTCGTCGCGCCCGACAGGGTGCCGGCGGTCGTCGTGATGGTCTGAAGCCCGGGTGAACGCGCGATCGGCGGATGCGTCGCATCGACGGGACCGTAGCCGGCCGGCGGGGTCGTCAGCCAGTCGTTGGTCAGGCCGGCGTTCTCGTCGCCGAGCCGGATCGGAGCCGTCGCCGTGACGGTCGGCAGCGTCGTGATGTCCGCCGCCGTGTCAGACAGCAGGATGCGAAGGCTCATCTTGCCGTACATCCGCTCGCCATAGAGTGTCGGGTTGACGGTGTTCTCGTTTGCGACCGGCCGGCGCACCAGATCGGTGTTGGCGCCGCCCGCGGTAATCACCGGCAGGTTGAGCGGCTTGGCGCCCGTGAGGCCGTTGCGGATGTACCCGTTGTACGTGCTGAGCGAAATGGTCGGCCAGCTGGTGTTGAGCGTCGGCGGGTTCACGCCGCCGGTGACACTGCCCTCGGTGGCGGCGAGCGTCCGGAACGAATTGCTGGCCTTGGCCATGCTGATAGTGCCCGCGTGCGTCGTGGACGTGTTGATGGACACGCCGTTTGCGAGCTGCTGGCGAACGATCTGTCCGACGGCCGTCACCTTGTCGGTGAGCGTCAGCGTGTTGCCGTCGCCTTCGGCGAGAAACAGGTTGCCGTTGGTGTGGACGCGCCCGCCAAAGTTGAAGTTCGGACCGGCGAAGAACGACAGGTCCACGTCGGAGAACGTGCCGAACTGGAAGACCGGAATGGCCACGGTTTCCAGAAAGCGCGTCAGATGCGCCTCGCCGCCGTTGGTCGTCTTGGCCACGACGTCCAGCTTGTAGTTCTGCTTGATGGCCTGGAGTCCCTGGTACGGGCCGCTCGACACCGTGCTCGCGCACGACCCGGAGAGCACGCCGTTGCAGAGGAACTGCAGCTGCGTGGCGCCGTACGCGGTCACGCCGTCCGGGGCGACGAACGTGACGAACGGAATCGAGGGCGCGTTGCTGCTGAGCGCCGCGATCTGCGCCGGCGTCGGGGCCACGTTGGTCAGAAAGAGGTTCCCGAGGTCGGCGGTCAGCTTCTCGAGTCCCGACTGCGCGCCGTAGTACGCGCGCGTCTTGTCCTTGTCGATGCCGCGAAACCGCTGGTCGCTCATGACGATCGTCGTGAATCCGATCATCAGCGCAGACATCAGCAGCATGACCATGATGGCGGCGAGCAGCGCGATGCCGCGCTCTGATTGACGCCGCGACGGAGTGCAGGATGTGATCATCATGACAGGCCCTGGCCGATCTACTTGTAGCGATCGACGTACGACAGCTGACGCAAGCTGACGACCGTCGAAATGTGGCTGCGGAGGTAGTCGTGCTGCTTGAGCGCCATCGCTTCAGAGCGCACGCCGACGTGGACGTTCACCTTGCGAATCTGATTGGCGGAGTACGTCGTGCCGTTCAGCGTGTACGGCAGGTCGTTGACCGCGGTCGGATTCACCGAGCCGTCCACGATGTCGTACGACAGGTCCAGGTCTTCGACGACGCCCGCGAGCGCCTGTGGCGTCGTGAAGTTGTACTGCCGCATGAGCCGCGGCGTGCCGTTGCTCGGATCGACGTAATACGTGTACATCCGCACGCGCTGCACGGTCAGCGTCGTGTTCTGAATCAGGATCTGCGTGATGGAACCCGCAGCCGCGTTCCGCTGGTTGAAGCTGAAGGGGTCGTCGCTGTTCGACGCGAAGTAGACCTGCGTCGACGTCGTGCTGGTCACCGTCTGGATCGCGTACTGCCCGTTGCTGTTGCCGAAGAGCAGCAGATCGCCTTTGTTCAGCGGTGCGACGCCGTTGTTGGGATCGCCCGCAATCCACACTTTGCTGGCGTCGTTGAGCCCGAACCACGACCCGTCCGCCGCGATCGAGCCGTTGGCCGACGCGGGAATCGTTTTGCCGCTCTTCGGCACCCAGACGTTCAGCGTCGCGACCGTGCCCGGCGGCGAACCGGCCGGCGCGAGCACCTCCTCGAGCAGCGGATCCAGCGTCAGCATCGTGATCATGTCCGTCGGCCGGTTGTCGATCACCGGCCCGAGCTGCGCGCCGGTCGTGATGGCCGACAGCGTGGTGTCGCTGACCGCGTCGAAGGTGTACGCGTATCCAGGCGGGCTCGGGCGGTTGACGTGGCCGGCGTTCGCGCCGCTTGGAATCGGAATCCCGCCGATCGGAATCAGCCGTCCGGCGACCTGGAGATCACGGATCAGCAGGTTCGTGCCTCCTCTGAGGTTCAAGCTCGCGTCCGCCAGGTTGCTCGCGGTGCTCGTGAGACCCATCGCGTCCTTGAACGTCGTCATGGCCGCGCCGATCACGATCAGGCTGATCGTGGTGGCGAAGAGCACTTCCATGAGCGAGAAGCCGGCCTCCGATGACTGGGTGCGCATGATCGTCCTCTCGCTACGCGAAGTCGGAGATGTATGCCGTCAGCGTGTACGTGCGCGCCTGACCGTTGAGCTGATACGTAATGGTGACCGTGATGGACCGCAGATCGGTCTCGACGTCGGCGATGGCAATCTGCCGCGTGAAGCCGCTCAGCGTCTGGGTCACGTCGTCGGCGGTCCCGAGCTTCTGGTCGGGCCCAGGCAGATCGAAGCTCTCGAGGCTGGGGCCGTCGTCGTGCGTGCCGACCACGCCGTCGGGGCCGGGGGGCATCAGCGGCTGCGCGCCGTCTTTGAAGATTCCGCCCTGACTCTCGTTGCGGAGCTGGGCCCAGGTCAGCGTCTTCGAGTCGCGCGCGCTGAAGACGCTCTCGATCGCCTCCGCCGCCTTCGTCGTCGCGATGAGATCCCCGGGCGAGCTGGCGGTCTTCTGCATGCCGTTCGCGAACAGACCGACCATGCCGAGCGCGCCGACCGAAAGGATGCCGATGGCAAACATCGTTTCCAGCAGCGAGAAGCCCGACTGACCGTTGACGGTGGTGTTCATCGCTACACCCGGTTCCAGCCTGGGGCGTTCGGATTGCTCGCGGCCCAGCGATAGCCGCGCACGCGGCCCGTCGAGCCCAGGACGGTGACGGCGCGGGCCGATTCGGGTCTGCTGCTAATCGACAGGAAGACGGTCCCGTTGATCGGACTGCCGCTGCTGTCCACAAGCGAGCCCTCGCCGTTGAACAGAAGGATCTGAGCCGCGCCGAAGGCGAGGGCGGAGCTGTTGCCGAACGCGTCCGGGGTATCCGGCACCTGAGGCACAAGGCTGAAGGTCACGCCTCCCTCGAGCGCCACGCTGTGAACAATCGTCGTCTGGTTGTTCGTGAGCTCGTGACGGACAATGCGAACCCAGTTGCCGCCGATGAATTGCACTTCCATCAGCCGTCGCTGGGTCATGGCCATTTCACGTGCGGTCGTGATTTCGGACATGACCAGACGCATCGCCCCGTCGCCCTGCATGGATCGGCGGACGGTGGACATCTGGGCGGCGGCCATGCCGCCGACGATGGCCATGATGCCCAGCGTCATCATGGTCTCGATGAGGGTGATGCCTCGCTCCGAGCGGATCCGGTCAGGCAAGTGGTTCATGCCCGACTGGCAAGGCAAGAGCAAGGCCAGGAACGGACGAGCTGGGCTAGCTCAGATAACTGGCCGAAAAGCAGCGTCTTACGGGCGCGGCATCAGCGCGCTTCCTGATTGCGAATGCACGCAAAATCAGACGGCTCTGACGGTTCCGTCAGTCCCTTCCCGCAGCTCAGGCCTATCGGACCTGGCTTGGCGCGGGGCCAAACACGTCATCGACGCTGAGGATCTTGATCGGGCCGAGATTGAGCGCGCGGATACCGGGCTCGATCGCGGCGCGATCGCCCGTGATGACGACGGCAAACTTGTCAGGCGTGATGTACTTCCGCGCGACCCGCTCCACGTCGGCCGGCGTCACGGCTTCGATCTTCTGCACGTAGGTCGAGAAGTAGTCGTCCGGCAGGTGATAGACGAGCGCCTGCTCGAGGCGTGCCGCAATCTCGCCGGTCGTCTCGAAGCCGAGCGGAAAGCGGAGCGCAACGTAGTGCGTGGCGCGCGTCACCTCGTCGGCGGGCACCGGCTGCAGGATGCCGTTCAGCTCGTTGAAGAACTCCTTCAGCGCGTCGGCGGTCTTGTCGGTCTGGATGCCCGCCGCCGCGACGAACGGCCCCGCGCCCAGGCGCATGTCGAACACCGACTGCGCGCCGTAGGTGTAGCCGTGCTTCTCGCGCAGATTCAGGTTCAGCCGCGACGAGAACGATCCGCCGAGGACCGTGTTCATCACGGTAATCGGGAAGTAGTCGGGCGTGGATCGCGCGACGCCGGCCCAGCCGATGCGCACCTGCGACTGGGGCGCGCCCGGTTTGTCAACGATGTAGATCTCCCGCGTCGCGGGCAGCGGCGGCGCCGCCGGGGGCGCGTGCGCGGGCGCCGCGCCGCCCTGCCATTTCCCGAAGTTCGTTTCGAGCATCGGCACGACGCGCGCCGGCGTCGTGTCGCCGACGACGATGATCGCGGCGTTGCGCGGGTGGTAGGCCGCCTGGTAGAAGGCCCGGACGTCGGCGACGGTGAACGACTGAATTGTCTGCGCCGTGCCGGCGAGGGCCGTGCCGTAGCGATTGGCCGTGCCGTACACGGTGCGTGCGAAGGCGAGCTGATCGATCGCCCCCGGGTCGTCGCGCGCCTGCAGGATGTCGGTGAGGCGCTCGAGCTTCTGCCGGTCGAGTTCCGCCTGCGGGAACGTGGGACGCAGCGCCACGTCGGCCATGATTGGAAGCGCGTCGCCGAGGCGTGCCACCGGCACGCTCAGCCGCACGGCGGAGGCGTCGCTGCCGGCGCTGCTCGAGAGGTCGGCGCCGAGGAAGTCCACGGCGTCGGCGACTTCGAGCGACGAGCGCGCGCCGGCCCCTTCGGTGAGGAGCGAGGCGGTCATGCTGGCGATGCCGTACTTGCCGGCCGGATCCTCGCCCGTGCCGCTGAGCACGACGAGATTCACCTGGACGATGGGCACGCCGTGCCGTTCGACCACCCACACGGGCAGACCGTTCGAGAGCATCCGCTTCTGAATCGCCGGCAGCTTGAGCGCGGGCGGCGGACCCGGCATCGGCGGATGGCTGCGCTCGGGAGCCTGGGCGGCGGCGCCGACTGCCGTCAGCGCGACGAGCGCGAGGAGGAGGAGGCGGCGCCGCATTACTTCGCTCCTTCGGGGACGACGGTCAGTTCGACGCGTCGATCGCGCGGCAGATACTTCACGGCGGCCGCCCGCACATCGGACGGCGACATCGAGCGATAGCGCGCGAGATCTTCGTTGAAGTAGTCAGGGTCGCCGGTGTCGGTGTAGTAGGCGTTGAGCTGGTCGGCCTTGCCGCCGAAGCCGCCGACACGCTCCATGCGCTTGAAGAACGACGCTTCGATCTGGTTGATCGAGCGCTGCGTCTCGTGCTGGTCGGGCGTCTGCGTCTTCAGCTTCTCGATCTCCTCGTCGATGACGCGCAGCAGCTCGCCGACCGTATGGCCGGGCCGCGCCGTCGCCTCGACGAGGAAATACGAGGAGAGCGCCTGCGAGGCCTGGTAGGCCGCGACGTCCTGCGCGATCTGCATCTCGTAGACGAGGCGCTTGTAGAGGCGCGAGTTCTTGCCGCCGGCGAGCGCGTCGGCCACCATGTCGAGCGCCGCGTCGCCGGGCGCGAAGTGCGGTGGCGTCAGCCACGCGAGGTAGATGCGCGGCAGCTGCACCTTGTCGGTCACGGTCTGCTTCGTGACGCCGGTGAGCGCCACGCCGGGAATCGTCATCGGCTCGGGCGTGGGCCCGGCTTTCACGTCGCTGAACCACTTCTCGACGAGCGTGCGCGTCGCCGCCGGGTTGATGTCGCCCGCCACGACGAGGCTCGCGTTGCTCGGCGCGTAGTACTTCTTGAAGAAGTCCACGACGTCCTCGTAGCTGGCCGCCGTGAGATCGGGCATGTACCCGATGACGGGCCAGTGATACGGATGTCCCTGCGGGTAGAGCAGCTCGCTCAGCAGCAGCTCCGCCTTGCCGTAGGGCCGGTTCTCGTAGCTCTGGCGCCGCTCGTTCTTGACCACGTCACGCTGCGCGTCCACCGTCTTCGGCGTCATCGTGTCGAGCAGGTAGCCCATGCGATCCGACTCGAGGAACAGCGCGAGCTCGATCGCGTTTGACGGCACGTTGATCCAGTAGTTGGTGCGATCGTTCTCCGTCGAGCCGTTGTTGGTGCCGCCGGCGTTCTCGAGCAGGTCGTCGAACTCGCCGGGCTTCACGTGGCCCGAGCCCATGAACATGAGGTGCTCGAAGAGGTGCGCGAAGCCGGTGCGCCCCGGCTTCTCGCGCGCCGAGCCGACGTGGTACCACACGTTGGTCGACACGAGCGGTACCGCGTGATCCTCGTGCAGGATGACCGTGAGGCCGTTGGGCAGCGTGAACTCGGTGTAGGGGAGCTCGATCCGGGGCGGCGTTGACTGCGCGAACGCGGAGACCGCGATCGCGAGCAGGGCCGCGGCAAGAGCGGTGGCGCGCGTCATCGGGCGATTCTACTGCGAGCGCCCTCCGCCCACGGCAGGCTTACTTCTTTCGCGGGGGACGGGGGCTCTGCCGCGCCTGGACGCCGCGCGTCGTCACGCGCTCGGCGTAGCCCCAGGCGACGAGGACGTCCGCAACGGGGCGCGCCAGCTCGCGCGTCTGGGCCGCGCGCAGCTGGTACGGCCTGAGATCGAGCCCCTCGAGAATGGAGGCTGGGGGAACTTTCACGATGCGGACTCTCATGAACAAAGACTGCGGGGCGTGACGGCCGATCCCCGCTCGCGCGATGCAGTCACCATGCCACGCAGGGCGGCACGTCGCGATCGGCGAAATCTCGAACAAATCGCCGGCTCGCGCGCACCGCGCTCCGCCGGCCACGCGCCTCGCTCGGAACTGCGGTGCCCTCGAGTGGCGCAGTGTCTGCCAACGTTATGTAACGGTGCGACTACGCGCGCGTGTCGAGCCCTTGAACCGCTCGAACGTCTCGAACAATCATTACCACCATGTCCACACCACTCGTTGGGATCATCATGGGCAGCAAGTCCGATTGGGACGCAATGAAGGCTGCCGGAGACATGCTGACAAAATTTGGCGTGCCGCACGAGAGCCGTGTCATGTCGGCCCATCGCACGCCGGCCGTCGTCGCCGAGTACGCCTCGGGCGCGATCGCTCGCGGCATGGAGATCATCATCGCCGGCGCGGGCGGCGCCGCGCATCTGGCCGGCGTCGTCGCCGCGCACACGACGATCCCGGTGATCGGCGTGCCGATGACGAGCGCGCTCGACGGCCTCGACTCGCTCCTCTCGACGGTGCAGATGCCGAAAGGCGTGCCTGTCGCGACGGTCGCCATCGGCGCGTCGGGCGCGGCCAACGCCGGCATCCTCGCCGTCGAGATGCTCGCGATGTCGCGCCCCGATCTGCGCGCGAAGCTGCAGGCGCATCGCGACGAGATGGCCGCGGACGTAAAGAAACAGACGTTGTCGTAAGCGGCCTGACGCAACCGCACGCCCGCACGGCGTCGATATCATTAACGGCACACCGCGCAGATCCGCACGACGGCGGTGGCGGTCGCCGCGTGCTGCGGCGCAGCCCGGTGTGTGCTGTAAAGACAGGCCCTTCCCGGAACGTAGAACGGTGTAAACCCGAGGAGCGTACATGAATCGCAGGAGTGAATGGGCGGCGTGTGTGCTGGGCGCCGTCCTTGCGGTGTCCGCGTTCGCCGAAGCGCAGGCGCAGGCGCCAGCGCCGGCGTCGACGGCGCCGGCAGGCGGTCCGATCGTCATTCCGGACTACACGCAGGGCGCGCGCTGGTTTCCGTCGATCGCCAAGCCGTATCAGCAGAGGCCGCTGCCGCCGGTCGATCTGACGAACTCGCCGCGTCTCCACGATCTGCTCCAGGACGGCACGCTGAAGCTGTCGCTGGCCGATGCCCTGGCGCTGGCGATCGAGAACAACCTCGACATCTCCGTCCAGCGATTCGTGCTGCCGCTGGCGCAGACCGACGTCCTGCGTTCCAGCTCGGGCCAGGCGGCGCGCGGCGTCACCGGCGCGCTCGTGCCGAGCGGCCTGACACAGGGCGCGCTCGGCGTCGGCGTCAACGCCGCCGCGGGTATCGGCGGTGTCGGCGCGGCCGGCGGCATCAGCGGCGGCGGCGGCGCGGTCACGATCGGACAGGCCGGCAACTTCGATCCGACCGTCAGCGTCAACGGCAGCTACGATCGGGCGGTCTCTCCGCTCAACAGCCTCGTGGTCGCCGGCGTGCCGACGGTCACGACGAGCTCGACCGCGACGAGCGTCAACTACGCGCAGCTGTTCCCGCAGGGTTCGAGCTTCACGATGAGCGTCAACGCCATCGCGCAGAACCTGACGCAGAACAACCTGCTCTTCAACCCGGCCGTCGTGAGCCGCATGGCGCTCGCCTTCTACCAGCCGCTCCTGAGCGGCGCCGGGTTCCTGCCGAACAAGCGCTTCGTGATGGTCGCGTCGAACAACCTGCAGACCTCGCGCGATCTCTTCGACGAGCAGGTGACGACGGCCGTCGTCCAGAGGGAGAATGCGTACTGGAACCTGGCGGCGGCGCGTCAGCAGATCGACGCCGCGCAGCAGGCGTACAACGCCGCGCAGCAGCTGGTGCGCGACACGCAGACCAAGGTGCAGTTCGGGACGGCCGCGCGCGTCGACGTCACCGCGGCGCAGTCGGCCGCGGCGACCGCCGAGCGTGATCTGGTCATCGCGCAGACGGGTTTCGATCTGCAGCAGGCGCAGTTGAAGGCCATGCTGAGCAAGCAGATCGACGCCGATCTCGAGCGCGCGCAGATCGAGCCGACCGATCCGCTGCCGACTCCGTCCGCGGGGCCGGTGCCCGACTTCGACAGCGCCATGCGCGCGGCGCTCGCTGCACGGCCGGAGCTCCTGGTCGCCTCGGGCAATCTCAAGAACCAGGACATCTCGGTCGCGTTCACCAGGCAGGGCCTGATGCCCTCCGTGAGCGCGTTCGGCATGTACGCCGCCGCGGGCCTTGCGGGCGACACGCTCGCAGCCACGCAGGGGCTAGGCACCTCGCTCTACCAGGACATCAACGGCGCCTTCCCGGAGTACGCCGCGGGCTTCAGCGCGGCGATCACGATTCGCAACCGCGCGGCGCAGGCCGACAACCTGCGCGCCAGGCTGGAGGATCAGCAGCAGCAGGTGCAGGTGAAGCAGTTGCAGCGCCAGATCGGCCTCGAAGTGCGCCAGGCGATCATCTCGCTCGTGCAGGGGCGCGCGCAGGTCGAGTCGGCAGGCGAAGCGGTGCGCCTCGCCTCCGACAGCCTCGACGCCGAGCAGGCGCGCTTCAACGCCGGCCTGTCGACGCCGTACAACATCGTCCTCCGCCAGCGCGATCTGGTGGCGGCGCGTCAGGCGCAGGTCGCGGCCGAGGCGGCGTACGCGCGGGCGCTCGTGGACTTCGATCGCGCCACCGGCCAGACGCTCACGCACAACGGGATTCAGCTGTCCGACGCGATTGCAGGGCAGGTGAGCAGCCGGCCGACGCCGACCGGCGTCGTGGCGGCGCCTGCCGCCGGGGGCAAGTGATGGCACGTCGTCGTCTGGTTGCGGCCGTCGGCCTCGTGGCCGCGCTGACCGCCGGCGCGGCGCGCGCGCAGACGGCGCCCGCCTCGTCCGACCTGTACGATCTGGCGACGCTCACCCACGGAGCGCAGGAGTTCCCGAGGGTCTGGCGCGCGTACGGCGAGTCGCGCCTTCCCGCGCTCGACTTCCGCAACGGGCCGACGCTGTACCGCCATCTCTCCGGCGGCATGCTGACGCTGTCGCTCGGCGACTTCCTGGCGCTCGTCATCGAGAACGGGCTCCAGGTGCGCGCCGATCGCTACAACTACCTCTACAGCCAGGTGGACCTGCTGCGCGCGCAGTCGGGGCAGGCGGTGCGCGGCGTTCCGAGTGCGCCGCTGCCGGGCTCGCTGTTCGCCGGTGCGATCGGCGCCGGCGTCGGCGGCAACGCGTTCCTGTCTCCGGCGGGCACGGGCGCCGCGGCGATCGCGACGAGCGGCAAGCTCGTGGTGTTCGGCCCGCGCGGCGGCTTCGATCCGACGCTGCTGCTCAACGTGAGCTACGACAACGTGTCGTCGCCGCTCAACACGCGGATCGTCGCCGGCACGCCGACCGTGCAGGTCCGATCCGCCGTGTTTCAGAGCACGTTCGCGCACGAACTGGCGATCGGCACGGGCTATTCGGTCAGCGTCAACTTCCAGAGCCAGCAGTCGTCGCAGGCGCGGCTGCTGTTCAACCCGGCGGATTCCTCCGTCGTCCAGATGCAGGTCTATCAGCCCCTCCTGAACGGATCCGGCCTGGCCTTGACGCGGCGGTTCATCACCGTCGCGCAGAACGATCAGGACATCGTGAAGCAGGCGTTTCGCGGCAGCCTGACGACGACGCTGTCGAATGCGGCGGATGCGTACTGGGACTACGTCGCCTTCCGCCGCAACGTGGACGTCGCGCAGGAGGTGGTGAAGACGGCGTCCGACCAGGTGAACGTCGTGCAGCAGCAGCGGGCGCTCGGCGCCGCCGCGCAGCTCGATGTCGTCACGGCGCAGTCGCAGCTGGCGACGGCGCAGTTCCAGTTGATCAGCGCACAGACCAATCTCAGGCAGCAGGACGCGGTCATCAAGAACATGCTCAGCCAGGTCGACGACCCGATCGTCGATGCGGCGCAGCTCGACCTCACCGATCCGCTGCCGGGCCCCGACGACATCCGTGTGCCGGCGCTCGAGCAGTCGCTGTCGGCGGCGGTGGAGCGCCAGTGGTCCGTCAAGCAGGCCGAGCTGTCGATGACCAACTATCAGATCGCGCAGTCGTTCACGCACCGCAGCCTGCTGCCCACGCTGAGCGCGTACGCGATGGTCAATTCGTTCGCGCTCGAGGCGGGCACGAGCCCGGTCCTGCGCCAGCTCGCGCGGTGGGAGTACCCGGAATATGCCGCGGGCTTCACGTTTTCGGTTCCGGTGTTCAACCGCGCGGCGCAGGCGGATGACATCCGCGCCCGGCTGGAGACGCAGCAGGCCGCCGATCTCCTGATGCAGACCAAGCAGCAGGTCGCGAACCAGCTTCGCACGGCGAACGGCAACCTCGCCGAGATCCGCAAAGAAGTGCAGGCCGCCCAGCTCGCCGCGCAGTCGAGCCGCGTGGCGTTCGAGGCCGAACAGCAGCGGCAGCGCGTGGGTCTCTCCACGCAGTATCAGGTGTCGCTCACGCAGCGCGATCTGACGACGGCCGAGGGCGCCGAAATCCAGAGCCGCGTCGATTACGCGAAGGCACTCGTCGCGTATCAGGTGGCCGCCGGCGATTTTCTCGAGCAGCACGCCATCGTGCTCGACGAGGCGCTGCGCAGCGGCATGTGGATGGAGCCGACGAAGCCCTAGAGAGCGGTCCTTGGTGCTTCGTGCTTGGTTCCGGGTCCGTTCTTGGTCCTGAGTCCACCGGCCCCTGCGGCTGCGCACCAGGGACCACAGGACGAGGGACGGACCAGGAAACCAAGCACCAAGAACTCAGGACGGCGGCTACACCGAACCCAAGCGCCCAAGGGTCGCCTGTCAGCGCTCCCGCGCCTTCTGTCGGCTTGCGCGCTTCTCTGACGGCGCATCCGTGTCCATGTCCGGACAGATCGCAGGCTTGTACGGGCTTACACGCCGTCTGACGCGCGGATCAGGTGTCTGACGGCGCTCGCGTCATCCCCGATCGCCGTCGACGGGTGAAGAACGGCTCCAACCGGCCGCGCGCTGCAGAATCGGCCGCTCGGGGTCGATCGCCAGCCAGATCGCCGCGCCTGTCACGTAGACCGCGGCCGTCACGTAGAACGGAAACGTCCACGACTGCCAGCGCTCCACCGCGTACGCGACGACGAGCGGCGTCAAGACGCCGCCGAGATTTGAAAACGTGTTCATGCACCCCGTGACGACGCCCGCGTAGTCGCGGCCGACGTCGAGGCACACGGTCCAGCACGCGCTCAGCGCCAGATCCACGGCACCCAGCGCGAGCGCCAGCAGGACGGCTTTCGCAATCGGCTGCGGCACGAGCGTTGACGCAAACGTCAGCACGGCGCCCGTGAAGAACGAGACGCTGCCGAGACCGCAGCGCGCCGTCCGCAGTCCGCGCCGCCGGGCGAGGACGTCTGTCAACCATCCTCCCGCGATGTTCGCCGCGCCGGCGCAGAAGAACGGCAGCCCCGCGAAGAGCCCGCCGCTCAACGCGGAGAACCCAAGCACGCGAATCAGGTACGTCGGCAGCCAGGTGAAATAGAAGTAGAGGCCGTAGCCGTACGTGAAATACATCGCGCAGATGGCGTAGAGATTCCTGCTGCGCAGCAGCGCGCGCCACGGCGTCGCCTGACCGGCGACTGGCGACTGGCGACTGGAGACTGCGTCCTGTCGAATCCACGCGAGTTCCGCCGCGCTCACCGACGGATGCTCGGAGGGCCGATCGCGGTACCACCAGAACCACGCCGCCGCCCAGACGAGGCCGACGGTGCCGACGAGGACGAAGCTCGCACGCCAGCCCCAGTGGTGAATCACCAGCAGCACCGCCGGGACGGAGACCATGCCGCCGACGCGCGTGCCGAAGAGCATGACGCCGTTGGCCTTGCCGCGCTCGGCGAGCGGAAACCATCGTGAGATGCAGTTGGACACGCTCGGCAGCGCGCCCGCTTCGCCGGCGCCGAACAGGAATCGCGTCACGACGAGCGATGTGTAGCCGGCCGCGGCGCCGGTCAGCATCGTGAACGCCGACCACCACAGCACGATGCGCGTCAGCACCTTTCGCGGGCCGACGGTGTCGGCGAGCCAGCCGGACGGGATCTCGAACAGCGCGTACGCCAGCGCGAAGGCGCTGAGCACGACGCCCATCTGCACCGTGGTGAGATGCAGCTCGTCGCTGATGAACGGCGCCGCCGCCGAGATGCAGACGCGATCGAGGTAGGTGACGACCGCCAGCAGGAACGCGAACCAGAGCACCGTGAGGCGCGTGCGCGAGGACGGCGACGCGACGGAAACGTTGGCGGCCGAGCCCGGCACGCCCGTATAGTAGCGGAACTCGATGATCGCGTCCGCGCTCGCCAAAGCTCGGCGGCGTCTGCTGCCGTTGCTGTTCCTGCTCTATGTCGTCTCGTACCTCGATCGGATCAACGTCGGCTTCGCCGCGCTGCAGATGAACGCCGCGCTCGGCTTCTCGAGCGTCACCTATTCGTTCGGCGCCGGCATCTTCTTTCTGAGCTACACGCTCTTCGAGATCCCGAGCAACGTGATCCTTGCCCGTGTCGGCGCGCGGATCTGGATCGCGCGCATCATGATCACGTGGGGCCTCGTCTCGGCCGCGACGATGTTCGTGCGGTCGGCCGCGGCGTTCTACGCGCTTCGCTTCGCGCTGGGCGCGGCCGAAGCAGGGTTCTTCCCGGGCATCGTCTACTGCCTGACGCAGTGGTTTCCGCGGCGCGACCGCGCGCGCGCCGTTGCCGCCTTCATGACCGCGGTGGTCGTGGCCGGCGTCATCGGCGGCCCGATCTCGGGCGCGCTGTTGTCGCTCGACGGCGCCGGCGGCCTGGCAGGCTGGCAGTGGCTCTTCGCTGTCGAAGGCCTGCCCGCGGTTGTGCTCGGTGTGCTCGCGCTGCGGTTGCTGCCGGGCCGGCCGTCGGAGGCGCGCTGGTTGACGCACGACGAGCAGGAGGCCCTGTCGGCGCAGCTCGCGCGCGAGGCGTCAGAGACCGGAGTCGTGCAGAGCATATCGGGTGCACTGTCGAGCGGACGCGTGTGGCGGCTCGCGGCGGTGTACTTCACGATTCCGGTCGCGCTCTATGCGATGGGCTTCTGGATGCCGCAGATCGTCCGCGCCGCGTCCGGCGGCAGCGATCTCCTCGTCGGCTGGCTGAGCGCGATCCCCTACGCCGCGGCGGCCGTGGGCATGGTGGTCATCGGTCGCCACTCGGATCGCACGGGCGAGCGCCGCTGGCACATCGCGCTGTCCGCGGTGGCCGGCGGAGCCGCTTTCGCCGCGGCGGGGTGTGTCCACGGCGTCGTGCCCGCGATCGCGCTGCTGTCGATCGCGATGCTCGGCCTGGCGTCGATGCTCGGACCATTCTGGGCGTTCGCCACGTCGTCTCTCGGCGGCGTCGGCGCCGCGGCGGGCATCGCGCTCGTCAACTCGGTCGGCAACATCGGCGGATTCGTCGGACCGAACATCCTCGGCGTCCTGCAGCAGCGCGCGCACGGATTCAGTGCGGGCCTCGTGGCGATCGGGGCCGTGCTGGCGGCCGGAGGAGTCACCGTGCTCGCCGCGGATCGGCGGCCGTGAGGGCGCCCCACTTACCGTGCTCGCGAGCCGAGTACGGCATAGTAGGGCGACCGTTCGAGGGTGCCGACCGATGAGACTGCCGCTCGCGACATGTGTCGTCCGATCGTGGACGGCTGACGACCTCGGCTCGCTCGTGAAGTACGCCGACAACCGGAAGATCTGGTTGAATCTGCGCGACCGCTTTCCCCATCCGTACACGCGCCGCGACGGACGCGAGTTCATCCACCTGGCGCGCGGCCAGCGGCCGGAGACGATGTTCGCGATCGACGTCGGCGGCGAGGCGGCCGGCGGCATCGGGTTCGTGCCGCACGCCGACGTCGAGCGGGTGTCGGCCGAGATCGGCTACTGGCTCGGCGAGCCCTTCTGGGGACGCGGCATCGTGACCGAGGCGCTGGTGGCCGTGACCAGGTACGCGATCGACACGCACAAGCTCACGCGCATTTACGCGCTGCCATACGCGCGCAACACGGCGTCGTGCCGCGTGCTCGAGAAAGCGGGCTACGTGCTCGAAGCGCGGCTGCGGAGAAGCGCGATCAAGGACGGCGAGATCATCGACCAGATGCAGTACGCGTTCATCGCGCCGTAGCGCGCGTCACTTCGAGTCGTCTTGCGGCGGCGCAATCTCTTCGCTCGAGTTCACCTGGAACTTCCGAAACCGCGAATAGCTCGCGACGCCGCTCACGTGGCTCGTGGACATCTCGTAGTCTTCGCGGAACTGCGCGGGCACGTCCATCCCGAGCCGCTCGTCCCTGCCGAACGTCGTCGTCAGGTTGGCCTTGACGTCCTTGACCTCGACGCGGACCTCGGCCTTGACGATGCGGCCCGTCGTGCTTTCGATCCAGAAGCGGCCGAAGGCCGGCATGTCCTCGCCGGGCGGTCCGGCGATCACCGTCGGCCGCGTGTCTTCCGTGTAGTCGATCACGCGGACGTCGGGGCCCGCCTTCCGATCCGGCTTGCCGGCCGAGAAGTGGAAGCGCGGGCGGACGTCCGGCTGCAGGAAGATCAGCGCGAACACCGGGTTGTTGATCGTCCGCTGGACGGCGCCCAGGTTGTAGCGCGCGCTTTCTTCGGCGATCGCCTTCGCCTGGCTCTCGACGGTCGCGTCGCCTTTGTTGTTGAGGAACAGCTTCGCGAGGCGCTGCTCGCGATCGCGAATCGGCACGTGATCGACCTCGAACACGTCGCGGAACGGCGTCCACACGTCGGCCGCGGTCTTGACGATCAGGAAGTCGGCCCTCAGCTCGCGATGCTTCGCCGACCCGCGCGCCTGCGAGTTGGTGCTCAACGCGCCGCCGCCGCGTGGCGTCAGACCTGGAATGGGCATCGTCGGCAGCGCGACGTTCGAATCCTGGATGTAGCGTTCTTCGGCGACGACGCCCGACAGCCGGTTGACGAAGTCGATGGAATACCACGTCGCCTTCGCGAGCAGCTGATCGACGTCGGAATCGGTCGCCGGCGTCTGTGCCGACATTCCGGCGATGCTCGCAATCAGCGCGAAGACGACGGCCGCCGCGAGAGGCGCACGCATGGCGCCGATTCTATCGCGGCGCGCCCCCGTTGACGAACGGCTTCAGCACGGTCGCGATGAACCGATGGATCGGCGTCGCGACGTCGAGCTCGGCGCCCAGGCGCGTCAGCCGGGCGTTCAGCCAGGGCAGCTCGAGGCGGCGTCCGTGCTCCAGATCCTCGAGCATCGACGATTTGGCGTGCGCGGGCATGCCGCCGACGTGCCGGAGGATGTCCGAGAGCGTGTTCGGCGCGAGCTGGATGCCTCTGGCGTGCGCGACCGCCATGCCTTCGAGGAGCGCCGCCTGCAGCATCGCCCACAGGTCCGGGTCGTCGCGGAGCACGCCGACCGGAGAGCGCGTCGCGGCCATCATCCCGCTCAGCGCCGTCAGACGCACGAACTTGAGCCACAGCTCGGTCTCGACGTGATCGGCGATGCGCGACTCGAAGCCGGCGAGACGACACCGCTCGTGCAACGCGTCGAGCCGCGCGCTCCTCGCGCCGTCGAGCTCGCCGAAAATCAGCAGGTCGAGCGCCGTGTGGCGGATCACGCCGGGTTCGGTGATGGCCGCCTGCACGTGCGCGACGCCGCCGGCGACGTGTTCGCGTCCGACGGCCTTCGTCAGGCGCTCGACGCTGTCGATGCCGTTCTGGAAGGTGACGACGACGGTCTGCGGGCCGACGAGCGGAGGCAGCAGCGCGCACGCGGCGTCGCTGTCGTACAGCTTGACGGTGAAGAACACGGCGTCCACCGGGCCGACGGCGCCCGGATCGTCCGTCGCCGTGACCCTGTCGAGGTGGAGATCGCCTTTCGGGCTCTGCAGGTGCAGCCCGCTCGTCTGCATCGCGGCGAGATGCGCGCCGCGCGCGATGAACGCGACGTCGGTGCCGGACGCGGCGAGCCGCGCGCCGAAATATCCTCCGACGCCGCCGGCGCCGATGATCGCGACACGCACGGAACTGATTGTAGTGCAGGCCTTCAGACCTGCCCGCGCGCTAAGATTTTGATCGCAAGGTCCGGATGGCGCGGGCAGAGGGCGCGCCGCATACTGCGCGCATGATGACTGTGACGATTCCACAACGTCGCGGCCCTGAAAGGGCCGCGCTACCAGACACGATCGCGCGAGGCGCCGACCATCGTCGGTGGCGCGCGGTCCTCGCGCGCGACCGCCGCGCCGACGGCGAGTTCGTGTACGCGGTCTCGTCCACGGGCGTCTACTGCAAGCCGTCGTGCGCGAGCCGGCGGCCGCGCCGCGATCGGGTGGTCTTTTTCGACCAGGCGGTCGAGGCGAGGCGAGCCGGCTATCGTGCATGCCGCCGGTGCCGTCCGGACGAGGCGACGGCCGCCGATCCGTGGATCGACAAGGTCCGTCGCGCGTGCGTGTATCTCGAGAACGTCGACGGCCACGTGCCCCTCGCGCGTCTCGCCGCGCGCGTCGGCGGCAGCCCGTATCACTTGCAGCGCAGCTTCACCCGTCTGGTCGGCGTGAGTCCGCGCGAGTACGCGGAGGCGTGCCGGCTCGCGCGTGTGAAGCGAGGCTTGCGCGCCGGCGCGCGTGTGACCGACGCGATCGTCGCGGCCGGCTTCACCTCGAGCAGCCGCTTCTACGAGCGCGCGGCGGCCAGGCTCGCGATGCGGCCGACCGACTATCGCCGCGGAGGCGCGGGCGGCGCGATTGCCTATGCGATCGTGGACTCGCCGCTCGGCCGCCTGCTCGTGGCGGCGACTCCGCGCGGCGTGTGCGCCGTGGAGATGGGGGCGTCCGATGCGGAGCTCGCGCGCGGGCTGCGGGCCGAGTTTCCGTTGGCGGCGCTCGAGCCTGGCGATCGCAAACTCGACGCGTGGACACGGCGGGTTGTCCGGCATCTCGAAGGGAAGATTCCGCGCCTCGACCTTCCGCTCGACATCCGCGCGACGGCGTTTCAGTGGCAGGTGTGGACGGCGCTCCAGGCGATTCCCCCCGGCGAGACGCGCACGTATAAACAGGTGGCGGCGTCAATTGGACGGCCCGCCGCGGTGCGCGCCGTTGCACACGCCTGCGCCAGCAACCCGGTGGCGCTCGCCATCCCATGTCATCGCGTGGTCCGCGGAGACGGCGGCCTGGCGGGCTACCGCTGGGGGCTCCGGCGAAAGAGGGCGCTAATCGCGGCTGAGCATAAAATGAACGGCTGATGATTCGTTACGGCCGGGCTCCGTGGGGCGACCGCTTTCCCGCCTCACGCGTTCCTTCGTATCCCCGCCATCGCACGCCGCTCACCGTGGATGCCGTCGTCATCGGCGGCGGCCTGACCGGCTGCGCGGCGGCTTATGCGTTCGCCGCCGCCGGGCTCACGGTCGTGGTGCTCGAAGCGGATCGCCTCGGCCGCGGCGCGACCAGCCTGGCCGCCGGCTGGATTTCGGACGACCCGGGGGTGCCGTTCGCCGAGGCCGAACAGTTGCTCGGCCTGCGCGCCGCCCGCGCGGGGTTTCAGGCGTGGCGTCGCGCGGCGCTCGACTTCTCGGCGCTGCTGCGGCGTCTGAACGTCAAGTGCCACCTCGAGCCGCGGACGTCGCTGACGATCGCGCTCACGCCGGAGCAGCACGCGCGGCTGGCGAAGGAGCGCAAGGTCAGGCTGGCGGCCGGGCTCGACGCGCCCGCGCTCGGGGCGCGCGTGGTCAGCAAGGAAGTGGCGCTCACTCCGACGGTCGCGCTTCGCGGGCGCGAAGGCGCCCTCATCGATCCGTACCGGGCGTGCCTCGGCCTCGCCGACGCGGCCGAGGAGCGCGGCGCCCGGTTCTTCGAGAAGTCGCCGGTGCGTCGGGTGACGTTCAACCGCAAGATCGCCGACGTCCACACGGCGGGCGGGAAGATCCGCACGCGGAAGGTGATCGTCGCGACCGGCACGCCGACGATGCTCTTCAAGTCGTTGCGGCGGCACTTCTGGTTCCGGACGTCGTATGCGGCGCTGACGGCGCCGATTCACGCGAAAATTCGGAATCAGCTCGGCAAACGGCAGACGGTCGTGCGCGACTCCGCCGATCCGTACCACGTCGTCAGGTGGCTCGACGACGATCGGCTGCTGGTGACGGGCGCCGACATCGACACGCCGCCGGAGCGTCAGAAGAACAAGGTGGTGATCGGCAAGACCGGGCAGTTGATGTACGAGCTGTCCGTGCTGTACCCGGACATCTCCGGCATTCTGCCGGAATACGGGTGGAGCCTCGACTACGCGAAGACGGCGGAAGGGCTGCCGTACATCGGACCGCACCGGAACTTTCCGCACCATCTGTTCGTGTTCGGCGACTCGAGCCACAGCGTGACCGGCTCGTATCTGGCGAGCCGCGTGCTGCTGCGTTATGTACTCGACGAGCTCGAGCCGTCGGACAAGGCCTTCGAGTTCAACCGCTGATGAGCGTCGATCTGCTGGTGTTCGGTCCGCATCCCGACGACCTCGAGATCGGTCTGGGCGGCACGATTGCGCGCCACGTCGATCAGGGGTCGTGGGTCGGTCTGTGCGACATGACGGCCGGCGAGATGGGCAGCAACGGCACGGTCGAACAGCGGCTCGCCGAATCGGAAGCGGCGCGCGAGGTGCTCGGCGCCGCGTGGCGCGAGAACCTGCGGCTGCCCGATCGCGAAATCGGCAAATCACCAGATCATCTGACGACCGTGGTGAACTTCATCCGCCGCCACCGGCCGAAGGTCGTCGCCGCGCCGTACTGGTCGGATCGGCATCCAGACCACGTCGCGGCGAGCGCGCTCGTGACCGAGGCGGTCTTCAACGCCGGCCTGCGGAAGTTCAAGGCCGAGGGCGAGGCGTGGAAGGCCGACTGGATCTGCTACTACTTCATCAACGACTCGGCGACGCCGTCGTTTGTCGTGGACGTCAGCGAGCACTACGAGAAGAAGCGGCGGGCGCTCGACTGCCACGCGTCGCAATTCCAGCGCCCGGGATCCGGCGGGGCCGCCACGCGTCTAAATACTCCGTTGTTCCGCCAGCTCATCGAGAGCCGCGATGCGCAGTTCGGCGCGTTGACGGGCGTCACGTGGGCTGAAGGCGTCGTCGTGCGCGAGACGATGACGCGGGACAGCTTGCTCAAATCGACTTCTTAACGCTCGTGAACATCGGCATCATTTGCTACGCCTCCATCGGCGGCAGCGGCATCGTCGCCACGGAGCTCGGCAAGAACCTCGCGTCGCGCGGCCATCACGTTCACGTGCTGAGCAGCGAGACGCCGTTCCGGCTCGGCGACTATCAGCCGGGGCTGTGGTTCCACCGCGTCGAGATCCCGAACTACCCGCTGTTCCGCGAGCCGCAGTACCTGCTGGCGCTCGCGAACAAGATCGTCCAGGTGTCGCGCGACGAGCGGCTCGACGTCATCCACGCGCACTACGCGGTCCCGCACGCGACGGCCGGCTATCTCGCACGCCAGATTCTGGGGGCGAGCAACGGCGGCAAGATCCCCCGGGTCATCACGACGCTGCACGGCACCGATATCACGCTGCTCGGCGCGGACCGGTCGTACAAGGAAATCGTCGCGTTCTCGATCGCGCAGTCCGACGGCGTCACGGCGGTGTCGGAAAGCCTCAAGGCCGACACGTACCGCGAGCTCGGCCACGCGCGCGACATCCGCGTGATTCCCAACTTCGTCGATGTCGAGACGACGCGCCGCGCCGATCGCCCGGGCTTGCGCGCCAGCTTCGCGCCGGCGGGCGAGAAGCTCGTCATCCACGTCTCGAACTTCAGGCCCGTGAAGCGCGTGGCCGCGGCGGTCGAGGTCTTCAGGCGGATTCACGAGCAGATTCCGTCGCGGCTGCTGATGGTCGGCGACGGCCCGGATCTGGCCGAGGCGGCGCAGACGGCGAAGGAGTCGGGCCTCGGCGACGCCGTCAGGTTTCTCGGGGATCAGGAGCAAGTGGTGCAGCTGCTGTCGGCGTCCGATCTCTTCCTCATGCCGTCGCAGCAGGAAAGCTTCGGCCTCGCCGCGCTCGAGGCCATGGCCTGCGAGGTGCCGGTCGTGGCGTCGCGTGTCGGCGGCGTGCCCGAGCTCGTCGAGGACGGCGTGACGGGAATTTTATGTCCCGTGGACGACCTCGCGGGCATGGCGAACGCCTCGATCCGCCTCCTCTCGGACGAGCGGCTCCACGCCCGCATGGCCGAGGCGGCCCGCGCGCGGGCCGTCGAGCGCTTCGCCGAGACGAAGATCATCCCCATGTACGAACGCTTTTACGACGAGGTGCTGGCAGAACCTGCCGTAAGATCACGCCTATGAAACGGTTCGTTTTTGCTCTGGTCGGCGTTTGCGCGATTGCCGCGGCGACCGTCGCGCCCCGGGCGCAGCTGCGCGTGTCGCCGCTCGACATGCCCGAGGGGCACACGGCGCTCGGTCTGGCGCTGCGTCATCTGGCCAACGTCGGCGTCGTCATGGAGGCCACCGCGCACCCGGACGACGAAGACAACGGACTGCTGGTGATGCTCAACCGCGGGCAGGGATTCCGCACGGCGCTCGTCACGGCGACCCGAGGCAACGGCGGGCAGAACGAGATCGGGCCGGAGATTTTCGAAGCGCTCGGCGTGTTGCGGACCGAAGAGCTGCTGGCGCTCCACCGGTTCGACGGCGCCGAACAATACTTCACGCGCGCCGTGGACTTCGGCTATTCGTTCAGCATCGACGAGACGTTCGAGAAGTGGGGACGCGACGACATCACGGCCGACTACGTGCGGATGATCCGGACGATTCGCCCGGACGTGATGTTCGGCATGTACCCCGAGGGCAACAACGGCGGCCAGCACCACAACGCGTCGGCCATCATCTCGCACGACGCCTATAAGCTCGCCGGCGATCCGACGAAGTACCCGGATCAGATCGCGGAAGGGCTGCGTCCGTGGCAGCCGAAGAAGTACTACTGGACCGCGGCGTTCGGCCCGCCGACGCCCGCCGACGAGCAGCAGGGCAAGCTCTGCCGCGTCAACTCGTCGGTGTTCGACGAGCTCCTCGGCCGCACCTACTCGGAGATCGGCACCGAAGCGCGCAGCATGCACAAGTGCCAGGGCATGGCGCAGCTGCTGGCGCTGCCCGGTCCGGTGGTGCGCACGTACCGGCTCGTCGAGTCCACGATTCCCGGACAGCTGCAGCGCGACGAGAAGTCGCTCACCGACGGCATCGACACCGCGATCCCGTCGCTCGCGCAGTTTGCCGGTCCGCGTCCTCCGAAAGACCTCGTTGACGCGCTCGGCGCGATCGCCGCCGACGTCCGCGGCGCGCAGCAGCGCTTCGACGCGAACACCGACGACGGCGCCGTTGCGCCGCTGATTGCCGGGCTGCACGCCGTGCGCGTCCTTCGCGCGCAGCTCCGCACCATGACGATTGACGACGCCGGGAAGTTCGAGATCGACTTCCGCCTGCGCCAGAAGGAGCGCGAGTTCCAGCAGGCCGTCATCATCGCCGCCGGCCTCCGCATCGACGCGCTCTCCGACGACGGCATCGTCGTGCCGGGACAGGACGTGAAGCTGTCGCTCATCGTGTCGAACAACGGCGCGGGCAACGTGGCCATCCGGCAGGCGAAGTTCGACGGCTTCGCCGGCGACAACGGCACGTGCACGCTCACGCAGGTCGTGCAGCAGGCGGGCTTCGGCGGACGAGGCGGCCGCGGCGGGCGGGGACGTGCGAACGCGCCGCCGCCGATCCCGCTGGCGTCGCTCGCGCACAACGTCGCGGGCAGCTGCAGCGTGACGATGAAGGTTCCTGCCGACGCGCACATCAGCGAGCCGTACTGGCATCGCGCGGGCGAGGCCGGCCGCTACACGTTCGACGCCGATGCGCCCTTCGGCCTGCCGTTCCGGCCGACGGCGTTCTACGGCGAGGTGACGCTTGGCTTCCCCGGCGCGCCGGGCGGCCCGGCGGTCGAAGAGGTGTTTGCCGCGCTGCCGGTGCAGTTCAGGTACAGCGGCGACATCTTCAGCGGTGAGAAACGGACCGACCTCCTCGTCGTGCCCGCGCTGTCGGT
>CAZOIK010000400.1:0-3611 GCA_964579765.1 uncultured Bifidobacteriaceae bacterium
GCGGATCTTCCTCGCCGCGCAGCACGACGCGTCGGTGGACGACCCCAGGCCGGAAGACATCTACACGATGGGCTGCGTCGCCAACGTCGTCCAGAGCCTGAAGCTGCCCGACGGCAACATCAAGGTGCTGGTCGAGGGCGTGGACCGCGCGCGCGCCGTCGAGTGGAAGGAAGACAAGGGCTTCTACCGCGTCGTCGTCAAGGTGCTGCCGAAGCAGCGCGAGGCGAACAGCGAGGCCGAAGGCACGATGAGCCGCGTCGTGTCGCTCTTCGAGCAGTACGTCAAGCTGTCGAACAACCTGCACTACGACGCCATGGTGGCCGCCGTCCGCGTGGACGACCCGGGCAAGCTCGCCGACACGATCGCCGCGCACCTGGTCGTGGGCGTGGACGAGAAGCAGAACCTGCTCGAAATCATCGCGCCGCTCGAGCGCCTGAACCGCATCGCCGGGATCCTCGAAATCGAGGTGGACAAGCTCCAGGTGGACCGCCGCATCCAGTCTCGCGTGAAGAAGCAGATGGAGAAGGCGCAGAAGGAGTACTACCTCAACGAGAAGATGAAGGCGATCCAGAAGGAACTGGGCCGCAAGGACGAGAAGGGCAACGAGGTTGACGATCTGAAGAAGAAGATCGAAACGGCCAAGATGCCGAAGGACGTCGAGGAAAAGGCCATCCAGGAGCTCAAGCGCCTGGAGGCGATGCCGCCGATGTCGGCCGAGGCGACCGTCTCGCGCAACTACCTCGACTGGCTCATCGCCGTGCCGTGGCACAAGAAGACGCGCGAGAGCCGCGACCTCAAGCGCGCCGAGGAGATCCTCAACGAGGATCACTACGGGCTGGAGAAGATCAAGGAGCGCATCCTCGAGTTCCTCGCGGTGCGCGCGCTGGTCAAGAAGCCGAAGGCCACCATCCTCACCTTCTCCGGGCCTCCCGGAGTCGGCAAGACGTCGCTCGCCAAGTCGATCGCGCGCGCGATGAACCGCAAGTTCGTGCGGCTGTCGCTCGGCGGCGTGCGCGACGAGGCGGAAATCCGCGGCCATCGCCGCACCTACATCGGCGCGTTCCCCGGCCAGATCATCCAGATGATGAAGAAGGCCGGCTCGATGAACCCGGTGTTCCTGCTCGACGAAGTGGACAAGATGTCGATGGACTTCCGCGGCGACCCGTCGGCGGCGCTGCTCGAAGTGCTCGACCCGGAGCAGAACCACACGTTCCTCGATCACTACCTCGACGTCGAGTACGACCTCTCGGCCGTGATGTTCATCTGCACCGCCAACGTGCTGCACACCATCCCGCAGGCGCTGCGCGACCGCATGGAAGTGCTGCAGCTGGCCGGCTACACGGAGCTCGAGAAGATCGAGATCGCGAAGAAGTTCCTCGCGCCCAAGGCCGTCGAGGGCGCGGGCCTGACGAAGGACAACATCACCTTCACCGACGAAGCCATTCAGACGGTGATCAACCGCTACACGCGCGAAGCGGGCGTCCGCAACCTCGAACGCGAGCTCTCGTCGGTCTGCCGCAAGGTCGCGCGCAAGGTGGTGGTCGAGGGCGCGAAGTTCAGCGAAGAGATCACGCCCGAGAAGGTCACGCAGTACCTCGGCGTGCCGCGCTTCCGCAACACGATGGCGGAAGAATCGAACGAGATCGGCGTCGCCACCGGTCTGGCGTGGACCGAGGTCGGCGGTGAAATCCTCACGACGGAAGCCACGCTCATGCCCGGCAAGGGCCATCTGACGCTCACCGGCAAGCTCGGCGACGTCATGCAGGAGTCGGCCCAGGCGGCGATGAGCTACGTGCGCTCGAAGGCCGAGGAGTTCGGCATCCCGAAAGACTTCAACAAGCGGACCGACGTGCACGTGCACGTGCCGGAGGGCGCGATCCCCAAGGACGGCCCCTCCGCCGGCATCACGCTCGCGACCGCGCTCGTCTCGGCGCTCGCCCGCGTGCCCGTCCGCAAGGACGTCGCGATGACCGGCGAAATCACGCTGCGCGGCAAGGTGCTCCCGATCGGCGGCGTGAAGGAGAAGGTTCTGGCCGCGCACCGCGCCGGCGTGAAGAACATCATCCTGCCCAAGGACAACGAAAAGGACCTGGCCGACATCCCGAAGAACGTGCTCGACACGCTCGATGTCTACATGGTCCAGACGATGGACGAGGTCCTGAAGATCGCGCTGGCGGAACCCCTCGCCGGCCGTCTGCCCGCGGACGCGCAGGCGGAGCCGGTCGAGGTCGAGACCGTCACCGACGACACGATTACTCACTGAAGATCCAGGCGAGCTTCATCACGAGCGCGGCGAGCGCCGGCGATTTCCCGCGAGACGGGCTCGCCGAAATTGTGCTCGTGGGGCGGTCCAACGTCGGCAAGTCGAGCCTGATCAACGCGCTCGTCCGGCGGACGCTGGCGCGCACCAGCGCCGCGCCGGGCAAGACGCGGCTCGCCAACGTATACCGGATTCAGCGCGGGGATGCGGCGCCGCTGCACCTGATCGACCTGCCGGGCTACGGATTTGCCCGCGGGCCCAAGACAGCGGACGCGGAGCAGCCGGCGTTCGACGACATCGCCCGGGCCGCGTTCGCGCGGAACCCGGCAGCGTTGTTGCTGGTGGATGTACGGCATCCCGGACTCGAACCCGATCGGGCGGCGTGGCAGTGGGTGTCGGGCGCGGCGGCTGCGGCCGCCATCGTCGCGACGAAGATCGACAAGCTCGCGCGCGGTCAGCGGATCCGCGCGATGAGAGAACTCGAATCCGTGTTTGACACGAGCCTCGTGGCGGTGTCCGCCGCCACGGGCGAGGGAATGGACGAACTGTGGAATCTGATCGACAGCCTGGCGAACAGGCGCAGCCGCAACAACCGCCGCCCCCCAAGCCCAACGGGCAGGCCCCACCCGAAAAGATAGAACGCATCGACCTCGCGACGCTCAAAGACATGAGCGTCGGCGCGCTCACCAAGGTCGCCAAGCAGCTCGACGTGCCGGGCGTGGGCGGCCTGCGCAAGCAGGAGCTCATCTTCGAGATCCTCAAGGCGAGGGCCGAGAAGAGCGGGCTGATCTTTTCTGAGGGCGTGCTCGAAGTGCTGCCCGACGGGTTCGGCTTCCTGCGCGCGCCCGACTACAACTACCTGCCGGGCCCCGACGACATCTACGTCTCCCCGTCGCAGATTCGCAAGTTCGACCTGCACACCGGCGACACGGTGTCGGGCCAGATCCGCTCGCCGAAGGACGGCGAGCGCTACTTCGCGCTGATCAAGGTCGAAGCCGTCAACGTCGAGCCGCCGGAGAAGACGCGCGAGAAGGTCTTCTTCGAGAACCTCACGCCGCTCTACCCGCAGGAGCACATCAAGCTCGAGACCTCCAGCGACAACCTGTCGGGCCGCGTGCTCGATCTCATGGTGCCGATCGGCAAGGGGCAGCGCGGCCTCATCGTCGCGCCGCCGCGCACCGGCAAGACGATGCTGATGCAGAGCGTGGCGAACAGCATCACGCAGAACCACCCCGAGGTGTACCTGATCGTGCTGCTCATCGACGAGCGGCCGGACGAAGTCACCGACATGCAGCGCTCAGTGCGCGGCGAAGTGATCTCGTCCACGTTCGACGAGCCGGCACAGCGCCAC
>CAZOIK010000401.1:0-2673 GCA_964579765.1 uncultured Bifidobacteriaceae bacterium
CCCCCGGCGCGCGCCCGCGCCGCCG
Organism: uncultured Bifidobacteriaceae bacterium; assembly: GCA_964579765.1. Taxonomy (GTDB): domain Bacteria; phylum Acidobacteriota; class Vicinamibacteria; order Vicinamibacterales; family CAVVIG01; genus DATNBT01. The sequence continues at coordinate 26 of CAZOIK010000401.1, forward strand.
CGCCGGTGCCGGAGGATCCGTTCGCCCGGCTGTCGCTCGACGAGCTGAACGCGCAGCATCCGCTCGGCGACGTGTTCTTCGACTACAACAAGGACGCGATCCGCGATGACGGCAAGAACGTGCTGCAGCAGGATGCGGACTGGCTGTCGAAGCACCCGGGCACGCGCATCAGCATCGAAGGCCACTGCGACGAGCGCGGGACGCCGGAGTACAACCTGGCGCTCGGCGATCGGCGCGCCGCGGCCGTCCGCGACTACCTCGTCAACCTGGGCATCCCGTGCGACCGGCTGATGGTGAAGAGCCTCGGCAAGGAAGCGCCGTTCTGCCTCGGGACCGGGGAGACCTGCTGGCAGCAGAACCGCCGCGACCACTTCCTCGTCACGGCGAAGTAGCCGATGTGGGCGCCGGCTTCAGCCGGCGGTGATGGAACGTCCGCCTGAAGGCGGACTCCACATCATTTGATCAACTGCGTGTCTGGGTGCTGGTTGAACCAGCCGAACCAGAACGCTCGGTGCGCGGGGACGCGAGCCAGCTCGGTCCCCTGCGCGCCGCTTTCGCGCAGGTCGTCCTCGGTCACCGTCCACGTGCGTCCCTGCCGATCGATCACGTGATCGGCGTCGCGCCCGGGCATGAACACGTGATCGCCCGCCGCGTACACGCGGTTCGCGCCGCCGTTGCTCGTCACAATCACCAGCGTCCGGCCGTCGAGCGTCGTCTGGTAAACCGGATGCGCGGCCAGGAAGCGCGCGGCAATCGCCAACGGCGGCGCCTGCGAGCCCGGCGGCGTCCGCAGCACCAGCACTTCGTCTTTGTTCCGTAGACGCCCGTCGAGCTTCGGCACCTGGAACATCAGCGCGTCGGAGGCGAAGTACGCCTCGTACGCCGCGCCTTCCGAGTAGTCGCGCCGGTATCCGGTGTCCAGCGAGAGCACCGTCGTCTCGGGGTGCTCGCGCTTCCACTCGCCCCACGTCGTCGTCACGACGGGGCGGATCGTCAAACGAATGTGCTTGTCCACGAGCGGGCCGACGACCGGCACGCCCTCGAGGCTCGACCAGAGGCTGTTCGTCTCGTGGTCGAACATCAATTTGTTCGACATGTACAGCAGGCCGCTCGTGCCGAACGTGTACTCGGTCTCGCCGACGCGGCTCTCGTACGGAATCACCGTCCCGCACAGCGTGCAGTAGACGAGCGTGATGTCCACGCCGCCCACCTGGTCGAGCGCCATTTCGTGCCACGCGAGAATCCGCTTCGGATACGCGCGCGCCGCCCCGTTCCACGCCACGCCGAAGACGATGTTCGAGTCGTCGAGATACGTCGCCGCCGCGGCCGTGAGCACCTTCGGATGATTGAGCGGCGGGATGCCGTTGACGGGGACGCCGCCCCAGTCCACCTGATCGAGGCGGATCGTCGTCTCGAGCGGATCGTCGCGGAAGAAGTCTTCGAAGCGCGGGTCGATCGGTGCGTAGAGCGCGCCCTTGAACAGGCCGTAGCCGGGATGCGGTTCGTACGGCTGGCTCCAGACCCAGGCGCGCCAGCGCGCGACGCTGGTGCCGAACGACTGCCCCGTCTCCTGTTCGAGGAACTGCAGGAGGCGAGCGTAGCGCACGAACTCGAACGGGTTGCCGAGCGCCGTGCGCTGGAGCATCGCGAGCTGATCGACGACCATGCCCGCGTAGCCGTTGCGCCAGCCGGCGGCGATTTCGGCGAGCGCCGATTCAGCCGCGGCCTGATCGTTGCCGGCGGCCTTGAAGAACAGATCGAGCGTGGGAATCCGCGCCGACGCCGCCGGCTGCGGCGCCGCGGACCGGGCGGTCCGTGGCAGCGCAGCCAGAACGGCCGCGACGACGGCGGCGGCCGCGAGACGGCGGATCACGCGGGCCCTACTTCTTCTTCATGCCCATCTTGACGGACTTCACCATCACGGTCGTGCCGTTGACGTCACCCATCACTTCGGCGTCCTTGCCCGCCAGCTTGTCGAGCTCGGCCTTCTGCGAGGCGTCGGCCTTCAGCGTGTACACCTTGCCGTTCGCGACGAGCGCGTAGTCGGATCCTTTCTTCACGCACGCCTTCGTGCACTCCGCGGCGTCGGCGACGGGGTGATGCGCGCCGCACATCGCGTCGGACACGGTGCCCTTGAGCGTCATCGACGCGGCGCCGAGCGAGGTGCCGGCCGCGACGAACGCGCCGGCGATGGCGAGAGCTGCGAGTCTGAGCTTCATCGTGTGTTCTCCTTGAGTGTGGGGTGATCGAGCGTGGCGCTTCCCGCGCCGAGGATGCGGCGGCTGTCGCGCTCCTGCAGGAACGCGACGACGCGCAGGTCGGGGCCGTTCCACTGCGGCGGCAGCGGCAGCGTGGCGCTCGCGGCGATCGAGGCCTCCGGCCCCGGCAACGAGGCGATCGCCGAGAGGCTGCGCACGACGGCGCTGTGCGCGAGCCGCCGCCCGCGGTTCTCGCCACGCGACACGTCGTCAACCAGGTTGTCCTGCGCGAACGCGACCATCACGTCGCCGCGGCCGCGCAGCAGGACGCCCAGCTGCGGGACGACGCGCACGTGGACCTCGACGCGTCCGGTCAGCGGGATGACGTTGACGTCCACGAGGGCCTTCGGCGCGCTGGCCGCGCGCACGATGGCGTCGCGCACCGCGGCG
>CAZOIK010000402.1:0-5615 GCA_964579765.1 uncultured Bifidobacteriaceae bacterium
ACGTCGGCGTGCGCCTTGGCCACACCGGCCGCGACCGTGCCGACGCCGACCTCGGCCACGAGCTTGACGTGGATCCGCGCGCGGTCGTTGGCGTTCTTCAGGTCGTAGATGAGCTGCGCGAGGTCCTCGATCGAGTAGATGTCGTGGTGCGGCGGCGGCGAGATCAGCCCGACGCCGGGCGTCGAATAGCGGACCTTGGCGATCCACGGATAGACCTTGTGTCCCGGCAGCTGTCCGCCCTCGCCGGGCTTCGCGCCCTGCGCCATCTTGATCTGCAGGTCGTCGGCGTTGACGAGGTACTCGCTCGTGACGCCGAACCGCGCGGACGCGACCTGTTTGATCGCGCTGCGCCGCGAGTCGCCGTTCGCGTCGGGCACGTAGCGCGCCGGATCCTCGCCGCCCTCGCCGGTGTTCGATTTCCCACCGAGGCGGTTCATCGCGATCGCGAGCGTCTCGTGCGCCTCGCTGCTGATCGACCCGTACGACATCGCGCCGGTCGCGAACCGCCGGACGATGCGCTCGACTGGCTCCACCTCGTCGATCGGCACCGGCGGCAGGTCGGATTTGAAGTCCAGCAGTCCGCGCAGCGTCGCCAGCCGCCGGCTCTGGTCGTCAACGAGCTTCGTGTACTCCTTGAAGATCTGGTACTGCCCGCTCCGCGTCGAGTGCTGCAGCTTGAACACCGTGTCCGGATTGAACAGGTGGTACTCACCGTCGCGCCGCCACTGGTACTCGCCGCCCTCCACCAGCTCGAGAGGAATCGGACGAGCCGGATAGGCCTGACGATGACGGTGGACGACCTCTTTCGCGATCACGTCGATGCCGACGCCGCCGATGCGCGACGCGGTCCACGTGAAGTACTTGTCCACGAACGCCGACTCGAGCCCGACCGCCTCGTAGATCTGCGCGCCGCAGTAGCTCTGCAGCGTCGAGATGCCCATCTTGGACATCACCTTCAGGATGCCCTTGTTCAGCGCGTGGATGTAGTGCTCGACGGCTTCCTTGTGCGTGACGCCGGTGATGAGACCGCCGCGGATCATGTCGTCGAGCGTCTCGAAGGCCAGATAGGGGTTGACGACCCCCGCGCCGTACCCGAGAAGCAGGGCGCAGTGATGCACCTCGCGCGCGTCGCCCGTTTCGATGACGAGGCCGCAGCGCGTCCGCGAGCCGAGGCGGACGAGATGATGATGGACGCCGGCCGTCGCGAGCAGGCTCGGAATCGGCGCGCGTTCGCGGTCGGCGCCGCGGTCGGAGAGGATCAGGATCGTGTAGCCGGCTTCGACCGCCGCGCTGGCCTGCCGCTTCAGCTGCTCCATCGCCTGCTCGAGGCCTTGGCCGTCCTTGCGGGGGTCGAACAGCATCGGCAGCGTGATCGCCTTGAAGCCCGGCTCGTACACGTGGCGCAGCTTCGCCGTCTGGTCGTTGTCGATCACCGGATACGCGATCTTGATCTGCCGGCACGACTCGGGCCGCGGATCGAGCAGATTGCCCTCCGGCCCGATCGTCGATCCCATCGTCGTCACCAGTTCCTCGCGGATGGCGTCGAGCGGCGGGTTCGTGACCTGCGCGAAGACCTGCGCGAAGTAGTCGTAGAGCAGGCGCGGCTTGTCCGAGAGGACGGCAAGCGCCGTGTCCGTGCCCATCGAGCCGATCGCCTCTTCGCCGGCCGTCGCCATCGGCGCGAGCAGCAGCCGCAAATCCTCCTGCGTGTAGCCGAACATCTGCTGGCGGCGCGTGACGTGCTCGTGGCTCGGCGCCGGCAGATACGGCGCTGCAGGCAGATCCTCGATGTCGATGAGGTACTCGCCCAGCCACTTGCCGTACGGCTGCGCTGATGCGAGCTCGCGCTTGATCTCCTCGTCGGAGACGATGCGCCCCTTGGCCGTGTCAACGAGGAAGATGCGGCCCGGATGCAGCCGCTCCTTCACGACCACGTCCTCGGCCGGGATGTCGAGCACACCGACCTCGGACGCCATCACTACCAGGTCGTCCTTCGTGACGTAGTAGCGAGACGGCCGCAAGCCGTTGCGATCGAGGATGGCGCCGATCATCGTGCCGTCGGTGAACGCGATGGAGGCGGGGCCGTCCCACGGCTCCATGAGCGACGAGTGGTACTCGTAGAACGCCCTGAGCTCCGGGCTCATGCTTTCGTGCGCCGACCAGGGCTCTGGAATCATCATCAGGATGGCGTGCGGCAGCGACCGCCCGGTCATGTAGAGGAATTCCAGGACGTTGTCGAACGTCGCCGTGTCGCTACCGCCTTCGCGGATGATCGGCAGGACCTTCTGCAGGTCGTCCCCGAACAGATCCGACTGGAGCAGACCTTCGCGCGCGCGCATCCAGTTGATGTTGCCGCGAAGCGTGTTGATCTCGCCGTTGTGCGCGATGTAGCGGTACGGATGCGCGAGCGGCCACGAGGGAAACGTGTTCGTGCTGAACCGCTGGTGCACCAGGGCGAGCGCCGACTCGATGTCGGGATCGGTCAGATCGGGAAACGTGGGCGTGATCTGATCGGCCGTGAGCATGCCTTTGTAGATCAGCGTCCGCGACGACAGGCTCGGAATGTAGAACATCCGTGCCTCGGGCAGATCGAGCGCGTCCACCGCGTGCTCGATGCGCTTGCGGATGACGTACAGCGTGCGCTCGAACCGCATCGGATCTGAGGCGAGCGAGGCCGCGTCGCCGGTGTAGGCGATGAAAACCTGCTCGATCGCGGGCATGACGGCGGCCGCCGATTCCCCGAGCGTGCGATCGGAGGTCGGGACAGGACGCCAGCCGAGCATGCGCTGGCCTTCCTCCGTCACGATCCGTTCGACCACCGCCTGCAGCTGCCGGCGCTGCGCCGCGTCGCGCGGGAGAAACACGTTGCCGACGCCGTACTGGCCGGGCGGTGGCAGCGTGACGCCGAGCGCCCCCGTCACCTTGCGCAGGAACTTGTCAGGCGGCTGAATCAGGATGCCGGCGCCGTCGCCCGTGTTCGCCTCGCGTCCGCACGCGCCGCGATGCTGAAGGTTGATGAGCACCTGCAGACCGCGCTCCACGACCGTGTGCGACTTGCGGCCCTTGATGTTCACCACAAAGCCGACGCCGCAGGCGTCGTGCTCGAAACGGGGATCGTACAGGCCCTGGGCCTGCGGCGGCGACATCAGAAACGGTGTTCGATCAGGCATGGCACAACATCCTTGGCGCACAAGCTTTATCTCCCAATCGCATATAGAAGGGAAATACAATGATCACATCGCATCCATGATCTAAACGGATGGATCAATGGATTATAAGATGGCGAGGATGCCCGGGCTTGCCGGTCGCCGTGTCGCGCTGCTCGAAGCCCGGATGAGTGGCGAGCTGTCCGCCCTCGTCGAGCGCCTCGGGGGTGTCCCGTACTCGGTGCCCGCCGTCCGGGAAACCCGCCTCGAGCGGCCCGACGAGACGACGGCGTTCCTGCAAGCGCTGACGGACGGCCGGTTTGCGGTCGTCGTGTTCATGACGGGCGTCGGCGCGACCGCGCTACTCGCCGAGGCCGAGAAACGCGGCTCGCTCGACGCGGCGCTCGCCGCGCTTCGCGGGGCCACGACCGTCTGCCGCGGGCCGAAGCCCGTCGCAGTGCTCCGCAAGCACGGCGTGCCGGTTCAAATCACAGCGCCCGAGCCGCATACGACGCGCGAGCTGCTGCGGGCCCTCGACGGCGTCACCCTGCGCGATACGGCCGTCGCCCTCGTGCACTACGGCGAGCGAAGCGCTGAGACGGCGGCAGGACTCGCCGCGCGTGGCGCGGCGCTGACGGAGCTCTGTCTGTACGAATGGCGACTGCCGGACGATCGTGGGCCGCTGCGGCGTCTGGTTGGCGAGATCATCGAGGGTGCGGTCGATGCGCTCGCCGTCACGAGTCAGATTCAGGTCCGGCACCTCTTCGAGGTGGCGGACGAGACCGGCCGGAGCGGCGCGCTTGCGGACGCGCTGAATACGAAGGTCATCGTCGCCGCTGTCGGCCCCGTGTGCGCGGCGGCGCTGCGCGCGTACGGCGTCGTGCCGCGCGTCCAGCCTTCGCACCCGAAGATGGGCCCGATGCTGCTCGCCCTGGCCGACTACGTGGACCTGACGCGCTAGACGGAGTCGCGCTCGCCGGTGCGGATCTTGTAGCTCTGTTCGACCGGCAGCACGAACACGCGCCCGTCGCCGATCTCGCCGGTTCGCGCCGACGAGACGATCGCCTTGATCGCGTCCTCGACGATCGCGTCCTCGACCACGACTTCGATCTGCATCTTGGGCAGGAGGCTGACGTTGTACTCCTTGCCGCGGTAGATCGCCGTGTGCCCCTTCTGCTTGCCGTGGCCACGCACTTCGGTGACCGTCATGCCGGCGATGCCGATCTTGGTCAAGGCGTCCTTGACCTCGTCCACCTTGTTCGGGCGCACGATGCTTTTAATGAGCTTCATTCCCGTCCTCCAACACGCGCTGTAAGTGAGCCGACAGCTCGGCCTGCTCCGCGCCCGAGAGCTTCCGCCCGGTTTTGGTGATGTGAAACACGTCGATCGCGCGATGGCCTTCGGTGGCGATCAGCACGAGATCGACGTCGCAGCCATTCTGCGACATCACGCGGCTGATGCGATAAAGCAGGCCCAGCTCGTCGTCCGCAATGATATCGATGATCGTGTAGCGCTTGGAAGACGTATTGTCCACGTGCACGACGGGCGTCACGCGGCGCGGCCGCCGGTTGAACAGGCCGTGCTGCCGGCCCCGGAGCCGGTCGGTCACGCTCGCGCGCCCCGAGACGACGTCGTCCAGCACGTGAAACATCTGTTCCCGGGCGCCGGCGTTCAGCTCCAGGAAGCGCTCCGAATCGGTGAACTCGAACACGTCGAGCACGAGGCCGTTCGGGCTGGTCATCGCGTGCCCCCGCAGGATGTCCATGCCGAAAGAGGAGAGCACGCCGGAGATGTTCGAGAACAGGAACGGTTTGTCGAGCGTGACGACCGTGAGCTCCCAGGCCGCGCCTTTCTGTTCCATCCAGAGGTGCACTTCGTCGGGGCCGATGTCGCGGGCGAGCCGGACGTGCCGGTAGATCGCTTCGCTGTCGAACAGGCGGAGATAGCGCCGCGGCAGGCCGTCGAGGAAGCGGGCGATGTCCGCCTCGCTCAGATCCGCGGGCCGGTTCGCTATGAGCTCCGCGTTCCCGGGCTGATTGGCGTCGATCAACTCGTCGCCGTACCCCATCGTCAGGTGGTTGTAGGTGTCCACGAACAGCCGCCAGAGGAGCTCGGCGCGCCATGGCGTCAGCGTCTCGAGGCTGACCGCTTCGACATCCGCGATGGTCATGAGGCAGAGCATCCGCAGGCGCTCTTCGATGCCGACGAGCTCGGCGAACTTCCTCACGATTTCGGGATCCTCGGTGTCGCGCCTGAAGGCCACCTGCGACATCGCGAGGTGATTCGCGATGAGGAACTCGACGGTGTCGCGCGCCTCCTGCGGCAGCGCAATGCGGCCGAACATCTCGCGCGCCATGCGGACGCTCTCGACGTGGTGGTCGTCGTCGCGCCACTTGCCGACGTCGTGCAGCAGCAGCGAGAGCACGAGCAGCTCGGGCTCGTGCAGGTCGCGCAGCAGCGACGCAAAAC
>CAZOIK010000403.1:0-6125 GCA_964579765.1 uncultured Bifidobacteriaceae bacterium
TCGTGGCGATCGCGTGGCAGCTGCGGCGGCGGCTGGGCGACCTGCACGTCGATCTCGACAACATGGACGTGCTCGACGCCAACGCCGAGGACGTGCGGTTTCTCCAGGCGTCGCGCCACGGTGAAGTCATGACGCCGGTCGAGCTCGTCGAGGGCCACCGCGAGTTCCTCGGCCACGAAACGGCCGAACAGGTCGTCGAGCGGATGCGGCGCGGCGAATCGCTGGGCATCGCCCTGATCCGCGCGGACGTGCCGGAGCTGACGCGGAAGATCCTGCTCGGGCACTTCGTCTCCGACGAGCTCGCCGACGGCCTCGACCGCCACTACATCTACGCGCAGGAAGGGCTCGACGAGCAGGCGTTCATGGCTGAACTGGCCGTGGACGAGTCGCTCGCCGCCATCGCGCACGATCGCAAGCGGGCGCAGCGCGTCGCCGCGTTCGCGCTCGTGCCCTTCTTCGCGCTGCTCATCGTCCACGGCGTCAACAACGACGTCCCGCTCTTCCTCGCCTCGTTCGCGGGGTTCCTCGCCGCGCTGCCCGGCATCGCCAGGCTCCGCCGGATGCGCGATCTCGCCGTGCGCGAGGCCAGGCTCGAATTCTCGGAGTACTACTTCCTCTTCCCGCTCTTCCTCGCGATCACGCTGCTCACGAGCGCCGGCTTCTTCGACGTCATGCAGACGGTGGTCGTGCGCGGCATCGACGTCCTCGGGCACTCCCACGTCGCCTTCGCGCAGTTCCTCGGCAGCACCGTGCTGTCCGCGATTCTCGACAACAACATCGTCGCCGACTTCGCGTCGCGCGGGCTCCACGGCCTCGGCCTCAACGTCCTGAAGTTCTTCGCGATGGCGCAGATCGCGGGGTACGCGCTCGGCGGCTGCTGGACGCACATCGGCTGCGCGCAGTCGGTCGTCGCCTACGCGTTCATCCAGCGGGACGTGGACGAACGCTACACGCCGGTTCAGTGGATCAAAGAGATGACCCCCGTCATCCTGCAGACGATGGTGCTGATGGGGCTGATCATCTACTTCGAGGGAGCGATTCTCAAATACCTGTAAGCGAGCGTCGTCGTCACTTCATCGGCGCGTTGACATACGACTCGTCGAGTTGCGCGATTGACGGGCACCCCAGCAAGCGCATCGTGCGCACGAGATCGGCACGCAGGATGTCAATCGCGCGCGTCACGCCGCGGCCACCGGCGGCGCCGAGCGCCCACGCGTACGCGCGCCCGATCATGACGCCGCGGGCACCGAGGCAGATCGCTTTCACGATGTCGCCGCCGCGGCGGATGCCGCCGTCCATCAACACGTCCACCCGAGCACCCACCGCGGCCACGACCTCCGGCAGGACATGCAGGCTCGCCGGCACGCCGTCGAGCTGGCGTCCGCCATGGTTCGACACGACGAGCGCAGTCGCTCCGGCGTCAACCGCGCGGCGGGCGTCATCGGCGGTGTGCACGCCCTTCACGATGATCGGCCCGCCCCACGCGTCGCGAATCCAGCGGAAGTCCTGCCACGTGATCACGGTCTTCTCGAGCAGCACGCTCACGTCACGGCACGGCATGGGCCCCAGGCCCGGCAATTCGACGTTGGGAAACACGCGCGGCGCGCCGTCGGCCAGGTAGCCGGCGAGCCATCCGGGCCGCGTCGCAAACTGCCAGACATGCGGCACGCTCGGCCAGAGCTTCCCCCGCAATAACACTCCGACGCCGTGTCGGTAGTCCCGCTCCCGCATCCCGGCGACCGGCGTGTCGATCGTGACGACGAGCGCCGAGTAGCCTGCGGCGCGCGCGCGTCCCATGGCGGCTTCCGCCACGGCTCTTCCTCCAGGCGTGTACAGCTGATACCAGAGTGGGCCGTCGGTGGCCGCGCGAACATGCTCGAGCCGCGTGGCCGAGAACGTGGACAGCGTGAATGGGATCCCTGCGGCGCCGGCGGCTCGCGCGGCCTCGACGTCGCCGTCGGGATAGAACATCCGCGAAAACCCGACGGGGGCCAGCACGAACGGCAACGGATACGACGTGCCAGCGATTGCCGTCTGGAGCTCGCACTGCGGCACCGGCACACATTGCCGCGGCCGAAACGTCACCTCATGAAAGGCGCGTGAATTGGCCTCGAGTGTGATCTCGTCTTCGGCACCCCCGTCGATGTACGCGAAGACCGCGCCCGGCAGGCGACGCCGCGCGCGTTCTCGGAGATCCGCGATATTGACGACGCGTGAGAGCGCCGCCGCCGTGGTGAGCCACACTGAAGCGCCGCTCAGTATATCTGTCCCGATCTCGACAACAAAGGCAGCGGCATTCGGCTTGCACCTCCATGGGACATGTCCTTCTCTATCCACGACGTTGGCCGCCGCACGCTCGAGGTTGTCGTCGTGGCGGCATCGCTCGTCGCGGTGGCGCCAATCGCGCACGCGCAGGATGCGCCGCTTGCGCTCAAACGGATCCGCGACTCGGCGATCGTCGTGTATGACGCGGCGAAGCACGGGAACTGGTCCGTGACGTCTGCGCCGCTCGCGGACATCGGCGAGGCGCTGTCGATCCTCCCGCGTGAGACGCCGTATCCCGACGTCGTCGGCCAGCTGCGCGGACGCGTGACCGCGCTGCGCCGGGAGGTGCGCGCGCATCGGACGGTGGCCGTGATGAGCGACGCGAACCACGTGACGAGGCTCGTCGCGCAAATCTCGGACGGCTTCGTCGTCCACGTGCCGTTCGAGGTCGCGACGCTCCCGTACTACGGCCGTCAGCTCGAGATCGGCGTCAGGCGCGGACGGCTGGCGAATCTGCGCAAGACGACCACCGATCTCCGCGCCGCCTGGGACGCCGTCGAACCGGCCGTGCTGCAGCGCGGCGCCATGGCCGATGCGCGCGCCTTCACCGACGTCGTCGTGCAGCTCGAAGGCGCACGGCACGTCAACGACTTCGCCGCGCCCGCGTCAGCGGAAATCGTCCAGGCGACCAGGCTGAATGAGCTGTTCGAGTCGCACACGCCCTGACGTAGACTAGGCCGGTGACAGTCCGGCGCCGGCTCGTCGTGGCGTTCGCGATCGCGGCCCTCGCGGCCGCCGGTGTCGCCACGGCACAACGTCGGCGCGGGTTCGGCGGATTCGGATTCCGTCGCGGCCCCGCGCCGAAGATGATGACGGCCGCCGACTACAACGGCGCGTTCCTCTTCTGCCGCATCGTCTTCGCGAACGCGCCCCAAGGCGACGGCGGCGGCTGGGGCGTCGATTATCCGCGCGCCGACATCAACCTGACGTTCCGTCTCTCGGAGTTGTCCACGACGCCCGTCACGCGCGACGAGCGCGACGGGTATAACCACGTCGTTCTCCGGCTGACGGATCCGCTCCTCTACAAATGTCCGTTCACGATGATGACGGAACCCGGCGGCGCGTACTTCGACGACGACGAAGCGAAGGCGCTGCACGACTACGCGAGCAAGGGCGGATTTCTGTGGGCCGACGACTTCTGGGGCGAGTACGCGTTTGAATGGTGGAGGAGCCAGATCGGCAAAGCGTTTCCCCCGGAACGCTATCCGATCGTGGACGTCCCGCTCGACCACGAGCTGTTTCATGTGCTCTACGACATGCAGCACATCCCGCAAATCCCCTCGATCAATTTCTGGGCGTACAGCGGTCAGACGTCAGAACGTGGCCGCGACAGCGCCGTGCCGCACGTCCGCGCGATCTTCGATCCGGACGATCCGAGCCGGATCATGGTGCTCATGACGCACAACACGGATTTCGGCGACGCCTTCGAGCGTGAAGGCGACGATCACCGGTACTTCCTGAAGTTTGCTCCCGACGGCTATGCGTTCGGCGTGAACGCGATCATCTACTCGATGACGCATTGACGGCGGGCTGGCTTAGTCTCCAGTCCCCAGTCCCCAGTCCCCAGTCTCCAGTCCCAGTCGTGCGGGCCTTCAGGCCTGCCTGACAGCGGACTTAAAGGCCGCACTGCACGGACACCGGAAACGCTTCAGGCGGCCGTCAATCAGCGGTCGGCAGGCCGAGCAGGCGGCGGAGCTTGCGTTCGGCGGCGGCGTCGGCCGCCGTGCGGGTTGCGGCCGAGGCGTCGATGCCGATGTCATCGGACTCGCCGCCTTCGCGCAGCTCGACGACCTTGGCCTTCCACCCGGTGCCATCAGGGTCGGAGATGATCCAGAAGCGCCGTCCGCCGAGCTCGAGCTCTCTGGCCACGCCCCTATGTTCTTACGAAGCCGGGCCTTAACACCAGACTCCTGGAGGGCCTGCACGCCTGCCCTGCGGGAGCGGGCCTGACGGGCCGCGTTCCGGGAGCGGGACGAGCAATTCGGGGGCTATTCAGCGTCGGGTGAGCGCCCGAAACAAGGGGCAACAGGCGCCTGTCATGTGGAACTGGCTCAGCTGCTATCTGTCGGGACGTCACGAGTTCGGCGTGTCGTGCGAGCCGGACGCCATCTTCCTGCGCTGCGTGCACTGCGGGCGGCGGTCGCAGGGGTGGGCGCTGCAACACAAGCTGCCGCCGCTCAGAACGCCCCAGCCGGCCGCGCACGCCGTCCCACCGCTGCACAGATTTGACACTGCTCGTACCGCCCGGGGACAATAGCTGTCCGTGGCGGCTCCCCGCATCAGCAAGGAAGACCTCAAGCAACAACTCGATAGCGCCAGCGCTCCCGTCGTGGTGGACGCGCGGCTGAAGTATCCCTACGAGCACAGCACCGTGCGGCTGCCCGGCGCCGTCCGCTACACGGATGACGCGTCGCTGGCGTCGATTCCGCGCGATCGCACCGTGGTCGTGTACGACTCCGACCCCAACGAGCTCGCGAGCTCGCGCGTCGCAGCCGATCTGATCCGCCGGGGGTATCGCGCCGCGGCCCTCAAGGGCGGCATCGTCGAATGGCTCGAGGCCAAGCTGCCGACCGAAGTGAAAGAAGCGCCGAAGCAGGCCCCGCCCGAACCCGGCGCGCTGAAAGGCTAGCGCTCCGATTCCTGTCGATTCAGGAGTCCCTCTCGATCAGACGCTCGAACAGCTGTCGCTGGTCGCGGAGATTCGCGGCGATGCCGCCGACGCCGCGATGCTGCGCGAGGGCGTCGCGCTCGTGCGCGCGCGCGGCATCGAGTCCGATCTCGATCTCGGCCCCATCGTCGATCCCCAGACGCCATTCCCGGGCGATCCGCTGCTCCTTCAACGCCTGCAGCACATGTATGACGCCGGCGCCTGGGTGCTGATGGAGTCGGCGCTCGCGGATCTGCCGGCCGATCTGCGATGGCTCTTCGAGTCGGGCGCCGTGACACTGCCGCAGCTGGCCTCGATCCACCGGGCGCTCGGCGCGACGTCCGCGTCCGACATCGGCGTGGCGCTCGAAGACGGACGGCTCCGCGGCGTCCCGGGCATGGACGAGCCAACCGAGAAGGCCATTGCCGCGGCGCTGCCGTCGCTGCGCACGGCCATCCCGCGCATTCCTCTCGGCCGCGCGATCGGCATCGTCGATCCCATCGTCGCCATGCTGCGCGGCGCGCCGGGGGTGGACTGGGCGCTGCCGGCCGGATCGCTGCGGCGCGGGCAGGACACGGTCGGCGATCTCGAGGTCGTCGCGAGCGCCGCCGATCCCGCGCCGCTCATCGAGACGCTGAGCCGCCACCCCGACGCGGGGCGCGTCCTGCATCGGAGCGCGCGCCGGATCTACCTGCTCTTCGATCGGGCGCAGCTCGGCGTGCGGTTTCCCGAGCGCGCGGCCGCCGGCACCGCGCTCTGGCAGCTGACGGGATCCGCGGCGCACGTCACCGCGCTCGCGCGGCTCGCGCGTCAGAAGGGCGTGGATCTCGAGCGCGCCGCCTCCGAAGAAGAGGTGTTCGAGCGGCTCGGCCTGCCGTTCATTCCCGCCGAGATCCGCGACGGCGCCGACGACATCGCCGCGGCGCGCGAGGATCGGCTGCCGATGCTCGTCTCGCGTGCGCACATCCGCGGCGATCTGCACATGCACACCGCGTGGAGCGACGGCCGCGACACGGTCGAGGCGATGGTCGAGACCTGCCACGCCCTCGGCTACGAGTACCTCGCGATCACCGATCACTCCCCGCACGCGGCCGCGTCGCGCACGCTGACCACGGACGGCGTGCGGCAGCAGGCCGACGAAATCGCGGCGATG
>CAZOIK010000404.1:0-1524 GCA_964579765.1 uncultured Bifidobacteriaceae bacterium
GGCGCCGTGCTGCCGGTCCGCGGCGCCCTGCTGCCGGTCCACGGCGCCTTGCTGCCGGTCCGCGGCGCCCTGCTGCCGGTCCACGGCGCCCTGCTGCCGGCCCGCGGCGCCCTGCTGCCGGTCGTCGCGCCCGCGTGGCCGACTGGCGGAGCCCACCTGCCGACATACGCGCATCTCGTACAGCAGGTGTCACTTCTCGGCTCGAGCGGCGCGGCGCAGCGCACGGAAGGCCGCGAGCATCTCGGCGTGCGAGAAGTTGGCGTTCCGGCCGCTCGGATTGGGCAGCACGAACACACGCGAGCCGCCGAGGCGGACGCGCTGAAGGCCGAGCCTGACGGGTTCGCCGCTCCGCAGTCCGAACAGATGGCGAAACACGGTGACGCCGACGAGCGCGACGATGGGCGGCGTGAAGCGGGCGATCTTCTTCCGCAGAATCGCGCTGCCCGCCAGGTACTCGTCGCGCCGGAGCGCGTCGATGCCCGGCGTCGCCCGCGCGACGAGATTGGTGATGCCGAGGCCCCACTCCGGCAGCCGGTCGTCGTCTTCGGCGCGAATCGGCTCGGGCACGAGCCGCGACTCGTGCAGCAGTTTCCAGAAGCGATTCGAGTAGCCCGCGAAGTGGTGGCCGATTGCGTCGGACCGCATGCCGGGGTTGATGCCGACGAACAGAATGCGGACGCCTGGTCTGATACGATCCCGCAGCATGAACTGGCTCTTTAAGGAAGAACCGTCACACTATAGCTACGACGCGTTCGTGAAAGACACGAAGACGGTCTGGAGCGGCGTCAGAAATCCGGTTGCGCAGCGGAACCTCCGATCGGTGAAGAAAGGCGACGCGATCTTCTATTACCACACCGGCGACGAGAGAGCCGTCGTCGGCATCGCGCGGGCAGCGCGAGACGCGTACCCGGATCCCGGCGACAAGACGGGCAAGGCGCACGTCGTGGACGTCGTGCCCGTGAAGAAGCTGACGCGGCCGGTGACGCTCGCCGAGATCAAGGCGGATCCGTTCTTCAAGGACTTCGATCTGGTCCGGATCTCGCGGCTGTCGGTGATGCCGGTCACCGACGCGCAGTGGAAGAGGATCGAGAAAATGTCGTCGTCAACGTAAGCACGACCACCACCGACGACCAGAGCAGCGCGAGCGACGGGAACCGCAGCCGCTCGAACAGCCATCCGCCCGCCGCCGGACCGGCGAGCAGGCCCACGCCCCACAGCATGTTGTACAGCCCGTACGCCGTTCCGAACGACCCGGCGTGCGCGTCAGACGTCGCCTCGGCCATGTACGTCAGCGACGGCGTCGCCATGAGCGCGAACGTCGCCGCCTGCGCGATCGCGAGCGCGATCGCCGACTGGTAGCTCCACGCGCGAGCCGTGAACGGCAGCGCGACGGCCATGGCCAGCAGCCCGGCGATCGTCACACGCTTCGCGCCCCACCTGTCGGCCGCGCGTCCGGCTGTCGGATGCCACACCATGTTGGCGAGTGCGGCCGCGCCGAAGAGCGTGCCGATCCGCGCTGGTCCG
>CAZOIK010000405.1:0-13881 GCA_964579765.1 uncultured Bifidobacteriaceae bacterium
GAAGCCCGCGACGCCGGTCATCGCAAAATTCATGCGGCCGACTCTCTTCTTCCGGGGGCCCCTGCGCCCCGGTGCTGATCAACGACGTCCCGGAGCATCGCCGCGAGCCTGGGCGCGTTGACGGCCAGTGAATACTTCTCCTCAATCGTGCGCCGGCCCGCGGCGCCAAGCCGCTGCCGCAGCTCCGCGTCGTCGAGCACACGCCCGATCTTCTCCGTCCACTCCCGCTCGCTCGACGCGAGAAATCCGTTGACGCCGTCCTGGATGATCTCCCGGTTCACGCCGACCGCGGCGGCGACAACGGGTACGCCGCACGCCATGAACTGAATCGCCTTGAACCCGCACTTCCCTCGCTCCCACTCGTCGTCTCTGAGCGGGTAGACGCCGACGTCGCACGTGTTGAACAGCTCGACCTCGCGCGCGAGCGACCATCGCTCGTTCGTCGTCTTCAGGCCGGGAAACTCAATCGGCTCGCCGCTGCCGCTGACGCGGACCTCGAAGCGGTGTCGCGGCGCGAGCCGCTCGAAGACAGGAGACAGCGACTTCAGATACGTCGCCGTCGTCGGCGTGCCGATCCAGCCGATGACGAGCGGCGCCCCGTCCGGCCGCGGCGTCCGTCGCGGCACGAACACGTTCGTGTCGACGCAGGTCGGCAGCACGGCGACCGAGTGGTTGTAGGCGCGCGCGTAGTCCGCGAGGTAGTCGTTGCCGGCCAGCACGAGCGCGCTGCGCCGGAGGATCGCCGCGACCTTCTGCGGATGCTTCAGCGCCGCGGCGAAGCGGTTCGCTTCGCTGCTGTTCGTCAGGAAGATCGCGTCGTCGAAGTCGTAGATGATCGGCCGGCCCGATCGCGACAGCGCGGCTTCGAACCACGGCGGCCCGAACGGATAGGCTTCGCGGTAGACGAAGAACGCGTCGTACCGGCCGCACGACAGCAGCAGCTTCACGCGCGCGATCGACTGGCGCACGAACGCGGCGAACTTCTCAACGTAACGGCCAGGACGATAGACGAGATCGAAGAACGCCGCATCGAAGAAGGGCGCGACCGTCACCGAGAATCCCGCGCGCTCGAGCGCCGGCACGTACTGCATGACGCGGAAACGGCAGCCCGCGCCTTCGGCCGGCACCGGCGACAGCGCCAGCAGCCGCAGCGCCCTGCTACTCACGCTCTCCGTAGGCGCGCCAGCCGAACAGGCCGGTCGGCGAGATGGACGTGTGCGTCAGCCTGGCGCGGCTCACCCAGCCGGACAGGTCGTTCTCGTCGTAGTAGAAGCGGATCGGCGCGGCGTAGCGGTCGAACCAGTCGGCGTAGACGACCTGAAACGGATACCGCGTGTAGACGCGCAGCCGCGGCAGCGGCAGCCTGCGCACGAGCGTGCCGACCCCGGGAATCTTCGAGGCGATGCGGTACGGCTCGATGAACAGGCACCAGTCGATCGCCGCGGAGACATACGACAGCGCCTTCTGCGCGCCCGGCGGCACACGCGTCGTGATCGCGCGCGCGGCCTCGAGCAGGGCGTTCATGACCGCGCGCTTCTTGCTGTAGACCCAGATGAAAACCGATCCCTTCGACTTCACGATCGGCAGCAGGCTCTGATAGCCGCGTTCGGGATCCGGCAGATGGTGCAGCACGCCGATGCTGTACGCGAAGTCGAACGCGCCCGGCTTGAACGGCAGGTGGTAGACGTCGGCCTGGACGAGGTGGACGTTCGGGAGCTCGCGCGTGTTCTCGGCGGTCGACTCAATCGCGTCGCTGAGATCGACGCCGACCATTTCGGCGCCGAACACCGCCGCGTTGTAGATGTGGCGGCCGAAGCCGCAGCCCATGTCGAGGCCGAGCTTGCCCGTGAAGAACGACTCCTCGAGCGGGCGAATGTAATAGAAGAAGTTGTCGCGGAAGTCGATGACCATCTCGCGGAAGAACGTCCACTGGTAGCCGAAGCTCTTCCGCGTTTTCTCGATGGCGGCGTCGGTCCTATCCTTCTTGGCCGGCGCCGTCGACGCGTTCGGGAAGTCGGCCGCGTGGGCGCGCACGAAGTCCGGAAACAGCTCCGTCGCGTTCTCGAGGATGCGCGGGATGCCGCGGACGATCGGAAATCGCCGCCCGCATCCGGACACGAGGACGCCCGCGACGATCTCATCGGCGTTCTGCGGCGAATCGTACGAGCGTGCCTCGAACGGCTGTCCGCACCACGGGCACGCGAGGATATCGAGCAATCGTAGCTTCATGAGACCTTGTCACCGCGATCGGCGGCCGCGCGCGCCAGCGGTGCGGCCAGCAGCATCGTCAGCGCCCCGGCGGCGATCACTAGCGAGGGGACGAGCGAGCTCAACGGACCGACAGGAACGGGCTTCGATGCGTTCAGCATGAGGATCGTGACGCCGGCGCTCACGGCCATCCAGCCGCGAACGCGCCACGCGGCGGCCGCCGGCTCAGGGGTGAGCGTCCGCGCGATCGCCCAGACCGCGCCGCGCGCACGCGAGGCCGTCCACGCGCGTTCGGCGATCCCGCCCGCGCCGCGCACGGCCGATCCGAGGGCGCTGTCGCGCGCGAGGTCCTGCACAGCGAAATCGCACGCGTCGACGTCCGCCGGCTCCGTCAGCGCTTCGATCGCGCTCCGCGTGAACAGCCACCAGGACATCACTTGTTCCCCGATTCGACCGCGTCGATCTGGAAGGTCATCCATCCATCGGGTCCCGCCAGCGACAGCGTCGACCCGGGAGCGACGTCCGCCTGCTGCACCGGCCCCTGCACCGCGCACTTGAGCGATCCGTCGGCGTTGGTGACGACGAAGCAGTGCACCTTCAGCGTCGCCGGAAGATCGGTCTGGCCGAGGATCGGCACCCGCAGCGCTGTCGTACCGGCTTTGAGCATGATCGCGCTCGGCGCGGCCGCGCCGAGTGCGACGATCTCCGCGGTCGGCACGCCGGTCGGCGGAAACGCGCTCCCCACTTTCAGCTTCTGCAGGCGATCCGGCGACACCCCCTTGAACGCGCCGGCGACCTGCATCTCCACCGCCGGCACGGGAGCGAGCGGAAGGATGGTCAGCGCCTTCGGCAGGCGGCTGACCTCCTGCATGTAGTCGTAGAGGACGACGTCGTACACGCCGGGGGCGAGATCCGGCAGGTCGACCATCGCGCCCCGCGTTCCACCGATTTCGAACGTCCGCCCCTGCAGCATGTTGAAGCGCACGCGCATGAACGGCCGAAGGTTCTCGCCCTGCACCTCAATGCGGAGATTCGCGCCCTGATACAGCCTGGGAGGATTGATCCCCGTCAGCGTCGCCGGAGGCGTGCGGAACAGCAGATACGCCCCGAACGCCATGGGGATCAGCACGAGGATCAGAAACGCGACGACGCCGTCAATCAGATTGACACGTCCGGCCACCCGCCCACGCTCGTCAATCAATGCCATATGGGTTCAGCCTTCTGGAACACCGGCCCGTCTGCGCGGCGCGCGGCGAGCGAGAGCAGTTCGCACACGCCTACGGCGCTGAGCGTGGCGAAGTACGGAATGGCCAGCACGCGAAGCCGGACGAGCGTGCCGACGTTGCCGTTGAGCAGCGCAATCGCAAGCGCGGCGACCGCGCCGACTCCGATCAGGAGCCCGGCCAGCAGGGGATCCCTGCGGAACGAGAAGAAGATGCCGACCGGCAGCATCGCGATCATGAGGTACCAGACGATCTGCTCGGGCATGTACACGAGCGCCGCGGTCGACTGCGCCTCCCACGGCCAGGGCACGGTGACGTACCGCTCGATCGCGCGAACGACGAACCGCGCGGCGTCACGGAACTCCAGTCCATCGATCGAGCTGATGTCGTGATAGTAGTGCTCGTCCAGCAGCCTGTAGGTCCATCCCGCGGTCTGGACATGGCCCCAGTGCTGGCGTGCGGCCATCTGCACGAACTCATACGCCCGGATCTGCCCTGTGGGACGGCTGAGCAGCGCACCGGTCACGATGGGCAGCGCGATGAGGAGCGCGACGAGCGCGCGCGGACGCCGCACCAGCCACGCGACGGTCAGGCCGATGGCGATGCCTCCGCCGGTCAGCGCCGCGCCGCCTTCACGCACGGTCGCGAGCGCCGCGACCAGACCGACGAGCGCGAGAGCCGCTGCGATGCGCCTCCACCATACGCGCGCCCGCATGATCGCCAGCGACATCGAAATGGACAACACCGTCAGCAGGAAGTACAGGGGCTCCTTCAAGACGGAGATCGACCACGCGAACAGGCTTGGAAGGAAGCACAGCACCATCAGCGACAGAAACGCCGGGGCGCGCCCGAACGGCTTCCGTACGAGGCGGAAGAGCGTGACCGTGCCAAACAGGTACATCGCCACACCTGACAAGTGCACGCCGTACGGCGACGGCCCCACGAGTGCCTGGAGGAACGCGAGCACGTAGAGATGGCTGGTCTGCCCGGACTCGTCGAAGGCATAGATCAGATCCGCGGAGTGAATCGGCACGTGCAACGCGACGTTGCGCAGCCAGATCGAACGCCTGATGTAGAACTCCTCGTCGCCGAAGAAGACACCAAACGGCACGCGTGCATGATTCGTCGTCGCGAACAGGACGGCGATCGGAATCACGCGCAGCACGACCGCCGCCGCAAGCAGCGCCGTCATCCAGCGCCGCTCGTCGGCGTCGAGTCCGGATGTCGCGTAGCGGTGCAGCGCCCACATCGCGACGACGAACCAGACGGACAGCGGCGACAGCACGTACACGGCGCCAATCGCCACGCCCATGCCTGCCGCGACCGCCCAGCGCGTCACGCCACCAGCTCCGAGAACCACGCGTCGTACTGTCCGGCGATCGACGGCAGCGCAAACCGCTGCGACGCGTCCTTCGCCGCCGCTGCCATCGACGCGCGGCGCGGCTGATCGGCCAGCATCGATTCGAGGGCGTCCGCGACGGCCGCAGGCGTGTGTTCTGGCACGATCACGCCATCGATGTTGTCGCGCACCACTTCCAGCGGACCGGGCGACCGCGTGACGACCACTGGCACGCCGCACGCCATCGCCTCGATGAGCACGTTGCCGAATCCCTCGTAGCGCGACGTCAGCGCGAACACGTCCGCACGCGCGATGTACTTCCACGGGTTGCGCTGAAAACCGCACAGCCGCACCGCGTCGGCCAGCCCGAGCGCCTCGATCTGCGCGCGCAGCTGCGGCTCCTGATCGCCCTGGCCGAGGATGAACAGCCGCGCCGCCGGGATGCGCCGCCGCACGAGCGCCATCGCCTCGATGAGCAGGGGGAAGTTCTTGGCCTCGGCAAGACGACCGGCCGACACGATCGCCGGATGCCGCCAGTCGCGGGCGTCCGACGCGTCGAGCGGCTCGGCGACGGCATCGCCCATCGCGGCGAAATCGATCGGATTGTGTACGACCTTGATCGCGCTCGCCCGCACGCCGAAGTGCCGCGTCAGATCCTCGGAGACGCCCTCGGATGTCGTCGCGATCGCGTCCGCGAGGTTGTAGCCCGCGCGCGTGATCATCGCGAACACCGCCCGGTGGCTGGGCGTCTTCCAGTGATAGTCGCTGTCGGCGAGAAACGCGGACATCGGCGTCCCGAGGACGAAGACGACACGCGCGCCGACGCCGGCGGCCTTCGCGGCCGCGAGCACGGTGAAATAGCTCAGGAACGACACGACGAGATCCGGGCGCGTGTCCCGGATGTACCGGCGCAGCTCGAGCAGCCGTCGGACGCGCGAGGCGGCGGCCGACGATGCGAGATGCACGCTCGCCGGCACGTCCGCCAGGTACGGCCCTTCGCGCTTGAACAGATACATCGATCGGTCCCACCGCCGCTCGTCCAGCGCGGAGAGGACCTGCACGGCCACGCGTTCGGCACCGCCGCCGGCGAGCGACGGAAGGACGAAGCAGACGCGCTTCATGCGCTCGTCCGCCTGAAGGCGGAGACCACATCCGAAGCCGACTTCAGCCCGATGTGGAGTTCCTGCGACACGAGGGCCATCATCTTGGCCGCCTGTGCCTCGAGCGTCCGGCTCCGCGCCGTCTCGTAGCCGTTCGCGATCAGACGCTGCCGCAGCGCTGCATCGTTCACGACGCGCATTACCGCGTCCGCGACAGCGTCCGCCGACGACTGCTCCATCAGCAGCCCGTTCACCTCGTGCGTGATGAGGCTCGGAATGCCGCTGACGCGCGTCGTGACGACCGGCATCCCGGACGTCATCGACTCGAGCAGCACGCGCGGGATGCCTTCGCCCGGCAGTGTCGGCAGCACGAAGATGTCGTACCGGCGATAGAGCGGCAGCAGCTGATCGAGGGGCACGGGGCCGGGCACATGGACGCGCGACGCCACGCCGCGCGCATCCGCGTCCGTCAGGATCGCGGCCTTCTCCTCGTCTCCAGGCCGGCCGATCGAGGGCCCGACGATGTCGATTGTCGCGTCGACGCCGCGCGCGACGAGCCCTTCGATCGCCGCCGGCAGGACGCGCAGCCCCTTGCGCGGATCGATACGGCTCACGGTGAGCAGCCGCACGGGCCTCGCCCCGCACGTGTCCGTCCGCGTCGCGATGTCCGACGCGCTGATCGTCGTCGTCGTGGTCTGGATGACCGGACGATTGGGCCGCGAATGCTTCTCCGTCAACGCGCCGCCGTTCGCGAACGCCAGCGAATGGTCCGCCATCCACTGCATCCCGAGCTCCTCGAACTCGGTGAACGCACGCCACACGATCTTCTTCAGGCCTCGGTACGGCATGCTCGGGAGCAGCGCCCGCAGGTCGCCGACGACCAGCACGAATGCCGGCTTGCCGAGGACGCGTGCGAACGCAAACGCGAACGGCGCGGCGGGCGTGGGAATGCGGCAGTGCAGCACGTCGAGGCCGCGAACCCACGTGGCGAGCTTCGGCAGCATAGCCGGCAGCCTCGGGTAGAACTGCGCCGGGCCTTCAAAGGCCGGCAGCGGCGCGAACGTCACGTTCGAGGCACGAATCGCGGTGCCCTCGCCGGACGCCCGCATCAGCGACGGCGCGCACAGCGAGATCTCGTCGAAGTACGGCGCGAGTGAGTCGACGTAGCGCGCGAACGAGCCTTCCACCTCGCGCAGTGTGCCGTCGCCTGTGCGCCAGAATGGCATGTGATAGACGATGCCGAGCTTCAATGGCCTGTCGTCCGGCTGAAGCCGGACCCCACATTTGAGCTGCCCACGCCCGAGTGCGCACGCAGCAACTGATCGTAAATGCCGACGATCGAGTTCACGTAGCCGTCGACACCGAAGCGCGGCAGCGCGAAGTCGCGGGCGGCACGCCCCACGCGCGCAGCGCGCGCGCGATCGGCGAACACGTCGGCGAGCGCGGTCGCAAGCGCCAGCGCATTGCCTGCCGGCACGAGCCATCCGGTCTCGCCATCGACGACGATCTCGGGAATGCCGGCGACAGCCGTGGCGACGACCGGCATCGCCGCGCCCATCGCGAGAATCATCGATAGCGGCAGGCCCTCCCAGAGCGACGGCATCACGAAGACGTCCATCGCGGCGAGCAGGTCGCCGAGATCGCGCCGCGCGCCGAGGAACCGAACGCGATCCAAGATGCCGAGCGCCTGCGCCTCCGCTTCGAGCGGCCCTCGCAGTTCCCCATCGCCCACGACGACGAGCTGCAGATCGCCGAGCGCGGGGGTCGTCATCGCCTGGAAGAGAAAGCGATGCCCCTTCTGCTCCGTCAGTCGCGCGATGACGCCAGCGACTCTCGCGTCAGGATTCAGGCCGAGCGACGAGCGCATCTGCTCGCGCGACACTCGCGGCTCGATGCACGTCCAGTCCACGGCGTTGTAGACGACGTCGATCTTTGACGGATCGGCGTGCACCTGATCCACGTAGAAATCGCGGACGGAGTTGGCCGACACGATGACGCGATCGGTCCCCGCCATCAGCAGGCGCTCGGCGAGCACGTGCGCGGCGCGCTTGCGTTCGTAGATGTTCACTTCGGTGCCAATGACGATCGGCACTCGCTCGAGCATCGCCGCGAGCCGTCCGTACAGACTCGCCGTGAGCAGGAACGTGTGGACGATCGCCGGTCGCGTGTCGCGAAGATAGCGCCGGATGCCGCCGACGTCCCACGGACGCCGCAGGCCAGGCGTGAGCCCGAGCACGCTGAGGTGCGTGCCGGTCTTCCGGATTTCTTCGCCGATGGGTCCGGCCTCGTGGATGCAGCAGACCGACGGCTCGAACTGCGGCGGCAGATGGCGGACGAGATTGAGCACCATCTCCTCCGCGCCGCCGACGGCGAACGCGTGGGCCATGTAGCAGACGCGAACGGGTCCGACATCGGTCACTGCGCCACGTGCGCGCGATAGAACGCCACGGTGCGCTTCAGCCCTTCGTCGAGCGTCACGGCCGGTCGCCAGCCGAGGTCGTCCTGGATGCGCGAAACGTCGGCGACGAAGTCGCCCGTTTCGATCTGCTGCGCGAGCGGCGGCCACGAGACGAACTCGACGCGCCCGCCGCCGGCCGCGGCCACAATCGCGCTGGCCATCTCGACGATCGGCGTGCCGATGCCCGTGCCGACGTTGTAGACGCGGTGCACCCCGCGCTGACGCTCCGGATCTCCGAGGGCGAGGAGTGCCTCCACGACATCATCTATATAGATGTAGTCGCGCCGCTGGCGGCCGTCCCCGTAGATCGGCAGCGCCTCGTCCGCGAGCGCGAGATGAATCAGCCGATTCACGACGCCGTATGCCGTGCGCGTGCGCGGCTGACCGGGCCCGTATGGATTGGTGACTCGCGCGACCGCGTACGACAGACCGTAGAGCCGCTCGTAGAGGCGCAGGTACTGTTCGGCCACGAGCTTGTGGACGGCGTGGACGCACAGCGGATCCAGCTCGTGCGTCTCGGCGACAGGCTCGGGCCCGACGCGCCCGTACTCGAGCCGCGATCCGGTAAACACGACGCGCGCGCGCGGACTGCCGCGGCGGACGGCGTCGACGATGGTCAGCATGCCGCGGGCGTTGACGTCGAGATCGTCCCAGGGCTCCTCCATGCTGCGGACCGCGCCGGACTGCCCCGCCAGATTGAACACGACGTCCTGTCCACGCACGCTCGCATCCATCGCGTCGCGGCTGCGGACGTCGCCCTCAAGCACGCGCACACCGCGTGCCTCCAGATCGATCGCCGACTCGTGGTGCTTCTGTCGAGACGGCGTGACGATCGTCACGCGCGCGCCGGCGTCGGCGAGCGCCCCCGACAGCCGCCCGCCGATGAACCCGAGTCCGCCGACGACGAGCGCGGACGCCCGCTGATAGCTCACCGTCCGGTCTCCGCGGTCTTTCGTGCGACGCACAGGCAATGCAGGTGCGCCTCGGACTCCAGCCGCGTCATCGTTTCGATCGTGAAGCGCTCGCCGAGGCGCTCGCGAATCAACGCTTCGTCCGCGTACTGCCCGCTGGCGGTCAGCCTCGATCGTAGCCAGCGCCGCGCCGGACCCGCCGCGACCGACTGCAGCATCGTTCCTGCTCTCCGCGCGACGGTCTTCGGGATCGACGCCGAATCGGGATGGACGGTCGTGAACGCGAACCGTCCGCCCGGCCTGAGCCACCGCTCCACGTTGGCGACGATGCGCGCGTCGAATGGTGTGTGTTCGGCCAGCACGCCGATCGAGTAGATCAGGTCGAAGCTCGCCGGCGCGAACTCGTACGTCAGCGCGTCGCCCTCGACGAGCTGAATCGTCCGGGCCATGATGCGATCCGCGTCGATGGGATTCGCAGCTTCGGCCAGCATCGGCCCTGAGGCGTCCAGGCCCACCAGATCGCGCACGTGGCGGAGCGCCGCGAAATAACGCCCGGTGCCGCAGCCGAGATCCAGCACGTCGATCGGCGTGTGGAATTGCCCGCACACATCGCCCAGCCAGTCTCGGAACGCGCGATACGCCTCCACGCGCGTCAGGTCGTCGTCGTGCTGACGGTAGCGGCGCGCGTAGTCGGTCGCGTACAGCTCGGCGGCCTTGCGCCCCCACTCCGTCACGTAGCTCACGCGAACAGTTCCTCAGCGGCGACGAACCTGACGTTGCGATCGCGAGCCGCGTAGTCGAGAAAGCGAAGCAGCACGCTCTTCATGCCGGCATCGACCTCCCAATAGTGCGTCGCGAGACAGAAGTCGCCGCCGGCGTTGCGCGATTCGTCGAACGCCGCGGTCAGTTCGTCGAGCGTCGTGCCGGGAATCAGGCTGTGGCAGCCGAACTCGGCATGGTCGGCGTAGCGCAGCGGAAACGGATAAATCAGACGATCGGTCTTCGTGCGCCGGGTCGCGCGGCGGAACTGCACGACGCGGAGCCAGTTCGCCGGCGTCATGTAATCCCACGGGCGCATCGAGGGACGGAACGACAGAAACGATCCCAGGATGTCGAGCCCGGCGGCACCGACGGCCGCGAGGCCGCGCTTCGACATCGCGTTGTGCGGCGGCACGAAAATCGACAGCCGCGCGCCGAGCGTGTCTCGCAGGTACCGGAGTCCGTCGGCGACGCGCCGCTCGGGATCCGGCGCCGACTGGAATTCGAAGCCGTCCGGATAATCCTGGTGCGTGTACCCGTGCAGCGCGATGGTCGCGCGCCGGCTGGCCACGAGCGACTTGAGAAACGCCGTCAATCCTGAATTCCGTTCGAGTGCGAACGGCTCGCCGTCGTACCAGTGCTCGCGCGGGATGCCGGCGCGTTCATATCCGATCGCGAACGGTACCGTCGCGAGGCACACGGGCACGCGATCCCAGACGTCGTCATAGACACGTTCGAGCTCGGACGGATCCGTGAAATAGCACGTGTCGTCGTCTCGTATCGCGAGTTTCATGCCGCACGTCTGTGCCGCGCGATCGCGTCGCGGTAGGCGTCGAGCAACTGTTCGGCGCTCGCCCGCCACGAGAAGTTCGTCGCCGCACGCTCGCGATTGAAGGCGCCCGCCGCGTGCCGCCGGCTCTCGCTGTTCAGAAGCGTCAAGATTTCCCGCGCCATGGCCTCTGCGTCGCCCTTCGGAGTGAGCGATCCGCCGCCCGGCGCATCGACGAACTCCGCGATGCCGCCGACATCGGTCGCGACGACGGGCAGTCCCGACGCCATCGCCTCGAGGACGACGTTCGGCGAGTTGTCGAAGTCCGACGACAGCACGAACACGTCCGCGGCACGGTACCAGCGCGACAGATCCCGCTGATCGACGTAACCAGCAAAGCGAATGACGTCGCCTACGCCGAGCGCAGCGGCCCGCTGTTTCAGCGCCGCCTCCTGCGGCCCGTCGCCCACGACGAGGGCACGCGCGTCAGGACGTTCTGCATGGACCATGGCCATCGCGTCCATAAACAGCGCGACGTTCTTGATCGGCACGAGCCGGCTGACGTTCAACACGATCGGCGCATCGCCCACGCCGAGCTCGGCACGCACATCCGGACCGTGCGGCGAGAAGTGCGCCGCATCGACGCCCTTGACGATGTGCTGCACCGGCCGGCCGAGGATCGACGGCAGCGTCCGTGCGCCCCAGCCGTCGGAGAGCAGCACGTCCGCCGCGCGCAAATCGTCGCGATACCTTGGATTCGGCTCTCCGGGTAAATTGATCGCGACCGGCACGTCGATGGTCTTCAGCCTCGCCGCCTGATGGAGCGCATGGGCGTGCACGATGTCGGGCTTGCGCCGCGCCGCGCGGCCAGACGAGATGCTCGCGATGTGCTGCCACGCCAACTTGCAGAACCACTCCTCGTCGATGTGAAGCATCGCGACGCCGAGGCGGCCAAGTCCGCGGCGTCCCTGCATCTTGTAGACGACGTCGCGCATGTACGGCGACTTGATCACCGTTGTGTCGCGGCACGCCAGATCGGTCACCGGATGGCGCATGCCGCCGAACAACGGTCCGCCGGTGATGACCTCGACGTCGACGCCCATCTCGGTCAGCTCGCGCATCCACGCCATGTGCCGCGTCTCGCCGCCGCCGCGCATCATGCCGAGACACCGCAGCACCATCACTACGCGCACTGCGTCTGCCGCATCCGCGCCTGGCCGTCGACGTGCTGGCGCGCCCAGAGCTCGAGCGAGACGAGCGCCCAGATGCGCTTGGCGTGATCGCGCGATCCGTCCTCGTGCTGCCGCAGGAGTGCGCGCACTTCGGCGGTGTTCGTCCAGCCGCGCTGCGCCGTGTGCGGATCGAGCAGGATGTCGCGAGCCCACCCGATCAGCTGCTCAGCGAACCAGCGCCGGAGCGGCACGCCGAAACCGCGCTTGGGCCGCGCGAGCACATCCTCCGGCACCCACACGCGGATAACGTCGCGAAACAGCCGCTTGGTCGTCCGCGAGTCGCCGTGCCGCGCCGACGACTGCGTCGCGGCGAGCTCGATCACGCGATGATCGAGCAGCGGACACCGCGCCTCGAGCGAATGCGCCATCGTCGCGCGATCGACCTTGACGAGGATGTCGTCGGGCAGGTAGTGGCGCTGATCCCACTGCTGCAGCCGCGCCAGCAGCGTGCCGTGCGCGTGCCGCACCTCGGCCACGGCCTCCTGCTCGGGCAGGGCGCGCGCGCTCTTCCGGATATCGCCGTGCACGACCGCTTCGAGCAGGTAGTCGGGAAACACGGTGCGCCGCCACACGAACCACGCCTCGGGACCGTGCGACATGATCGTCAGCCGGCCCTTGCCGCGCGCGTGCCCGGGCACAAGCTTCGCGCCGACGCCGACCATCGACCGCAGGGCCTCGATGCCTGTTGGCGCCACGCGGGCGAGCGCGTCGGCGTAGGGCGTGTAGCCGGCGAAGAGCTCGTCGCCGCCGTCGCCGCTCAGACAGACGGTGACGTGCCTGCGCGCCAGCTCGGCGACGTGAAACGTCGGAATCGCGGACGCGTCGGCGAACGGCTCGTCGTAGTAGTACGCCAGCGTCTCCGCGACGCGGACGCAGTCGGGCGTCACGATCTGCTCGTGATGCTCGGCGCCGAAGTGCACGGCCGTGGATCGCGCGTCGGCGAGCTCGTCGTACGCCGGATCGCCGAAGCCAATGGTGAACGTCTTGACCGGGCGCGACGAGTGCTGTGCCATCAGCGCGAGTACCGCCGCCGAGTCCATGCCGCCGCTCAGGAACGCGCCGAGCGGCACATCCGATCGCATGCGGATGCGGACGGCCTCGTCCATTTCGGCGCGCAGCCGCTCGATCGCCTCTTCACGCGGCATCGCATCGTCGGCCGCGGCGTCGGGCCAGGCCCAGTAGCGATCGAGGAACTCGTCGCCGGTGCCCGCGTCGATCGTCAGTGTCGTGCCCGGCGCGAGGCGGTACACGCCTTCGAAGATGGCGCGCTCGCCGGCGACGTACCCGAAGGTGAAGAAGTCGAGCAATGCGCCGGCGTCGACGGCAGGCGGCTCGTCGAGCGCGGCGAGAATGGCCTTCATCTCCGATCCGAACAGCAGTGCACCGCCGCGCTTCGTGAAGTACAGCGGCTTCTTGCCAACGCGATCGCGCCCGAGGATCAGCCGGCGGTTCCGTGCATCCCAGATCGCCACCGCGAACATGCCGCGCATCCTGGCGAATGCGGCCACGCCGTGCACCGCATAGAGGTGCGCGATGACCTCGGTGTCGCACGTGGTATGGAACGTGCGGCCCAGGCGCTCGAGCTCGGCCTTCAGCTCGACGTAGTTGTAGATCTCGCCGTTCTGCGCGACCGTGATGGCACCGGCGTCGATCGAAATCGGCTGATGACCGCCGGCGACGTCGATGATGCTCAGCCGCGCCGCGCCGAGCGCCGCCGGGCCGTCGACGAACTCGCCGGCATCGTCGGGCCCGCGGTGACGCAGCGTCGCGACCATGCGCGACAGCCGCGCCGGATCGGGCCGCTCAGCGTTCAGCGAGAGGAATCCAGCGATTCCGCACATCGGGGGTGTGGGCCTGCGCGAGCGACTCCGCGCTCGATCGG